>JAURMD010000142.1 GCA_030830875.1 Thermoplasmatota archaeon | reverse complement strand
TACTCGAACTTCTTCATCGAAGGGCTGCTCGGCATCTTCGGCCCCTTCATGTTCTGGATCGGCGGTGCGTTGCTCCTCGGGCGCCTCGGCGCCTATGGGCCGCAGTTGATGCAGCTCCTCCTTGGCCGGACGCCCCTCCTCAAGGACGTGCGCCGTGGGCTCAAAGGGTCGAGTTCGGCCGAATCGGTCAACCGGCTCGCCGTCATCATGCTCCTCACGCTGTCCATCGTGACCCTCGCGGCCGTGCAGGGCTACACGGGGACGCTGGTCGACGAGCGCACCGCCGACACGCAGGTTGGTGGCGACCTGCGCGTCGAGTTCGAATCCCCGGTCAACGCAAGCGACGCGCTCGCTACGGTGCGTGAGGTCTACGGCGATGATGTCCGGGTGATGGCAACCACGACGCCAGCGCTTTTCCTGACCAATTCCGACGGCGAGGCCTTCCAAACGTGGGTGCTGCTCAATGGCAGCGCTGACGTGCTTCGATGGGACGAGCAAGGCCTGCCTGGCGAGGACGTGGACATGGCCCTTGCCGCCCTGTCCGAGGGGACCTTTTCGGTCGGTGAGGATGCGGCCTTTGCCCTCGACCTGTGGGGCAGCGGCCGAAACGGTCGTTCCGACCGAGGTGACCTGCTGCTCGAGGCCGACGACACGGAGCGCTCCGAATCCCGACGCTTCATTTGGCAGGAAGTGACGATCAACTTCACCGCGCCCGAGGCGACCGCGTCCGACGACCCGCTCGCCGGCCTTGACCTTGAGGCCCTCTTCGAGGCCTACCGCGCCATGACCGTGTTGAACCTCAGCGACACCTCGCTTTCGGGCTCCCTCGCTGGCGTGGACCTTGGCATGGCGGACCTGACGAACGCCAACCTGTCGGGCCTCGACCTGCGCGGTGCGAACCTTTCCGGCGCCATGATTGTCGGCACGGACCTCTCGGGC
Source organism: Thermoplasmatota archaeon (assembly GCA_030830875.1). Taxonomy (GTDB): domain Archaea; phylum Thermoplasmatota; class Poseidoniia; order Poseidoniales; family Poseidoniaceae; genus MGIIa-L3. Next base: position 4,243 of record JAURMD010000142.1, on the reverse strand, counting down.
GCGGACCTCTCCGGGGCCGACCTCTCCGGTGCGGTGTGGGTGCCGACCTTCGGCTTCGGTGCCGCTCCCGGCTTCGCCGGCGCGAACCTGTCCGGTGCGAACATGCTCGGCATGTTCGGCCTCGACCTCTCCGGTACGAACTTCTCAAACGCCGCGAACCTGAGCGGGGCGCTCTGTCCCGACGGGACGCCTGCGGACCTGACGGCCTGCGCCAGCGGGCCCACCCTGCAGCCGACCCCCGCGCTCGCACCGCTCTTCGCGTCGAGCGCCGGCGGCCTGCGCATCGACGTGACCCCGCACGAGCAAACGCTGCGCTACGTGGGAACGCACCAGTTCATTCCCGGCGTGCCCACCGCCACGATGGCCTCCTCGGTCGTGATCGGTGAAGGCGCGTGGCGGACCTTCGTGGGCGACGACGCGGCTGATGCTCACGCCTCGACGACCTGGATGTTCGCGCTGCCGGACCTCGAAGGGGACGACCTCGTCGCGCTTCGGGCCAGCATCGAGGCCGACGGCCGCGTCGGCGCGGCCGAGGACTGGGAGACCGCCCACAAGGAAGTGGAACGCAACGGCGGGCTGATCTTCGGCACGCAGGGGCTCCTTTCGCTGCAGTTCGTGGTCGCGAGTTTGGCCGCGGTCGCCTCCTCCTTCGTGTTCCTCTCGCTCGTGCTCAACCAGCGCCAGAAGGAACTCGCCATCCTCCAGGCCATCGGTGCGGCGCCCGGCCAAATCGTGCGCTTGGTGCTCTTTGAGATCCTCTCCATCGTCCTCGTGTCAATGCTGCTGGGCATCGCCTTGGGCCTTGGTTTGGCGCTGTCCTTCAACGGCTTCTTCGAGGTGTTTGGCTTCATCTTCCAGATCTTTGGCGGCTCCTCAACGACGCTCACGCGGAACCTCGTGTACCCGTGGGGCTCGTTGGCCATCGTTTCGGCCTCGGTCTTCGCCGCGGTCGTGCTGGCCTTGCTGATCACGACGCGGCGCACGCTGGGCGCGGACCTTGCCAGCGTCCTGAAGGGGGAGTGAGCATGACGGACGAGCAGCCCATGATCCTCGAAGCCGACGCCCTCTACCACATCTACGAGTCGAAGGCGGAGGACGGCAACGTCGTCGCCCTGCGTGGCCTCAACGTGGCGATGCGGGCCGGCGAGGCGGTCGCCGTGGTCGGTCCCTCCGGCAGCGGCAAGTCCACCCTGCTGAAGTGCCTTGGAGGCCTGATGAAGCCGTCCTCGGGCTCGGTCCGCCTCGACGGACGCAACATGACGCGGCTGACCGGGCAGGAACTGGTGACCCTTCGGCAGCGTACGGTGTCCTTCATCTTCCAGGAAGGCAACCTGCTGCCGAGCCTCAACGCCCGGGACAACGTGGCGCAGCCCCTCATCAACCAAGGCGTCCGCTCAAAGCAGGCGAAGGCGAAGGCCCTCGAGATCCTCGAACGCCTGCAGATGGGCCACCGGGCCTTGGCCCTGCCCGCGATGCTCTCGGGCGGGGAACAGCAGCGCGTCGCCATCGCCCGCGCGCTCATCACCGAGCCCCGGCTCATCCTCGCGGACGAGCCGACCGGTGCGCTGGACCCGGTGACCAGTCGTGAAGTGCTGCGGCTGTTCCGTGACCTGCACGAAAAGGACGGCGTGGCCTTCCTCATCGTGACCCACTCGAAGGAGGTCGCGGACTTCTGCGACCGGAGCCTCGAACTGCGCGACGGTCGCTTCGTGGCCGAGCACGGCAAGGACCTCGACATCACCAACCTCGAGGTCGGCCGTGAACTGCTTGTGGACGAGATCGGCACGCTCACCCTGCCGCCCGACATGCTGGTGCGGCTCGGCGGCGCGGGTGCGTACAGCGTTGGGGAACTTTCTCCTGGTCGCCTCACCCTCATCGGCGAGGCGGTGGACGCCGGTTCTGGACGGTTGGTCTTGGCCGCGACCTGCCCGGCCTGCCAGCACGCCTACGCCGACGACGAGGAGCAACTCTGCCCCTCGTGCGGCTCGTCCCGGCCGATGGTCGAGGCGTGAAGATTCGTCCTTCAAATCGGGTCGTCAAGGACCTCTGGCATGACCAACGAGCCTTCCGAAACGGACCACATCGCCGCTGCACGGGAGCGCAAGGAAGCCCTCGCGCAGGCCTTTGACGGGCGCACCGTATGGTACCAGGAGAAGTACATCCTTGTGCACGCACGCGCCGAGGTCACCACCAGCGACTGGGGCGTCAACGTGCGCCTTGCGAACGACGACGGGTACGCGGTGTTCCATGGCCGACCCATCTCCCTCAGCGGTCGTTGGGACGTGCTCATCGTTGGCGAAGGCCGGATGGGCGCGCAGTACGCAGGGTGGAGCCTCACCACGTGGCACCCTTTCGGCGAAGACGAGGAGGCAGCGATGGCCGAAATTAGCGCCACGACTTCTCAGGCAGAATCGGCCGAGGGTTCAAACGCGGTTGAGTGAGGGAGGGGGCATGGTCGACCGACGCAGGGACCTCACCCGACACCTCAACGGGCGCCGCCGCACGAACGACTCAGCAAAACGGAACCCCCAGCGCCACGGCACGGCCGGAAGCCCGACGACGTGGGGTGCAAAGGTGGACACGACCGGATTCAAGACCCGTGACGTCCACATGATGTCGTTGAACGACGCCAAACGGTACATCGTGGACGACGTCCGGGACGCACGCACCGATGATGTTCCTGGTGTGCTCGTTTGCCACGGCTACCAAGGGGGCACGGTCATCCGCGAATGGGTGCGCAACGGTTCCCTCGAGCAAGCCCTGAACGCCTACAACCTCAACGTTCGAATCATGGCCGTCGACCAAGGGAACACGGCCATCCGCCTCGTCTGAATCGAGGACCAACCTCTTCTGGGTCAGGCCGGTGGCACGGCCATGCGGTGGGTCATGTGGCTCGGCTGGGTCGAAGGCCTGTCTGCGGTGCTGTTGATGTGCATCGCGACGCCGGTGAAGTACCTCATGGACGCGCCGCACATGGTGGAGGTGCTCGGGCCGATCCACGGGGCGCTCTTCATGGCCTACCTGTTCGCGCTCACGCTCGGCGTGAACCGGTGGTGGGATTGGCGCACCGTCCCGGTCGGCTTCCTCGCCGCTTCCTTCCCGGGTGGAGCGTGGTGGTATGACCACAAATTGTCGAACGGTCTCTTCGCCCTCGATGGGGCGCCGGCCCCGGTGGACGCCTGATCAGGCGGCCTTGACGCCCTCTGGCCAGAGCACGAGGATGAGCGTCCGCCCGCGCGTGCGCGGCGTGTGGGTCGTTTCGCGCCCCATCCAGACGATGGAGCCCGTCGGGTAGGTGCCGTCCTCGTCCCACACCTCACCTTCGAGCACGAGGTAGCATTCGCCACCGGGGTGGGAATGGGGCATGAAGGCGTCCACTTCGACCTCGCTGTCCGCGTCGTAGAGCACCAACGAGGTGGCGTCCTCGCGCTTGAGTTTACCAAGCCGGACGCCGGTGCCGAAGTCACGCCAGGAGACGTTGGCCTCGAGCCACGCGCGGTCCACGTTGAAGCCGAGCCAATCTGCCATGGGGTGGGTGAACACCATGGTGGAGGCTGCCGGGTCGTCCTCCATAGCCCTTCGCTCCCTTCTCACCGTGGGCTTGATGGCGGGTCTGCCAATGAAGGCGCGTGGCGACCCCCATCCTCGCGCCGACCTTCCCTCCGGAGGGGCCGTGGGCGGCGTACGTCTACGTCGTCATCTGGTTGCCGTTGCTGCTTCGCTTGCTGCTCTTGGCGCGCCCGGCGCGGCGTGTGGTGGCGAAACTCGCGCCCCACGCGGGATGGGCGTTGAAGCAACTCATGGAACTGCCCGTCCGCGGCCTTCGCCTTCTCATTTTCAACGAAGTGCTTGCGTTCAGCCTCCCGTTGATCATCGTCTTTCTGTACAGACGATTGGCCGACCCCATCGGTTGGAGGTATTGGTCGGACGGACCATGGTACGCTCACCTCCTGTTGTTCGTGCTCGCTTCGACGTGGGTCTTCCTTGACCTTCTCCGCATCCGTCGCGTTCGTCGCGTGCTCGTGGCCGTGGAGCGTCAAGACCTCGACCGGCTGCGCAAGGTCGCCGACATGGGCCTTGGCGCACGAAGATGGCTCAGGCGATTTGGCGGAAAGGACCCTGTGGAGGAAGGTGCAAAGCAGGAACCTTCGAACGGCCTGAAGGTGTTGAAGCGTGCAGGGGGCATCGCTTTGCTGAGCAGGAAGTTCACCCCTCAGGGGATGGCTGCTGCGGTCGCGTGGAG
>JAURMD010000141.1 GCA_030830875.1 Thermoplasmatota archaeon | reverse complement strand
TCGGTCGAACAGCGTCGTTCTGACCTCCGCTTCCCCTTTCCTCACGGTCTTGCAGAGCGACTGAGCGGCCGTGGTGTCGTGCAGGTTCGGCGCCGTGCGAAGCAACTCATTGTGCTGCTCGACGACGGGCAGGTCCTTCGCTCCCACCTTGGCATGTCGGGGCGCTGGACGCTTCACCAAGGGGCAGGGACGGGAACCACGCTGGGCGTCTACCACCGTGAGGTGCGTGCTTCGGACGTGGTCGGAGGCTATGGACCACATGACCACCTCGTGCTGTCGTTTGACGATGGACACGTGGCGGTCTACACCGACCATCGTCGCTTCGGATGGGTGGACTTGTTTGAGGATGCGACGGAGCTTCAAACTGCCTTGGCCGACGTTGGGCCAGAACCCTTGGCGATGACAGGGCTTGTCGATGGGGCACCGTTGCTCGATGTTGACGGCCTCGCTCTCCGGCTTGCAGGGCGACGTTCACCGATCAAGACCGCCTTGCTCGACCAACGCGTCGTGGCTGGTCTTGGCAACATCTACGTGTGCGAAGCCCTCCATCGGTGTGGAGTCTCACCCCGACGAATGGCCTCCAGTTTGGTCAACCAACGCCATCAGCCAACGGGACGACTCCATCGATTGTTCGTCTCCTTCGTGCAGGTGCTCGAGGAGGCGATCGAATCCGGTGGCTCAACGCTTGCCGATTTTCGAGGCGTCGATGGGGAATTGGGCTACTTCCCACACCACTTCAGGGTGTACGACAGGGAGGGGCAGCCTTGTCCGGGTCGAGAGGGACGGTCGTGTGGGCGGCCCATTGTTCGCTTCACACAATCAGGTCGGTCCACCTTCGCATGTGGTGCATGCCCACGATGACTCAGGACACCAATGTCGTCCACACGGTCCAACACGCAAGCAGTACCATCGTGGTGGCCAGAATTCGTCCGATTCGGTCACGCTGGGCCTTGAGTCGGGCTTCCAAGGCCTCGCTCGACAGCAGAAGTGCGACGACAAGGTACCAGGTCGTATCGATGGTCATGCCAAGCAGCCCCACGGCGACGCGGGTCGACCACGGCATGCTGGGATCGAGCACCTGTGAGAGGACAGCGACCATGAACACAGCGATCTTTGGGTTGAGCACCGCGATGGTCATACCTTCAGCGAAACCGTTCCTTCCGCTTTGATCCATGACGACCTCCGCTGCGTCGACTTCAGGGGTGGGTTTTGGCCAGCTCCACGAGGCGAAGAGGAGGAGCACAGCCGCGCCGAGCAGCCGCATGACGTCCATACCGTGTTCCGTCAGGCCCATCACAGCAACGAGGCTGAACACAGCCAGCATGGCATAGATGCCGAAGCCTAAACCGTGCCCGATGGCGCACGCCACCCCTCGCCTACGCCCACCTTCGAAGGTGTTCCGAAGCACCACGGCGAGGCTTGGTCCGGGACTTATGGCACCCAAGGCGAACACCGTCCCGGCCGCGACCAAGGCCGGAGCAAGGCCGGGGTCCACGTGGAACCATCGAAGGTGTCCGCTTCACGCTGTCGGCTCATTCGCCGTACAAACGACGCCATGCGTCCTGCACCCGCACGGCTTGGTGCCGGTCAGAAAGGGCGTTCGAAATGGCTCGTGCCAGCGGGGTGGTCGCTCGTTCAAACATCGCCTCGAGGAGGGCTGCCTGTGGGTCACGTCCCTTCATGAACAGGTGAAATGCCTTGTACAGCCTTGAATGTTGTTCGCCGTGCATCATGCTTGCATCAGGTGTTCGGGAGAGGGAAACCGTTGCACTGCGTAGCGTTCTTCCAACGGTTCGATGCGACCTGCGCGGACAACGCGGTAGCGTTCCGGTGGCGGGAGGGAGGGGTGCTTCCGTGCGGGGGGCGTTCCTGGCCCGAGCATCACCCTGTGACGTCGCTGCCCTTGAGCGGTGCTCACACGGTGGTCGAGGCTCGGACGGAACGTGCGTTCAACGCTTCGTGCACGAATGAAGCGCCAACCATCGTCCACTGCCTCCTTCGAAGCGATGGCGGCTTGGCCTTCGGCCCAACGTCGGCAGGCGTTGTCGGGGGGGAGGATCAAGCCCGTCACGCTCGCATATACTGCAGCCCGTGGTCGTGCGTGGCTTGCGCTTCGCTCGCGAAGCACCTGCAGACCAAACGCCCGACCAACGGGCGCCTCACCCGACTCGCTGTCGTCGAACCAGCGTTCGGAAGGCAAGGTCCGTTGACGAACCACGGTGCCGGTGGCCAGGTCCAGAGCGGCAAGGCCAGGATCTGCATGGTTGTAGGCGCCGACGTCCATCGCGACCCACGCCGGACGTCCGTTGCGAAGAAGAACATCGCTGCGAACGACCTCACCAGGGCGCGGTCCAAGTTTTGTCGTGGTCGAGTGGCCGAACACCACGGTTCGTCGTGGGTCAAGCGGTTCGTCGTGTTTGTAGAATCGCCTTCGAATCCAGAGCACGTCGTGCTCCGTTTGCTCGTTCAGCGGTTTCCGCGGGTCATATCCGGCATGAACGAGCCTGAAGCGGTTCAGCACGAGTTCGGTTGGAAGGTCATTGAGCCACAGCAAATCGTCGAGGAAGGCTGCACGAGCGAGGTGCAATTCTCCTTCGGCGCGAACCACGTAGGAGCCCCAGGTAGCGGACCCCCCACGTTGCATCCATGGCTGCCACAGGGTGAGACCACGCTCAGAGCACAACGACATCGTCGCCATGCGCTCATGGTTTCCAAGCAAGAGCAGCAATCGCGGGTCTTTTCTCACCAGGTCGAGCACGCCTGCGGCGTCTGGCCCGCGGTCGATGGCATCACCGAGGAGCACCACGCGGTCCTCGTCTCCAACCTTCAGCCGATGCAACAACGCGCGAAGCGTACCGAGGTGCCCATGAACGTCCCCAACTGCATAGATGCGATGGCCATGGTCGAGCCTGGCTTGGAGGTCTGCTTCGAGGGCGTGGTCCCGGTGCGAGGGCGTCGCCGGGAGCATCTCCTTGCACGTCAGGGTGAATCACCGAGGCGATGCCTTGCCCCGCGTCATCCTTCGTCCTGAGATTATAGGTGCTTCCTCCAAAACGGCCCCCAAAAGGGCCGAATTGTCGACCAAGCACGTCCCATCGATCAAGCAAACAAACCGTCTCGCCCCATCTCCATGCTGTCGTCGCGGGGTCCATCCATCGCAAGCGTTCGGGAGCCTTTGACATCGTTCAGGGCGTTGGCGAGGTCTTCGTCGCCCAACACGGTCGCGCCACGTTGGCGGCAGCGAATGAAGGCCGATTTCACGACTTCGTTCAGGTAGGCCCCCGTCATCCCGTCCGTGTCTCGGACAAGGCGGTTCATGTCGAGGTCGTTTGGAGTCGACCCAAATCGCAGGACCTGCTCCTTGAGCATCGTTCGGCGGACCGAGGTGCTCGGTGCGCCAACGTGGATGACGCGGTCAAAGCGTCCAGGGCGAGAACGAATCGCACCGTCGAGGAAACCGATGTGATTCGTGGTGGCGATCACCACCACCCCGGAATTGCCGTCCGTCCCGTCCATCGCGACGAGCAGTTCACCAAGAATGGGGTGCTGCGCAATATCACGGGAGATCGCACCCACGTTGTCGATGTCCTCGAGCACGACGAGGCAAGGCGACATCAGGCGTGCATGCTCGAAAATGCGACGAATTGAACCACGTCCAAGTTCGTCGGGGCTCACAAGGATGGTGCTGAGGTCGTCGTTCGCGCTGACGATGTGCTTGACGATGAGCGTCTTGCCCGTCCCGGGCTCGCCTGCGAGGATGATGCCGCGCGAGGAGGGTACTCCTAGGGCCTCGAGTTCGGCCATGAGCGGAACGTAGTCGATGACTTCCCGTTCGATGGCCTCGGCGATGTCGTCCGAAACGGTGAGCCGCTCGTCACGCATGGTGGACCGGTCGAGCACCTGGTAGGTGCTGGAGAGCAAGAGTCCTCGCAGAAGTTCGTCGAACACGTCCTTGCTCAGTTGTTCGATGAAGGCGTCTGCAGCGGCGGCGTGCTCTTCCGGCACGCCGATGTGGAAGCGACGGTCGCCGTCGTGGTCGTGCGTCATGACGAGCATCACGTTGTGCTCACCAACGTCGATGTGCAGCTCGGCTTCGAGACCCACCTCAATCCGACCTCGCTCTCCGAGGTCCACAACATGGAAGTCGGGCTTGCGCGTGGCGGTCGCGTCGTCCTTCATCACGAAGGCCAAGCGTCTCCACGGGTGCGCTTCGTCGTCGAGGCGCTTCTCGACGAGGGCGAGCATCATGTTCCCGAGGTGGGTGGGGAAGAAGCGGGAGTGGTGGTGGGGCGTGGCCCCGTTCATCGTCGCCTTGCGCAGGTCGTCAAGGGCGGTCCTGGATGAGCGACGCAGTTCCTGAATCGCTCCCTTGTTGCGGCGGTGGAAGTCGAGCAGGTCGATGTTGAATTGACCCCCTTCAAAGCCAGCCTCGATGACGAAGGACCCCTCCTCGGGCACGCCTTCTTCATCGTCTTGCTCTTGCTCAAGATACCTCATCTTGTCCTCCCACGAAGCCATGCTTCGGTTGGGCTGCGACCCGCTATAAGGGTCAGAAGAGGGCTCACATGTTGCGTCGGTACTGGCCACCGACATCAAAGAGGGCCGAGGTGATTTGACCGAGCGTCGCCACCTTCACGGTTTCCATCAGTTCAGCAAAGACGTTTCCGCCGGAGCGTGCCACGTCCTGCAGGGCCCGCAGGGCGGCCTGTGTTGCCTCTGGCGACGCGGTATGGAGGGCCTCGGTTCGCTGGAGGCAGGCCTGCTTTTCCTCGGGCGTCGCTCGTGCGAGTTCCATGTCGAAGGCATCGGCGGCGCTCTCGTCGAAGGCGGCAGCGTTCGGGTTCTCGAAGGTGTTCACGCCGATGATGGGCAACGTTCCGTCGTGCTTGAGGTGCTCGTAGTGCATCGACTCGTCCTGAATTTTTCCGCGCTGGTACATCGTTTCCATGGCTCCAAGCACGCCACCACGGCGGCTGATCGCTTCAAATTCATCGAGCACGGCCTGCTCGACGAGGTCGGTGAGTTCGTCCACCAAGAAGGCCCCTTGCAGTGGGTTTTCGGTCTTGGCCCAGCCGGACTCCTTGTTCACGATGAGTTGAATCGCTAACGCGCGACGAACGCTTCCTTCGGTGGGGGTGGTGATCGCTTCGTCGTAGGCGTTGGTGTGCAGGGAATTCGCATTGTCTTGAATGGCAAGCAGCGCTTGGAGTGTCGTGCGGATGTCGTTGAAGTCAATTTCCTGAGCGTGAAGCGAGCGACCGCTCGTCTGGATGTGGTACTTCAGTTTCTGACTTCGTTCATCAGCACCGTACAGTTCACGCATCGCGACCGCCCAGATGCGACGTGCCACTCGACCGATCACGGTGTATTCCGGGTCGAGCCCGTTGCTGAAGAAGAAGGACAGGTTTGGCGCGAAGGCGTCGATGTCCATGCCGCGCGAGCGGTAGTATTCGACGTACGTGAAGCCGTTTGCAAGGGTGAAGGCAAGTTGGGTGATGGGGTTCGCCCCGGCTTCAGCGATGTGGTATCCGGAGATGCTGACGGAGTAGTGGTTTCGAATGCCGTGCTCGATGTAGTATTGCTGAACGTCCCCCATTAGGCGCAGCGCGAACGGCGTCGAGAAGATGCAGGTGTTCTGTGCCTGGTCCTCCTTCAGGATGTCCGCCTGCACCGTGCCGCGCACGGTGCGCAGCGTTTCCGCGCGGATGCGCGCGTAGGTGTCGGCGTCCACGAGCGCATCTCCACGACGGCCCACCGTGGCGAGCCCAAAGCCGTCGTGCCCTTCAGGGAGGTCGCCTCGGTAGGCTTCCGGGAGCCGTTCTGGGAGGGCGCCTTGTTCGGCGAGGTGCCGCTCGACCTGCTGGTCGATGGCGGCGTTGAGGAAGAAGGCGAGCACGATGGGCGCAGGTCCGTTGATCGTCATGCTCACGCTCGTGTTGGCGTCGCACAGGTCGAATCCAGAATAGAGCCGCTTGGCGTCGTCGACCGACGCAATGGAGACTCCTGAATTGCCGACCTTCCCCCAGACGTCGGGACGCTCGGCCGGGTCGCGGCCGTACAGCGTGACCGAATCGAAAGCGGTGGAGAGGCGGACATAGGGCGCGCCGTGGGAGAGGAGGTGGAAGCGGCGGTTCGTGCGCTCCGCTTCGCCTTCACCAGCGAACATTCGAGCGCTGAGTTCGTCCTGCCGCTTGAACGGGAAGACGCCGGCTGTGTAGGGGAAATGGCCGGGCAGGTTCTCACGGGCGAGGAAGCGGTACAGGTCCCCGTCGTCCGAGTACCGCGGCAACGCCACCTTCGGAATGGGGCTGTGGGCCAACGACTCGGTGGTCGTGTCCACGGTGAAAGCTCGCCCGCGCACGTGGTAGGTGTACGCGCCGCTGCGGTAGGCTTCGGCGAGCGCACGGTGCGCTTCGAGCCCTGCATTGGCGGCAGTGAGGTCTTCTGCAGCGGAGAGTTCCTCCACCTGCGCCTCAAGGTCGTCGGCCGTGGCCGTTGCACCGCGTGCTCGCGCTTGTTCGGCCACGGCCCGCAACTGCTGGACAAGGCGCAACCGCGCAGCGATGTCGTCTTGCGCAGCGTGATGCTCGCGCACGGTCGCGGCGATTTCGTTGAGGTAGTGCACCCGCTCGGGCGGGATCACGCCAGAACCTCGCCGCTCCGCATCGGAGGGAGGCGAAGCGCGAAAGCTTCCTGACGCCGGCCGCGCTTCGAGGATGCTGGCCAATCGTTGCCACAAGCGGTCCACGCCGGGGTCCGCGAACTGGCTGGCCACGGTGGCCACCACCGGGAGGTCCTCGTCGCTCACGTCAAACACGTTCCTGTTGCGTCGGACCTGTTTTCGAATGGCGCGAAGCGCGTCTTCGCTGCCTCGTTTCTCGAACTTGTTGAGAACAACGAGGTCGGCGACGTCGAGCATTTCGATCTTCTCGAGTTGCGTGTGGGCACCGAACTCCGCGGTCATCACGTAGAGCGAATGGTCGGCGACCGAGGTGATGGCGTCGCTGCCCTGCCCAATGCCGCTCGTTTCGCAGAACACCAGGTCAAAGCCGACCGCCTTCGCCACTTCGATGGCGCGGTCGAGGTGGGAGGAGATTTCCGAGCCGGAGCCTCGGCTTGCAAGGGAGCGCATGAACAGGTTGGCGTTGGACAGCGCGTTCATCCGGATGCGGTCGCCAAGCAAGGCGCCGCCCGTGCGCTTTCGGGTCGGGTCCACGCACAGAAGGCAGACCCTGAGGTCAGGGTTGTCGCGCAGGATACGGAGCATCAGTTCGTCGAGCAGGCTCGACTTGCCTGCACCTCCGGTGCCGGTGAAGCCGATGACCGGGACGTCCCGGTCCGCGGGCGCGGAGCGCACGGTCTCGAGCAGGCTGTGGAAGGTTGCTTCGTCCGCGCTTTCGGACAACGTCAGCAGCAGGCCCACGAGGTCGGTCGCGGCAGCATCAACGGGCCCGTTGAGCCGAGCGAGCCGGGTGGTGTCGATCAGGTCAACTTCGCTCGCTTGTCCCATCAGGTGGTGGATCATCCCCATGAGGCCCATCGTGCGACCGTCGTCAGGGGAATAGATGCGCGAAATCCCAGCATCGTGGAGTTGCTTGATTTCCGGCGGGGTGATGGTGCCACCACCGCCTCCGAAGATGCGCACGTGCCCGCATCCGGCCTCGTCGAGCAACTGGCGAATGTAGGTGAAGTACTCGACGTGGCCGCCTTGGTAGGAGGTCAGGGCGACGGCATGGGCGTCTTCCTGCACGGCGCAGGTCACGACGTCCTGGGCCGAGCGGTCGTGGCCAAGGTGGATGACCTCTGCGCCCGCAGACTGAATGAGGCGCCGCATGACGTTGATGGCGGCGTCGTGGCCGTCGAAGAGCGAGGCGGCGGTCACGACGCGAACGGGCCCCGTGGTTGTGTTGAACACCGGCTCCGCCTCGTCCGAGGGGGTGCTCATGGTCGAGGGACGGAGGCCGGGTTCATCAAGTGCGCCCCGAGCCCGCGCCAACCTCAAGGGAGGTCCACGACGCGCTTTTCATGCACGGGCTCGATGAGGTCAAGGGGCCGCCCGTCGGCCCGTGCTCCTGAACCCTCCAGCATGGCCGCCTCCAACGCGTCGTCCAGTTCTGTACGCATGCGTTCGAGACGAATGGCTTGGTGCGGTCCGAGCAGGCGCATCATCACGGCGCGTTCGTAGCGCAACGCGATTTCTTCGAGGTCTTCCCGCGCGGTGGCGCCACGCAAAGCGCTCGCGAAGCGTGAGGCGCGGCCACCGCGTGTGACGATGCCGAACATCACCCACATGCTCAGCGGGATGCCGAGGAAGACCCCGATCAGGTCCCACGCGCCCAGCCCAACGCTCGTTCCGGGAATGACGATCTCAAACGAATCGATGGGTTTTGAGAGCGGGTCCAAGGGGTCGGTACCCGCTTCCAGTTCTGCCGTATCGAGCACGCCATCGTCGTCGTCGTCG
>JAURMD010000140.1 GCA_030830875.1 Thermoplasmatota archaeon | reverse complement strand
CACGCCGAGGACCCCGTCGACGTCGTGCACGTCCACGCTCCACTCACCTCGTGGAGCCGCCGCCAATTCAGGTTGTGTCATTCCAAGGTGGCGCCGTCGATCACGACGCTCCACGGGTCATGGATTGGCGAACGGGACGGCCTGTTGATGGCACGCCGAATGAAGGAACCAGCTGCGATTGCCAATCCAAACGACCTCGCCATCCTGCTGACTGCGGGGCATTACGCCCGGTTTGAACAGGCGGCGGTCGACGAGAGCGTCTGTGTCGCCATCTCGGCGTTCAGCCGAAATGAATTCATCGAACGGTACCGTACCCCATCGCCTTGGGCGTGTGAGGTCGTGCATTGGGGCATCGACACCACCATGTTTCGACCTGCCAACACAGGGGAGGCGGACGCCATCGCTGACCTCCGGCGTCGCCTTGGAGCAGGCGAAGGACAACCGCTCTTGCTTGCCGTAGGTCGACTCGCGGCCCGGAAAGGGTACGCGACGCTGCTCAAGGGGTTCGCACACCTCCATGCGAGCGCGCCTGAGGTGAAGTTGGCCATCGTTGGGCGCGGTCACCTTCGCTCCCGCCTGCTCAAACAGGCCCAGCGGCTCGGTGTGGACAGCGCGGTCCGAATCGAGTCCAGCCTCCCCTTCGACGAGTTGGCGATGGCCTACCGGGCCGCTGACCTCGTGGTCTTCCCCTCCTTGTACGAAGGCTTGGGGATGATTCCCATTGAAGCGATGGCCTCGGGAACGCCCGTCGTGACCGTGAACCACGGCCCAATGCCAGAAACCGTTGACGCTGCGGTGGGGGCGACGTACACCCTCGGAGACGCCGATGGATTCAGTTCGACCGTTTTGAAAGAACTCGGAGACCGTGACGCCCTGGCCAAAAAAGGCCACGCCGGTCGAGCCCGTGTCCTCGAGCGGTTCAGCATGCAACAGGAGGTCGAAGCCTACCTCGCCGCCTACGGCCGCGCAATGGACGGTGTTCGCTCTTGAGGCGGTTCGGACGTCAAAGCCCGTAGAGGGCTGTGTATTTCCCTTCAAGGTAGTTCAGGAACGGTTCAGGCGTTGGTGCTTTCCCGGTAGCTTCCTCGATGAGTGCTTCAGGCAAGAGCAAACTGCCGCGCTCATGGACCCGTTCACGCAGCCATAGCAGCGGTGCTGACCAGGATCCCGACGCGACAAGCCCGTCGACATCACCGATGTCCTTCGCCATGGCCTCGAGCAGTTGCGCTGCATACAGGTTGCCTAAGGTGTAGGTCGGGAAGTAGCCAAAGGCGCCCATCGACCAGTGGATGTCTTGCAGGCAACCACGCCGGTCGTCGGGGACGTCGAGGCCAAACCATTCCCGAAACATGGTGTTCCACGTCGAGGGGACGTCGTCGACGGCGACCTCTCCATTGAACATCGCCTTTTCGAGTTCGTAGCGCAGCATGATGTGGAGGTTGTAGGTCACTTCATCCGCCTCGACGCGAATGAAGCCAGGCTCCACCCTGTTGGCAATCGTGTTCATGGTCGCAGCGTCCATGGGTGGAAGGTGAGGGAAGGCGTCATGGAACCAAGGTCCTGCCACGGTCCAGAAGGCCTCAGTCCTCCCAATTTGGTTCTCCCAAAACCGCGATTGCGACTCGTGGACGCCCAACGAAATCGCTTTTCCGCGAGGGGTCAAAGCATGCGCTTTGGGCAGACCCTGTTCGTAGAGGGCATGGCCCGTCTCGTGCATCACGGCGTACAAGCACGAGAACGGGTCGCGCTCGTCAAAGCGCGTTGTGAACCGAGTGTCTCCTGGCCAAAGTCCGGCGGAGAACGGATGCGTGGAAACGTCCATCCGGCCGGCTTCAAAATCAAAACCCATGTGCTCGCTTACTTTCCTGCAGAAGGCCTCCTGTGCGGCCACGGGGAAGATGGCTCCTTCGGGGAGCGTCGGCATGGCATGGGCTGCACTGGCGTCCATGATGTGACCAAGCAAGGTGACCAAGCGCCCCTTCAACCCAGCGAATAGCGGGTCATAGGCGGCCATGGTGGAGCCGATCTCGTAATCATCAAGCAAGGCGTCGTAGGTCGGTCCTTCCACGCCAAGCAGGTGAACGCGTTCCTTGGTCATCTCAACAAGGGTGTGCAGGTGCGGCGCGAAGGCCGCAAAATCAGAAGCAGCCCGTGCGTCTTGCCACGTTCCTTGGGCGATGCTTCGGTGACGTGCAAACGCCGAAACGAAAGACTCCGGAAGGCGAAGGGCCCGAGCGCGGCTGCGCTCGACCTCGCGTACCGTGGCCCCAAGGTCCGGGTCCATCGCTGCCTCTTCGGCCACGGCGTCGAGGAGCGCGCCCAACTCGCCGTCGACCATGCGGCGGTGGGATTCGGCCGCAAGCCACGCCAAGATGTCGGAACGTGCGGCAGCCCCTTTGCCGGGCATCAAGGTCTCACGGTCCCACCCAAGATGTCCCTGGAGTGCACCGAGGCGGTGGATGTCGTTGACCCGTTCCAGGAAGTCCTGTTTCGCGCCCATGGATGGACCACGGGCACCGGTTGCACAAGGCTTGCGCTGCTCTGAATCCGGACTCAGGTTGAAGACGATGGAGCGTCAGCGGGATGCATGGTGCTGCCGTTCCGACGCCGGGGCGAAGAGGAGGCTCCGCCTCCAAGCGCCACGGACGACGACCTTGTGGCCATCCTCGACGAGGGCGTGGCGGCCAAGGCCAACACGCCTACAGGGGGCCGGAGTGAGGTGAGCGAGGACGCCTTGGCCTCGAGCGCACTCCGCGTGGTGGAGACCTGCATGGACATCCGTCGCAACGAAAACGTCCTCATCGTCTGCGACCCGACCACCGCAGAGATCGGTGCTGCGCTCCACGAAGCCGCTCTCAAACGCTCCGAGCGGGTCCTGCTGATGCTGATGCCCAAAGGCCGGCACCATGGGCAGGAGCCTCCTGCGCCGGTGGCGAACCTCATGCGTCAGCAGCAGGTCGTCATCGCACCCACGCGCTTTTCCTTGACCCACACCAAGGCGGTTCGAACGGCCTTGGCGGAAGGGGCCCGTATCGCCACCATGCCTGGCATGACGCTGGAGATGTTCCAAGGGGGTGGAATGTCAGCTGACTTTTCGGCCCTCAAACAACGCATTGCACGCTTGTCGAGCCGCGTCCGCCGCAAGCGCATTGTCAACGTCCGAAGCGCGAAAGGGACCGAACTCAGCTTTGAGGTCGCATGGCGTGATTGGATCTTTGACGACAACGGCATCTGCAACCGACCAAAGATGCTGACCAACCTGCCCGCAGGGAAAGCGTACGTCATGCCCCGGGAAGGGAGCATGAACGGTACGATTGTCCTCGATGGGAGTTGGGAAGGGACGCTGATTGACGATGAGGTGCGCATCACGGTCGAGGACGGGGTGTTGACGAGCATCTCCGGAGGCGAGATGGCAGGCAGAATTCGTCGAACGTTCGAAGAGATCCGTGAAGGATTGCGACCAAAGGACCGTGAACTGCTTGGCACGGTCGCGGAGTTTGGATTTGGAATGAATCCTGCAGCCGTCCTCACAGGCAACCTCCTCGAGGATGAGAAGTGCTTAGGCACCTGCTATTTCCAATTTGGAGACAACACTTCGGGTGGTGGAAGCGTCGCGGTTGGCACCACATTTTCGTGCGTGATGCGTGCTCCGACCATCCAACTCGACGTGGAACCGCTGTTCGACGACGGTCACTTGCTTGAAGAGTGATCAATACTGCAGCACCGGATTTCGGCTTCCGCATACCGGACAGAAGCGCCATTGTCCATCGATGCCAATGCCGCACCCGGGACAACGAATGCCTGAAGGGATGGTCGGGGGAACGTTGTGCATCGGTTGAGGGACCCAGGCCTGCTGAGGCTGTCCCCAGCCCTGTTGGGGTGCTGGTTGGCCCCATCGCTGCTGCTGTGGCCAACCGCCACCTTGCTGAGCCGCAAATCCACCGAGCGTTCGCTGCTGTTGCTGAGGCCAAGCCCCCCCCTGCGGAGGTTGCTGAGGCCATCCCTGCTGTGGTTGCGCGTGAACCTGAGGTTGATGGTGGTGCGACGGTTGTTGTTGCATCGGCTGCTGCGGTTGAACCGCTTGCGTCACCGGAGCACGGACCGGTGAGGCCCGCACCGGCTTGGGGAGGGCTGCGGCCTTGACGGCGGCTTCGGAGACTGCAAACTCCTCGAAGGTCACCTGACCGTCGCCGTCGGTGTCGGCGGCTGCATGCAGCCGAGCCGCTTCTTCGAGATCGGTACCGGTCGCTTCTGCCAATTCCTCAACGGACAGGCCGCCTGTCCCATCTTCGTCGGCCGCCTCAAAGCGCTCTTCGAGGGTCGCAGGCATGGATTCCTCGGCGGTTAAGATGGAACCAAACGCACCTGCAAATGCATCGGCAGCAGCAGCATCCTTGCGACGGTCGTCCAAGGGACGTTCTTGCACCGCCTTCGGGGGTTCCTTTGCTGACGTTGGAAGTGGGACGGCCTCAGCGAGGGGTGAAGAAGCAACCGAGGGAAGCGGGACCGGCTCCTCCTTTGAGGCGGGAATCGCAATGGGGTCAGGTTCCCTAGCGGGACTCGGAGCAGGAGTGAGGGTCTGCACAGGAGCAATCACGGGCACCTCGGTCGGTCGAACTTCCAAGGCCACGGCGCTGGCGTTCGAAGCGGCAAGTGTTGGGATAGGGAGCACTTGGCCAACGACATCGAGCGAAGCATCCACTTCCGTGGCGATGCGGAGCAGGTCTCCTTCGTTGGCTGCAGGGTCAGCGAATCGCTGCTCAAGCCCACTGAGGTAATTCCGTACTTCCTCGTCACCGCCCGTCTGATGGGCGATGGCCAACAGTCGGAGGAGGCGCATGGGGTCTCCGAGCCGAAGCAGGAGGGAGGCCGAATCAGCATCAAGAGCAGTCACCGCAGCGTGAGATTCACCCGATGTGTCGGGGGCGCCAAGGTGCCGCAAGAGCGGATCGGCCATCGACATGAGGCCAAGGTGGCCAGCTACAAGGTAGTACAATTCACCGCCTTCGCAGGACATCCGAGCTCCGGCCGCCTCGAAGTCAAAGTCGCCCGGTTGAAGGACGAGGTCCGACAGTTGGCGAAAAAAGGCCACGATGGCCTCCTCTCGTGGCATGGAGAGCATGGCGTGGAGGCCATCAGAGGACGAGGTCGCTCCGAAGTAGGCGGCGGCATCGTCCACCTCAATACCTTGCTCTTTGGGCTCCATGGTGCATCGACGCCTCCGCCAGCAGCGAGTCCCTAATCAATCCCTTCCCGCCGCTCTGGCAAGGTCGATGATGGCACGCGATTGCACCGCCGTCCAGCCTGTCGACTGAAGTTGCATCAACACGGTGCGCTCAGCGCCGCCTGAAGCCAATTCGGCCGTGACCCACTCAACGGCAGCACGTCGATCCGAAACCTGGTCGGCCTCGAACATGGAGAGGTCAACCTCGACCTTGGCGCGCCGTCGTGTGGGGCCCAATTCGTCTTCGGGTGCGACGGTGACGCGCTTTCTCGAGGCACGCTTCGGTGCTTCTGGCTCGGGTGCTGCACGGCCTGGAGGACCACCACCGGGTGGTCCACCACGCGAATGTTCGGACGGAGCATGTCCACTCGATCGTCCGGGAGGGCCGCCCCCTGGCGAACCATCACGGGATGGTCCTGAAGGGGCCGGCGAACGACCTGGGGGTCCACCGCGTGCAGGTTCAGCAGCAAGCGCGCGACCGGGAGGTCCACCACCGGGGGGACCAGCACGTGTGGGCTCAAACGGCCCACGACCCGGTGGCCCACTGGAAGGGCTTTTGGTGGGCCCAGATGAGGGTCCACGGGCAGCAGGCTGCTGAGCAGGTGAAGGGGTTTTGCTTCGCGCAGGGCGGGTGCTGGCCGACCACTCGTCATCGTCGTCGTCTTCCCACCCGTCCTCATCGTCATCGTCGTCCTCTCGGCCACGCACCAACCGTCCAACAACGCTCACGAGCAGCACGAGCACCACCACAGCACCGATGCCACCACCGGCAACCACCATGATCGGTTGACCGAGGATGAGAAGGGGGTCGTCGTCGCCGTCCACGGTGGCACGTGGGCAACCGTCCGCGAAGCCATCCGCACCCATCGGCTCGTCTGGGCAAAGATCGCTGAAGTCGACGATGCCGTCACCGTCGCTGTCCAATTGCATGGGGGAGCAACCTGCGTCGTTGACGAGGTCTCGGAAGGCGGGCTGAGTGCCGGGGCAAAGGTCAGGAGACGCACCGGAGGCGTTGTCGCCGAAGCCGTCTTGGTCCTCGTCGATCCATTGCGTCGAGTCCAGCGGGAAGGGTTCGTCGATCCAGCCGTCGCCGTCCTCATCTGGGCAACCGAAGCGAGCGATGTTGTACAGCAACGAGGCAAGGGACGTTCCTGCTTCCTCTGGACACGCGTCTGGCATGTTGCCACCCGGCTCGTCTCCGTACCCGTCACCGTCGGTGTCGTTCCACTGTGTCGGGTCCAAGGGGAAGGCATCGCCTGATTGGTTCAGGCGGAGTCCGTCAGGACCTTCCTCCCAAGCCGGCGCGCCAGCGAAGCCATCGCCGTCGAGGTCTTGCTCTAGGGCAGCTTCGTCAAGGCAGCCCGTAGCGTCGACAGGTTGTCCTGTTGGCGTGCCTGGACATGCGTCGTCAGCATCGACGATGCCATCGCCATCCGAATCTCGCTGGTTGGCTGCGCAGCCGCGCGCATCCACCTCCTCGTCAAGGGTGGTGTTTGGGCATGCGTCGCTTGGGTCGAGTACCCCATCGCCGTCGGTGTCTTGCTGCTGCTGTGCTGCATCGCATCCGAGTGCATCCAAGGTGGAAGGGTCCGTGGTTCCTGGGCACATGTCGTTGGCGTCGTAGACACCGTCGCCATCGACGTCTCGTTGGGTGTCGGCACAGCCGTTGGCGTCCACTTGAGCCCCGGCGGTTGTGCTGGGGCACTGGTCATTTTCGTCGTAGACGCCGTCGCCATCCGCATCGTCGGTGAGCACCAAGGGACAACCTCGCCCCGTCCCCCCCGCCACGGTGGGGGTGCCTTCGAGCACACCGGGGGTGTAGGGGCATTCGTCACCGTTGATACCGACGATGTTGTCGCCGAACCCGTCCCCGTCGGTGTCGGTTTGCTGCGTTTTGTCCGCTGGGAACGCATCGTGCATGTTCGCTCGACCGTCGCCGTCTGTGTCGGGACAACCGTACAGCGGGACCACCGTTTCGATGCCGTCAACCTGTTCGATGCCCCAACTGGAGTTCCCCCACACGCCAAGGCAGCCGTCGAGCGAAAGACCGCCGTGCGTGGAGGCGTTGTTCTCATCGTAGAAGGCGGTCCAGTTGTCTGGAACGCCGTCCTCGTCGTCGTCGAAGGCAGCACCGATCAGCGTTGGGAAACGGTCAGGATTGGTCGCGCCCGTTGAGCCATTGTCACCGTACCCGTCCCCGTCGCTGTCCGCCCATTGGCTCGGGTCCGAAGGCCACATGTCGGCACCTTCCTCCACGGACCAATTGTACGGGAAATCCTCCGGCGGGCGAGGGTCCGACGCACCATCTCCGTCGGCGTCCGGACAACCGCGTCGGTCACGCCACGAGGTTCCGTAGTCGTAGACACACTGGTCACCGGTGGCGAGGTCCGCCGTGTTGTCACCCCACCCGTCTCCGTCGGTGTCCTTGTATTGAAGCGCGTTGTCAGGAAATTCGTCAGGAACGTTGTTCGGGTCCAACGGCACGGAACAGCAATCCGGTCCGTTGTTGTCTCCGTATCCGTCGCCGTCGGTGTCAAGGGATTGCTTCCAGTTGAGAATGAAACTGTCACCGATCGTCATCGAGCCCGTCTTGGTGGACCAGCCGTCCTGATCGTTGTCTTCGCACCCCTGCCGATCGAACCACGAGGTCCCCGAGGTCGAGGGGCAATCGTCGGTCTCGTCGTCCCAACCGTCGTTGTCCGAGTCACCGCATCCGAGACGACCGAGGGAGGAGAGGCCGCTGGTTGTGGGGCATTGGTCGGCAAATGGGCCAGAGGCGAGGTCGCCCCATCCGTCACCGTCGGTATCCTCCCATTGCCCTCCGACATCGGGCAGGTCGTCGAGGCTGTCCGGAATCAGGTCGCGGTCCGAGTCGGACGCTACGTGGAGCATGGTGACGTCGTTGAGTGGGCCATCCACAAGCACAAGCGAGAGATGGTCCCCCACCGCGACCGGCATCACCGTGTGGTCGGCCCGTCGATCACCGAACGGAACCGTCGTGAAGGCTTCAACAACCCCGCGGCCCCAAGCATGCCAACGTAGTGCGCCAGACGTTGACGTGAACAGCAACAGGTCATCGTCCAGCACCCCGAGGTCCCAGGCACCTCCGTCCCCGATCACGTCGGCGTGGACCGAGCGGTTCGTGGTGCTGGCGTTCGGCGTCCACAAGGCCCCTTGGGTTGAGGACCAACGGACCGCAAGGTGTGGGCCGATGCCAGGCACCTGCACCGCTGAGAGGTTGGGTGGACTGCTCGCACTCAGTCCGGTTGGACGGAACCCCTCCACTTCGGCCGCCCCGCTCCCGTTGTCCATCCACAGGGCGGCATCGGACGACGTGGCGTACGCCATAAGGGAGGGGCCATCGGCGGTTGCTGGCAGGAACAGGAGGGTGGCATCGGTGCCCACGCCTTGCAGCAACGTGCTCACGGTGGACCCCGATGACCGTTCGCTCAGCAGGGTGAGGTTGGTGTTCGTGCCGTCGTCCACCACCGCAAGCAGGTCAAACCCATCCTCGACAGAACCGAGGGCAAGGGCGGGAGACGTGACGTTGCCTCCAAGGTCAATGGTCGAGAGGGACCATGCAGCACCGTCGTACCATGCGGCCTCGACTTGCGTGGTTCCAACCGGCCGATAGACGGCCATCAAGGTCCCGTTGCTCAGACCTGTCACCTGAGGGTCGTACTCGAGGTCCACACCCGTGCGCACCATCGAAGTCGACCACCCTGACCCCGTGTCGAAGGCATGCCAGAGCTTGCTGTCTCCACTGCTTGCCAGCACCACGTGCTGGGCATCACCGACCACGGCGGTCCCGAGGTGTTCACCAAAGGTGCCCGTCGTGAGCAGGTCCATTTCGAAGGCCACCGCCCCGTGTGGGCGCACCATGCTCAAATTTCCTCGATGATTCAGCAGAACGCTCGTTCGACCAACACCGTCCGCCACCACACCAACATGCGGCCCAGGGACGCTTTCATCCTCATCGACAAGGACCGTGCGGACCCACTGCCCGCCGGGTGTACCGTCGAGCGTGTGCTCAAACAAGGTCGCAACGGTCCCGTTTCCAAAGGCATCGTGGTCCTCTACCACGAGGATTGACGTTTCCCCGCGCAATGCGGTGTTGAGGTCAAGGGTGCGTGGCACGCTGTCAAGGGGGAACGAGAGGGTCTCCCAATCGATGCGCTCCCTCACTTCGAGGTTCAGGGACCAGGCGGCACCGCCTGAAGCGGCACCTCGGATGCTGCTGATGATCTCCTCGAGACCGTCGCCATCGGTGTCGAGTCCCGCTGCGGCCATGAAGCCCGCACGCTGCTGCAAACCGCCTGTGCGCAGCACTTGGCCGTCGGCCGAAAGTCCGTTGTCGGCTCCGAACCGCAATTCGAGTTGGCCTGGGTTCGAACTTCCTCCCGCGCTTCCGATGAGCACGTCGGAGCGCCCGTCCCCGTCGATGTCCCCTGCTGGTGTCAAGGACAACCCGAGCCGTTCGTTTGACGAGCCGTCCATGGACCAAGATGGCGAAGACGACAGGGAAGGCGCCCCGGTCCAAAGCATCAGTCGCCCTCCGTTGTACTCGCTGGTCCCGTTCAGGGGTTCACCGACGAGCAATTCACCGCAGCCGTCCCCGTTCACGTCGTCAAGAACGGCGAGGCTGTAGCCGAAGAGACGACCTTGGATGTTGGACACCATCGTTCGGTCGGGGGTGCCGTTGTACCCCGACGCACTGCCATGGTACACTTCGATGCTGGAATACCCCGAGGGTGAGGACAGGTTTCCCGTGTTGCTCACGGCAAGGTCGGGCGTCCCATCGCAATTGAGGTCGCCCACCGCCAAGGCCCGGCCGAAAGATGGGCCGTTCCGCAACGGCGTGATGGTGCGGTCAAGTTCGAGGGTACCGGATGTATTGCCGAAGAAGAACCGGACTCGCCCCTTCACAGAACCGTCGACAAACGCTGGCCCAGCAACGACCAACTCGTCCGCACCGTCTCCGTTGAGGTCGGGTACGGCCACGAGGGTCGTTCCGAGCGCCTCGCCGTTGCTTCCGACCATCGTCCACGTTGCCTGTGACGACGTGATGTTGCGGTCACCACCCCGATAGAGGCTCACGGAACCGTTGCCTGCATCGTCGCCAGCATGCCCCACGACCAAATCGGTGAGTCCATCACCATCGAAATCCGCCACGGCGAGTGCCCTTCCGAAACCCGGAGCGGACCCTACGATGCTCGATGCTGCGGTTGAACCGTCTGATGATCCCCAATGCACGGTAACCGTCGAACTGCCAGGGTCGCTGACAACCACATCGTCGGCTCCATCGTCATCGAGATCGCCAGCCACAAGGGCTCCTTCAACCACGTCGTCGCCGGCCACAAGGGTCGTCATCGGCGTTCCGGCCACACGCCCTTGCCGCTGCCCAACAAGGCTTCGAATGAGTTGCAACTCGACGGTGCTGCCGTCGGAGACGACCGTCGCGACCTGCGTCAATCCAGCACGATCGTGATCGACGCCTAGCATGTTTTGCAGGCCGTCGTCGCTTGCGATGATGGATCGCTCGATCCCCGACTCGGTCAGCCGAAGGCTCAGAAGGTTGCCTTGAAGCACCACGTACATCTCAACGGCGTCGTCCACGACGGTGACCTCGACTTCCCCGGTAACAGGACCGTTGTCGATGAGTTCGTGGCTCCAACGAACCCCATCCGATTGAACAAGCCAGAGGCGCCCGTCGAGGTCGACCACAGCGGCGTGTTCACGGTCGTCGTGCAACGCCAACGAGATGCTGGCGGCGTTGATGCCTTCAATGAAGGTCCGCAGGTGCCACACTTGATTCAGATACATGGAATTCGGAAAGGCCTCGCGTGCTGCAACGAGGTCTGAACCATCGTTGATGAGCAGGCGGGCGCGGTCGTCGGTGGTCACGGCCAATGCGCAGACGGGGTTGGTTCCCGTCACCGACGTCACACGGCTTGAGGACCATGTCCCTTCAGCGTCGAGCCGTCCGTGGTGAACGCTGCCGTTGTCGAGCACCCAACAGGCGTGCAGCAAGCCCATGGGGCTCAGCACCGGATGAGGGCCATCGACGAGGTTGCCTTCGATGCTCTCGAGCACCTCAGTGCTCCAACGGTCGAGGACGGCTTCTTCACGCACTTCTGCGTTGACCAAGCCGGAGATGGACACGGTGTCGCCACCAAATTCGTGGCTGTCGGTCACGTCGCCGAGGTCGAGGGCCATCGCTACGTTGGTCCTGTCCTGCAGCAGGCTGGGCGCCATGGTGCCGAGTCCCGAGAGCAGCATCAGGGCCACCAGCATGCTGGCATGAAGCCGTGGGTGACGCATGGAGGCCATGCTTGATGATGAGCAAGGCTATTCAAAACCATTCGCAGGAATCGCGCCTTCGTCAAGGCATGGCGAAGCATCTTCAGCACGCCTTCCATCCCGACACATGGCCTTCCGCGTGCTGCTGTTGGCTGGAGGCGACTTGCCATTGGACGGCGTGGCCGAACGCCTCGCTGCGTACGCCGATGAGGTGATCGCGATCGATGCTGGGCTCGAGCATGCGCCGCACCTCGGCGTGGAGGTGAACATCGTCTTGGGCGACCTGGATTCCGTGCCGGCAAGCGCGCTTGAACGCCACACGTGCATCCTGTTGGACGACCAAGACCGGACCGACCTCAGCAAGGCCTTGACGTGGTGCATGCAGCATCGAGGGGCAGCGAACATCGACGTGGTCGGCCTCGATGGTGGGAGGCTCGACCACCGCTTGGCGGTAGGGGCTGCCTTGATTGAAAGCGAGAGCGACGCCATCGTGCACCTGAACGCTGGCTCGCTCCGCAGATGCCCTCCAGGGAAGCCCCTCACGGTGGAGGTGAAGCCAGGAACCGTGCTTGGGCTTCACCCGGTCGGCGTGGTCCATGGCGTTCGCCTTCGAGGAGCGACCCACGAACTCTCGGATGCGATGCTCACCACCGGCACAAGGGGTGTGCACAACGTTGCCACGTCCACGCAGGTCCGTCTTGAAGTGGAGAAGGGGGACCTCTTGCTTTCCATCGAGCGATGACATCATCGCGGGTGCTTTGGCAACGCATCGTTCAGCAT
>JAURMD010000013.1 GCA_030830875.1 Thermoplasmatota archaeon | reverse complement strand
TACCGCGCTGCGCCGCTCCTTCGTCGAATGGTCGATGCAGGCCTGCTTGGTCGAAAGTCCGGACGTGGCTTCTACACCTACGACTGAGCCAGAACGCGTTCCTCGACGATCACAGCGTCCGAGCACCATCCGCTGAAGTGCAGCGCTGGTTCAGGAAGCCGAGGGCCGGGCCCGCTCAACGCTGCCCTCCAGTCGAGCAGTTGCTGGAGGATGGGGCGAGCACCAACCTTGCGCTCGTCGTCCATCTGCACGTGCGTCCACATCACCTCTGGCGTGGTCGCTTCGCCAGAGGTCACCTCCACGCCAATCACCAATGGATCGTGGAAATCGAGGTAGCTGTCCTGCCTGCACATCAGGTAGGCATGAACCTCCGGGTGATGGTTGAGGCTCTCGACAATGGTCAGCCACGTCGCGTCCTGCTCGATGTGCGTTGAAGGCAGGCTCCGTCCCGTGTCCGTTGCTCCCAGCATGCGTCGTACGTAGTGGACGTCCCACCCAAGCACCATCGTGGCCATGTTCCTGCTTCGACCGTGGGGGTCCACCAGGTTCACGTTGGCCCATCGCTGAACCTGAAGGGTGAACAACCTCAAAACCCGCATCCCAGCCGTGCGGGCGACCACCATGTCCGACGAGGACCACCCTGCCGACGCCTCGGACCTCAGCGAGGGGACAGAAGAGGGTTTGCAGCGCATCCTCCTGGGACGGAACCTCGACCGAGTGTTGGCCTACATTCGGATGAAGATGGACCTCGCGGTGGCCACCAACGCCGAACTCTCCGCCATCCGAACGCAGGTGCTCCAGATGGGTTCCTTCCTGACCGTGGCCCTCGTGCTCGGCACCGGTGGGTTGGACTCCTTCTTTGATTGGGACCGCACCGTGCTGTTTGCCTCCCTCACCGTGACCCTGCTCGTCGTGCTCATCGCGGCGTCCGGGATGCGCGTCTCGTCGCAGTACACCGACATCGTCCTTGACGAGCACCACGCGTTCGAAGCGCTGTATGCCTTGATCGTCTGGGAAGGATGCGACGACATCGACGCCATTGCGCGGGAAGTGTGCGCCATCGAGCAGGAGACGCGGGCCAAGGTGGACAAGATGAACAAACGCCACCGCCTGCTGGCGGGAACCCTCCTGCACACGATGATGCACTTCGAGCGCCATTCCCCCTTCCAGGACGACATCGGCATGATGCACCACCGCATGCCGCACACCGGTGAATCCGGTCATCTTGGCGAAGACTGAACGGCACGCCTATGCCCGACCGTTGCATGGATTCGGCATGGGCGTATGGGCCATCACCGGAGCAAGCCGAGGACTTGGTCGCGCGCTGGGTGCGCTGTTGAACACGCACGGTCATCACGTGGTGGCCCTCGCGCGGAACGTCGAGGACACCTTCGCATGGGTCCGTGAGGAAGGCGTCGCTGCGGGCAGCGTGACGCCCCTCGTGCTCGACCTGGCCGATGTGTCCTCCATCGCCTCAGCAGCAGCGGCGATGCTCGCCCTTCCAGCCGTGGCCGAACACGGGCTTGAGGGGCTGGTGCACAACGCCGGCGACGTGCTTCCCGTTGGCAGCATGAGCAGCGTCGATGACGATGCTTGGGCTCGGTCCATGCAGGTCAACCTCATCGGCGTGCAGCAGTTCACGAAGGCGTTGTGGCCCGCCATGGTCCGCGGTGGCTGTCGCGTGGTGACCATCTCCTCTGGGGCGAGCCTTCGCCCGATTCACGGCTGGTCGGCGTACTGCGTGACGAAGGCCGGACTCGACATGTGGGCTCGGATGCTGGCCGTTGAAGGGGCCGACGTGGGCATCGAAGCGGTCGCCGTCGCCCCAGGCATTGTGGACACCGCGATGCAGGCCACCATCCGAGGAGCCGGGCCAGATGGTTTCCCTTCCCACGCCGATTTCGTGGGGCTTCACCGCGACGGGCACCTCGTGCCGCCCGAAGAGGTGGCGAAGCGCCTGCTCCCTGTGCTCACAGACGGGGAGCGCTTTCCTTCAGGGCAGCGCTTCGACGTGCGGGAACTGTGAGGCACGGCCCCTCAGCACCCCGTTCTTTGGGATAGCGTCATAAGTCGTCGAACGAAGCGCCGTCCATGCCCGGCACCGACCGTGTTGAAATCCGCACCCTCAAGGAAGGACGCTTCTGCGTTGTTGAAGACGAGGCCTACAAGATCCTCAGCATCTCCAAGTCGAAACCCGGCAAGCACGGTTCCGCGAAGGCCCGCCTCGAACTCGTGTCCTTGTTCACGGACAAGAAAATCAGCCACGTCGGCACCGTGACCGACACCATCAACGTCCCAATGATCGAGAAGGGCACCGCCATGGTCACCCACCTCGACGGCAACGAAGTGCACGCCATGAACATGCGCGACCATTCCATGATGATCTTGCCCATGGAAGAGGGCCTCAGCATCGAGGCTGGGAAGGAAATCATGTGGATGGAGGCCCTTGGCCGCTACAAGATCATCCGCGACCACTGATGCCTTCCGAAGGCAGACCTTGGCCCCTGAGAACGGCGACGGCCCTATAGGGTGCAGGTCGACCGCTCCACGCATGAAGGCGTTCACCGCCCTGCAGCATGTCTTGTCTGCGCTGTTCATCTTCGTGATGGCGGCCTTTTGGGCTGTTCCGATCGCTCCCGCGTTGAAGGTCTTCGATACCGTCAACGCCTACGGTGCTGACCAATCCGAGTGGGGCGCCTACCTCGTCACGGGCATGTCGGCAGCGCTTGCCTTCATCACCTGGGGGCTGTGTTTGCTGCTGCTCTCGGGGCTAGTTCAGATGATCATTCATCCACGGATTCCCGACGAGGGCAAGGTGGTACCGCTGTTTTCGGGCACCACCATACGATGGGCCGCGTGTGGCGTCATCCATCGTGCCACGAAGCCCTTCTTGGCACACGTCTGCCCCTCGATCTTTGCCAACACCTACTACCGCCTTGCTGGCGTGAGGTTGGGGCAGGACTCGAATTTGACCTCTCAGGACATCAACGACCCCTTCCTCGTTCGCGTCGGCTCCGACACCGTGGTGGGTGGCAACGCCGCCATCAACGGGCACATCGTCGAGCGAGGCGAGTTGCACCTTGCCCCGGTCACCATCGGCGACCGGTGCGTGGTGGGCGGCGGCTCCATCATGATGCCCGGCTCCACCTTGGGCGACGATAGCGTGCTGGCGAACCGTGCCGTATTGCCCAAGCACAAGACCGTGCCCGCCGGTCAGGTGTGGGCAGGCATCCCCGCCACCTTCGTCAAGCACATCAGGGGCTACGGGGAGACGGCTGAGTCGAACGCCGCCGACGCTCCATGAGGGGAAGGAGCACCTTGCTCGGGCCCTTCGATGGGGAATGGTCTTGAAGTGCCGTTCCAACCAGTGGAGCACCGGAGGGGAACGAGATGGGTGTCCAGCGCTCTGCCTACCGCCAACCCGTCACCCCTCAGGGCCTCAAGGCCATCGAAGAAGGCACCCTGACGTGGCTTGACGATGACATGTACAACAACCTCAACACCGGGGTGTTGGAGCAGTACCTCGAGGAGAAGAACCTCAAGGAATCCTTCGAGGTCTCGCACTGGAGCACCCCCAAGGTCCTCCTCGGCATC
>JAURMD010000139.1 GCA_030830875.1 Thermoplasmatota archaeon | reverse complement strand
TGTTTTTGCTCGGGAAGCAGGAGGAGGTGGCGATGTCGCCGAAGGAACCTACCCGCTTCCCGTGCAAGGAGGCGCCGTGCCCTTGCGCTGCGTCTTCGATGACCGGCAGACCGCGCTCAGCACACCATGCGAACACGTCCTCGGCGACGGGCTGACCGTACAGGTGGACCGCGATGACGGCCTTTGTGCGGGGCGTGTGCGCGGCTTGAATCCCAGCCAGGGCAACGGTATGGAACTCGGCCTCGACGTCGACAAAGACGGGGTGCGCGCCGACCATGTCGATGCACGTGGCGCTGGCGATGTAGGTGTGGCTGGGCACGATGACCTCATCGCCCGGCCCGACGCCGAGCACCTTGAGGGCGGCGATGAGGGCGACTGAGCCGTTGCTGCACGGCACCCCGCCGAGGGCGCCGCAGTATTCGGCCCATTCTTGGCCGAAAGCCTTCGATTCTGGACCCTTGATCCAGTGCCCAGAATTGAGGATGCGCAGGGTCACCTCGCGCATCTCGTCGTCGATGTGCATCCGGCCGAGGGGAACCTTGGGGCGGTCCTCCATAGGGGTGGCCTTGCCTTCTGCTACTTAGCACCCTGCGGCGCCCTCTTTAACGAGCAAGCACCCCTTCCAAGGCTTCTCGAAAGCACGCGATGGACCGCCGGTGGTCAACAACAGCCGCATGCTCGAAGGCGCGTTGGCCCAACAGGTCTCGCTCATCGAGCACGTGACGAAGACCGTCAATCAGCGCGTCGATGTCGCGATGGTCGTCCACGACCAAGCCTCCCGGGCCCACCGCTTCAGGTTGGGAGCCGATGCTGCAGGTCACGCTGGGCACGCGGTGCAACCCCGCTTCGTTGATCACCCGCCCCCACGAACCGGTGGTTTCGACCAACAGCAGGTGCACGTCGGTGGAGGGGAAGACCTCCTCAATCGGCCGGGCTCCTCGGAGGACAGCGTTGGGGTAGCGGCGCAACTCTTCGATGAACGCGCCGTCTCCGACAAATTCCACCTCCACCTCCGGCCAACGCTCCGACAACCTCGGAAGCAGGGCATGGTAGGTGGCGAGGCCTTTCTCCGGGGTCACGCCGACCACGGTGATCCGTGGGCGCGTACCTTCGCCACGCGCTGCGCGCGCTGTTTGAACACGCATGGCCACCTCCTCGACAGGTCCGAACCGCCCGCCAAAATCGATGGGTAGGGGCACGTTGGCTGTCGCACGCACTTCAAACGCCGACCGGACTTGGGCGAGCAGCCCCTCGCCTGCTCCACACACCAGGGCAGCGCCTTCAAGCACAGGGCGGTACAGTTCAGGAAAACGGAAGACGATTTCGTCACGAACGAACACCACCCAAGGCAGGCCCGCCTTGACGAAGGCTGCCACAGCGCCTGGAGACCAGTCCAACTGCGTCAAACCAATTCCGGTTGCTTCGGCGGGCAACCATTGGGACACCACGCGTTCGAACTGCGCGTTGCGCCGTTTGAGGTGGAGGCGGTGCGCCCACGGGCGTGGTCGCCGCTCCCCGCTTCGTTGGCGCAACCCCCACGCCACGCGCGACCAAGGGCCTTCGTGAGGAATCGGG
This sequence comes from Thermoplasmatota archaeon, assembly GCA_030830875.1. Taxonomy (GTDB): domain Archaea; phylum Thermoplasmatota; class Poseidoniia; order Poseidoniales; family Poseidoniaceae; genus MGIIa-L3. The sequence goes on along the minus strand of JAURMD010000139.1, from coordinate 3,921 downwards.
ACGCGGGTCAGGTCCACGCTGAGGTCCAAGAGGCCCGCAGCAGCGCCGCGCGCCTCGCTGCACATGGCCCTGATCTCCCACGCCTCATGCGTTGGTGGCAGGTCGACCGGCACGGTTGGAACGAGTTGAGGCAAGCTGGAAGCCACCGGGCCTGCATGCGCGAGGCCGTTCAGCAACGCGGCCAGCGAACGCTCTGCACCGCCGCCCGGCGGGTCGAGGTCCCGAACGGCGACGTGGAGGTGGCGCATGACCTTCGTCGGGGGCCACGACCCTCTCCCCTTCAGCCTGTGGGCGCCCGAACGGCCGAAGCGTCCGTTCTTGCACCTCCGCGCCGGCAGCGTCAGCGTGATGAAGGGCCATGCCGAAGCCATGGCATGCAAGGGCGCGCCGCATCGCTCGTCCTGCTGCTGTTGCTCGTTCCCTTGTCCGGGTGCCTCGGCGACGACTCGAACCCGTCCACCTCAACCGACGACGGCCGCGTGGCGCTGCAAGACCGCCACCTGCAGGAGTGGAACTGGACGGGCAGTTACAGCCGTGTCCTCGTCGACGGACCCCACGCGCCGTTGCCGGTGCAGGAAGCGATGATCGAAGTTGACACATCCTCGGTTTGGGCCACCGGGCCCGCCACGGCGGAGGTTCACCTCTCCTACTGGCTGCCGTCCAACACCGAAGACGGTGAGCGTGTCCCGGTCATCGCGGTCGTCTCGCCGTACTTCTCCTACGGCACGCAGGGCGCCGAATCCACCCCGACCAACGTCGTCGGCGCCGGTCGAGGCGAGTTCATTTTCGAGAATTATGTGCCCCACGGGTACGCCTTTGCTCAGGTCGCGGTTTTCGGCACCGAGGAGAGCAGCGGCTGCTTCGATTACCGAGGAGCCGGCGAAGGCCTAGGCATCCATGCAGCGGTGGAATGGCTGGGCACGCAGGAGTGGAGCAACGGCAACGTCGGCCTGTACGGGAAGTCCTACGAGGGCGCGACGCAGTGGGAAGCGGCGGCGATGGGCAGCGAGCACCTGAAGACCATCGTTCCGATTTCCGGCACCACGGCCCTCCACCCGTTGCTCTACAAGAACGGGAGCGCGGAAACCCGCTCGCAGATCATGCACATGAACTACTTCTCCAGCACGGTCGACTACAACGAGGACGACCTCGACAACGTCTGCCCGGACATTGCAGAGGGCCTGTTTGCAGGTCCCGTGACCTACATCGGTGGGGAAATGGATCCCTACATGTCGAACTACTACGACGAGCGCAGCCACATCGACAAGGCCTTCCAGAACTGGAACGGATCGGTGTACTGGATCCAAGGCATGCAGGATTGGAACGTTGACCCGCACCAGGTCTTCGGCGGCCCCCCTGGCACCCATTGGTACCAGGCCTACGTCGATGCCGGCTACGAGGTGCGCGGTATGTTGGGGCAATGGGAGCATAACTACCCCGACCAGTGGACCAAGCACAACGCGCAGGCGAGCGGCTACGGCGGGGAAGCCATCGATGAGATGACGCGTTGGGACTGGGCTCAGGACCTGCTCGAGTGGTTCGACTTCTACCTGAAGGGAGAGGGTCCGGCCCCCGAACTGCACGCGCAAATCCAGCGCAACGACGGGCAATGGCGCGTTGAATCCACATGGCCCCCCCTCGACGCGACGGACGTTTCCGTCGACCTGGCCGAGTGCACCTCAAGCGGGTCGTGGGTGGGTGGCGTGTCTGCGCTCGGTGGCGGTGTGCAGTCCGTGACGGTCGAATGCCCGTCGCTGTCCAAGGACGACCTGCACATTGCCGGCCTCCCCACCCTGCACCTGCTGGCCAGCCCGACCTACGACGGGGGGCAGGTCTTCGTTGAACTCCAGGACGCTGAAACCGGGTTGAGGCTGGGGCACGCCACCATGGACGTGCGCTACCACGCGGGAGGTTCAGAGCCTCAAACGGTGGTCGCAGGCAGCGCGCTGACGATGCTGATGGAATTTCAGGGGATGGACGTCCTGCTGCCCGCCGGTCATGGCCTCCGCCTCGTCATGACCGAGACCGGCGAGGATTACCTCGCCCCTGCCTGCGGCCTTGCTTGCCCCGTGCACGTCATCACGGACGGATCGGTCCTGACGTTGCCCACGGTGGTTCGCGACGGTAGCACGACCTTCCTGACGCCACAATCTCCGGATGCAGCCAACAACGCGTGATGCGTTGCTCGCACGCTCACCACATTCGTGCTTCACTGGGTATCTGCTCGACATGTGAACGTTTTATGCCTCATTTTGTTGCTCATTTGACTACATTTATAGGAAAAAAGCAGGCATACATCGATTGTTTTCGATAAGTATTGTTCATATACCGTCTCCGGAAGCCAACGAACATGACCAACAAGGCAAAACTCGAGTACATCTGGTTGGACGGCTACGAACCGACGCAGAACATGCGAAGCAAGACGATGGTGCGCGACAACTTCGGCGGAACGCTCGAAGAGTGCCCGATGTGGATGTTCGACGGCTCCTCCACCCGCCAGGCCGAAGGCGGCTCCTCGGACTGCTTGCTCCAACCCGTGGCCATCTTCCCGGACCCCGCCCGCATCAACGGCTACCTCGTCATGTGCGAAGTCATGAATCCTGACGGCACGCCCCACCCCTCCAACGGTCGCGCGACCATTGACGACGACGATGAGGACTTCTGGTTCGGCTTCGAGCAGGAGTACTTCATCATGGACGTGAACACGCAGCAGCCCCTTGGTTTCCCTGTTGGTGGGTACCCTGGGCCGCAAGGCCTGTACTACTGTTCTGTGGGTGGAAAGAACACCCACGGCCGCGCCCTTGTCGAAGAGCACGCGGACCTCTGCTTGGAAGCAGGCATCAACTTCGAAGGCATCAATCAGGAAGTCGCGTGCGGCCAGTGGGAATTCCAGATCTTCGCAAAGGGAGCAAAGCGCGCCGGCGACGAGCTGTGGGTGGCTCGCTACATGCTTGACCGGTTGACCGAGTCCTACGGCTACTACATCGAGTACCATCCGAAACCCATCAAGGGCGACTGGAACGGCTCGGGCATGCACGCGAACTTCTCCAACGGTGCGATGCGGGAGGTTGGAGGCAAGGCCATGTTCGACAACATCTGCGAGGCCTTCGGACGCAACATCGAGAAGCACATGGCCGTGTACGGTGCGCACAACGAAGAGCGCCTTACCGGCCTGCACGAGACGCAGTCCATCGACCAGTTCTCCTACGGTGTTTCGGACCGTGGAGCGTCCATCCGTGTGCCTGCTTCGGTGCCGACGGACGGCTGGGTGGGCCGCCTCGAGGACCGCCGACCGGCGTCCAACGGCGACCCCTACCGCATCGGCGCGGTGATCATTGAGACGACCAAGTCCGCGATGTGAGGCTTGGTCACGCACCACCTCATGGAGCACGCTCGGCCCGCCGGAGGCGGACCACACCAACGATGATGGCCACGATGATGGCCATGGTCACGATGTTGGCGAGGATCATGGCGACGCTCTCCACCAGCAGCCCGTAGACAAGCCACAGGACGAGGGCGACGGTGACGATGGCAAAGGTCGGCAGCGAGATGCCGTCGTGCCGACCCTCCCTCCAGACCTGACGCAACTGCGGGCCCCATGCGATGACGCCCAGGAATCCGGCGAGAAGACCGATCGCCTCGATGCCCCAGGACGCCATGAACGCGCGCGGTCACCGACCCTCATCAAGCCCGCTGTGCCCCGGTCGCTTCGGTAGCGATTGAAAGGACCCACTGCTAACCCAATTCACCAACCAATTTGGTCGGAAGGCACCATGTTCAAACCGACTCGGGAAAGTATCCAATCGGTAGCGAGTCAAAGGATCCACTGTGAACCCAATAAACCCTCTACTCAGGCGTAGTGTTTCCGTGATTAATATTAATCAATCAGTAGTTCGCTTGGTGAAACGTTTACACATACGT
>JAURMD010000138.1 GCA_030830875.1 Thermoplasmatota archaeon | reverse complement strand
CGCTTTCACGATGTAGTAGTAGGTCCCCTCGATGCCCTTGGATTGCTTGACGATGATCTTCTCAACGTGCTCGATCTTCACCCGTGACTGGATGAGGGGCAGCACCGCTTCGTCTTCGGCTCCGTCGGTGACCACGATGCAACGGTCCGGTTGGAAGGTGTTGACGACCTCGTCGAGTTGGGCAGAAATCGCACGGTCCGAGCGTTGGCCGACTTTTTCGTCCCCGGTCAGCACGGCCACTTCGACTTCGTCGTCGCTCGATTTACCTTCGAGCAGCCGGTCGTACTGGGCCAGCGCGCCGAGGATGGCGTTCGTGTCGCTTTCCTCCGGGTCCGCCATGCCCAGCTTCAGCGCAGCCGTCAACACGCTGCGTCGTCCGACGACCGGGCCGCGGATGGACGTCTTGTTGCCAAGATCGTCGTCGCGGTCGACCGTGAGGACGAGGATTCGGTCCATGCACTGCGCCGCTCCGGTTGGTCCGTGGACGTCCTCATGCTCAAAACCTGCGCTTCCACCATAGCGAGTGGAAGGAATTCGTGCTCAATCCATTGGAGGCGGATGCTCCACCTCGACCTCGGCCTGCCGTTCCTTCCATTTTTGGCGTGAACGGACGTACTTGAGCGGATGGTCCAGCCAATCTCGATCGCACAAGCGGTCGTCTCCGGGCAGGACCGGGCAGTTGTGGTTGACCTTCAGTTTCCCACATCCTGAGGGGGTGTACTTGTGGTCGTACACATGGTCGACCTGGTAACTGGTCGTCCCTTCGCTGAAGTCAGGAGCACCTCGAAAGAAGTCGACCGTGGTGGTGCGGGGCAGTTCCATGGTCGACGCCATTGATGCGAGGAACACGCGCCCGAAATGGTTCACGTTCACGCCCTGCGAAAGGTCTGCGATGATGCGGCGCATGCAGGGGGGCCAGTCCTCCTCGGCGATACCGGTCAAGGCGATCTGTTGGGAGACACGTGCTTCCAACAGGTTGCGCACCATCCCCACAGGTTGGGCCAGCCGTGCAGCAAGGTCATCGGTGACCTCCGACATCTTGCCGAGCGCATCCTCCTCAATCGCGGCTTTGATTCGCTCACGGAGGAGCCGGGCTACCTTGGCTGAGGAACTGTAGGTGGCTTCGTTGTGCAACAGGATGCGCCCGTTCGATACCTCGGTGTTGGCGAGCCGCCAGCGGTCGCCGGTGATCTTCGGGCACACTTCGAGGAAATCGACCATGCCAATCGTCCACTCAAGATGCGTGAGGGCGTTTCCTCGCTCACCTCGTCCCGATGTGCTGCGGCCTTGATGAGGGCCGGAGTGGATGTGCGTGAAGTAGGTCGCGGCCACGGCGGGGAGGGCCCGCTCGTCGCCCAACAGCAAGCGTTCAGCGCGTTGAGCCTCGGCCAAGGCCCATCGGGCCACGAGCCTCTCGTCGCGGGTCGCACAGACGACCAGCCGGGCGTAGTAGAAAGAAAACACCTCCAGCATCCTGCCCGCCTCCGAATGGAGGTCCCCGCCAACCACACCTACGCCATCTTCGGCCTCGACGGTCTCCACCAGACGAAGCCTGGCCCGTGAGCGGGAGGCTTCCATCATCGGCCCGTCCAGCAACTCGTCGAGGGTGATGCCGTGCTGCCGCGCCATCGTGGCGATCCACGGCGAAGCCTGCGGCAGGAACGGATAGCGTGCCAACGTCACGACGTCCTCGACCGGTTCAGGCTGAGAGGGAACGGGCACGAACGGGACAGAGCGTCGACCGCTTATCAGACTTCGACGATGCACCGTCCGCTTCAAGGGGAGCACCCCCCGCCTTGAGGTGTGCTTGAACCCGTTCTGCCCTCGGTGCTCGACGTGCAGGACGACGTTCGTGCATCCTTCGGATGGTCGATTGCACAAGACCGGGCCAGTGCTGAGGCGGTGTGCACCCTGCTTGGTGGCGATGCACCCTGCGGTCGTTCTTCGTGGTCCCCATCGGCCCGCGAACAGCACCTCGAAGACCTTCGTGACGTGGTGCAGGCTGCAGTCAAGGTGATCGTGGTGGGAGCCGCCGCTTCCGAGGACGAGGTTCGCGCTGCCTGTTCGCCGGGCGCGGTCGTCGTGGCCGCCGACGGTGCAGCCGGTGCGGTCGGGCTCGACCTGCCGCTGGTTGCGGTGGTCAGCGACCTCGACGGAGCCGAGCACCTCGAGCGAGCCGTACGGCGAGGGCCAACGCTCGTCCTCCATGCTCACGGCGACAACGTGTTTCGCTGGAGGGAACGCCTTCCGGTCTGGTCGCGGGAGGTCGAAGCCTTGCCCTTGGTGGTCACCCACCAAACGGCCTTGCCGTTGGCAGGTGCAGAGAACCCAGGGGGCTTCACGGACGGAGACCGAGCGGTTTGCTTGCTGCTTGCGCTGGGCGTGTCGGCAGAGCGGCTGCACCTTGTGGGCTTCGCAACGGACCGTGTCGGCCCCTGGTCGGGAAGCACCGATGCGGAACGAAAGCTGGAGAAACTTCGTTGGATGTCCATCGTCCTTGGCCTGCTGGGTGTTTCGCCTCTGCACGAGGACGAGCACTGATATGGTGGAATGCACGACCGAGACCCATGCCGGGGCCGTCGCGCTTCCGAAGCGTGGTGCTGTGGGTCGTGGCCGTTTGCGCGGTGAACGCCACGTGGGCCATGGTGGTTGATGGCGAAGCGGTTCGGGAACTGAACGGACCGCAGCAGGCCTTCGACACCGAAGTGGAGATCCCGTTGGACGGCTTCCTCGGTGCACAAGGTCCGATGCCAGCGGTACTGAGCGTGGATTTCACGCACCTTTCGGACCCAAGCGAATCGGTTGGGGCCGCCTTGCTCACCGCTTCAGGCGTCGAAGTGTGGCGTTGGAACGGCACTGCTGCTGATGCTGCCGTGCAGTGGGAAGGTGTGCTAGAGCCCGGACGCTATGTGCTGCGCAGCAGCGGTCCAGACCTGATCGAGGCGGAAGCCAGCCTCACCCTTACCCCCCTCAGACCGGTTCGCCTTGAGGGCCATCTTCTCGCGACCATCGGCCTTGTCGTTCTTGCCTTTGTGGACGCGGCCGTGCGACGAAGACTCGACCGGCGGGGCCGTTCGCCTTCGGAAGCGGTACCGGTCGGCTTCCGCGAAGTGACCCCTCTGAGCGATGAGGCGCTCCTCGAACCAGCAGGTGCGTGGCAGGAGCCGCTCCGAGGGTGATCAGAGGAAATCCGCGAGCGAGAGCTGCCGCGCCCTGTCGTTCTTGAACAGGCTGTCCGCAGAGGACGCGAGCCATTCGACGTTTTGTCGGGTGTAGGTGTCCACACCGTAGGTCTCCATGACGTGACGTGTGACGTCGATGTACTTTCGAACCGCTCCTTCCGAGACGGTCAGGGCAAGGTTGCCGCCGCACTGGTCGCCTTCCGAACGACCTACGCCATGGGCCGAGAGGCCCTGGCCGGTGACCTTCGTCGCTTGGATGCACTTTCCAGCGAGCGGCATCCTACGGTAGGAATGGCCGCATTTAACGCACCGCACCTTCTGTCGAGCGTAGGCGTTCAGGTTACCACGAAGGTCGGGAAGGAAGTGGGAGCGGATCACGCTGCTTGCGACCAAGCGGATGTCCACACCTCGCAGGCGGTGTCCGAGGTTCAGTTGCCCGTTCATCTTGTCGATCATCGACTCGAGCGTTTTGTACGCCGAGAGGGCAGGGCCACGGTCCATCGCGTCGCAGTCGTGCGTGAACCCGTAGCCGCGCACCGCCGCCACCGTTCCAAGGCGGCGCTCGGCGATGTCCATCATGTTCATCAGCACCTTTGGGTGCGGTTGCTGCTTTGTCGCCTCATAGAAGGCCGCTTCGTAGTACCACGCGCAATCGACGTTGAGCGCTTCCTTGTCCACTTCTGTCGGGTTCAAGCGGGTCGTCAGGACAAGGGGTGCGTCCATCTGGCCCCCCCGGTTTGCGGGAAGGATGTCGCGGCTGAAGTTGAGCAACCCGTCCATCAGGAGCATGATCGCGTCCTCGTCACCGTCGCAGTTTCGCCGCTTGGCGGCGTGGAGCAAGGGATGCGCGTAACCGCCGGAGCAGTCCGCCCAGCCGACGATGCGCGAGAGCACACCGCCAGAGGTGTGAGGTGCGAGGACGCAGATGAGGTGGCCGACAAGGTCCTCCGGCACTGAGGCTTCGTAGAAGGCCGGCATCTTGTAGAAACGCTGCAAGAGTTCGTCGATGAAGGCCGTCGTTCGCAACAGGTAGTCCTTCGCGGACGCGGCGACGATGAAATCCTGTGGAAAAATCTCCAGCAATTGGTCGTCCCGCTCCAAAGGCGCCCCCTGGTGGTCGTGCGTGTAGCCAAGGTCGAGGAGGGCGTTGACGCTGGTGCCGATTTCCGCAGGACGGAAATGCGTCACAGGGACGTCGCTCATGTCGAAACGAACCGTTCCGTCCCGGAACACGGGCAGGTCGTGTTGGGCTCGGAGGATGCCCTTTTCGATGGGCTCCGGCGTCTGGCTCCTGCTGGGCAAGACTTTGACGCACTTCACCTGCCGAGGCAAGCGGTCAAGTCCGAGCCGAATGCGGGCGTCTTCAAGCAAGGTGTCGAGGTGGAGGGTCTGCAGTTCGCCCCGTCGTCGCCCGTCGCTGCGTTCACCACCGTCCATGGTCGTTGAACCACCGCAGGCTTCGCCTGCACGCTCGACCCCGTGGTCGTCCACGCGGCGGTGATGGCACGAGAGGTAGGGGGAAGGTTTCCCGCACACGGAACACGTGCGTCGTCCAACCTGAACGCGAATCGTGCGTTTTTCCTCTGCTGCTGCAAGCAAGCGCTGCGGTCCCCCTGCGAGGTCGATGGGAAAAAGGGCGTGTGAGGTGGGGCTCATCATCCGAGGCGCGGCCTTCTCTGGCCGACCCATGCGGCAACCCACACGAACCGGAGCGGCGTGTTCCCAACGAAGGTTGGACACCGCGCGAACCAGCGGAAGCAACCCGTCCACAGCGTGGTCGTCTTCCAAGCGAAGGGCGCGCAGGTGTGCTTCGGGGTCGGCGGGGCCGGGGTCAGGGACTTCCTCGGCGGCCTTGCGACCCACCTCGTCCGTCTCAGCAATCCCGAGGCCGCGCTGTCGTGCATCGGTTTCTGCCGCGATGCGCACCGTCGCTCGCTTGGCTCCCAAGGCTTTCTTCCGGCTTCGTTCAATGGCCAGATCAGCGGAGGCCGCGCGCAGGTCGTCGAGACGTCGCTCGACGCGTGCGTCCATGTCAGCCACGACGAGCGGCCGGTTGCCGTCGCTGCTGAAGCCAAGCGCCTCGAGCATCCCCTCCCACCCTACCGTGAGGACGAGGTCGTCTCCGTCGTGGTGGTGTTCCACGCCCAGCAGCAGCATCGCACCCTTGCTCAGGCCATGCTGAATCAACGTCCACCACTCCGTGATGTCGCCGCCAAAAACGGGAGGTTGGGGCATCAGCCCGCCTCCGGGGATTCGGCGCATGGCCACGTCAGGGGCGTGTTCAGGTCGAAGTTCGTCCATCGTGTCCGGCGTCCATCCAAGCACAGCATCGGGCAATCGGAGGATGCGGCCCGCTTCGCCCTCCTCGATGCGCCCGCCCTTCAGAACCCCGAGCAACGCCGGTACCCATTCGATGGGCAGGTCGAGCAGCCAAGGGTTGTGGGGGGGCGGCAGCGCGCAGCCGAAACGCTTGGACACACCGGAGGCCTGCGCCCAATCGAGGGAGCGACGACGAAGGTGCTGGTGCCACGCGATGCGCGACAGAGCTCGGGCGTGGTCGTCCTCGCCGAGGGCCCGTCCTGGACATCCTGACGGCAGGGCGTCGCGGTGGATGCCTAGCAGGGCCGCCAAGGCCTTGGCGTCGTCCTCATTGGCAACGCGGTCGAGCAGATCCGAAGCCCACCAATCCATGGTGTAGCCGGCCGGGACAAGCGTGCGGTTGTTCTCCATGAACTCGCCGTATCCAAGAACGAGCTCGCCGTTGTCCCAAACCACAGCGACGTCGTCCTTCAGTTCGAGGTAGCGGTCGAGGTCGTGCACCTTGAGGAATCGACCGTCGCGCAGCACCACGCTTGGGCCGTCGGATTCGTTTGAGGGGGTGACGGCGCACGCCTTCCCGGGCCGTTCAATCTTCATCTGGGTCCCGACGGTGATGAAGTCGTCCATCGCGGCCATGCACGCTGGATTGGCGCTCGCCGCAGCCAAGCCCGACGGTCGGCCACGCCCGTACCGCAGGCGAAATCCACCCGCGGTCAGCGGCCCGCCGAAGACTGGCCGACCTGCGATGATGTCGGCCATGAACTTGGAGATGGGCGCTACTTTGCGTGACGTGAAGCCGGCTGGTCCAGTGTCCTCCTTCGATTTGCCCTTGGCGGCGAACTTGGAGATGAACTCCCATCCGGGCACCTTGAGGCGTTCCGTGTGTTTCTGAATCTTCGGCGCCTTCAGGCACATCCCTTCGCCGATGACGAGCAGGACACCGCCACGAATCCGGGTGTCGTCGATGTTGCGAACGCGGCCATACCCTGCGCATTCGATGCGTTCGGTGGACTCGCCGTTGATCATGATGGGGCAGGCGCGCACAATGTCCTCGATTTCTGCGGGGGAGGGCCGGTACTGGAGGTTGCCGCGGTAGAGGCCGAATTCCTCCTTGACCCGCTCCACTTCTGGGTCCGTTGGGCGGTAGGGGTCGATGCCAAGTTCACGGCGGATCATGTCCGCGATGAGCACCGCGAGCGCTTGGGCGGTGCCACCAGCCGCACGGATTGGGCCCGCGAAGTACACCGAAATGAAGGACGACCCGTCCACGTTGCTGAGCAACTTGACCTCAGAAATTCCCTCAAGGGGGGCGACGAGGACGGCTTCGGTCAGGACGGCAAGGCCGACCCGGAGACCAACGTCGATGCTCTTCACGAGGTCGTGCCCCTTCTCGCGGAAGGCCCGCGCGACCTTTTGTGCCATCAGGATGGAGGTCGTTTCCCGGTCGTGCTCGGCAAGCATGGCTCGGATGTCGTCGGCCACGGGGTGGGCCTCAAGGTGCTCGATGAGCAATTTCTCCGTCCGTCCGGCCAGATCCGCGGCTCGAGGGATCTCCACATGGTCCCGCGGGTCAAGCCGCTTCTTCCGGGCCTGTTCGGCGACGGCGTAGGCCTCTTCGGTCCGCTCGTCGAGCCAGAGGTGGTAGCGCTCCATCTCGGCCTCAAGACGAGGCAGGTCGAGCCCGAGGAGCGGGTCATGGGTGCGGACGCCGAGACCTTCGCTCGACGCCATGCGTCTGGAGTCTCGACCACCGTTCATCAAGGCAGCGTCGCTTGGACAATGGCATGGATCACCCCGACCTCGCCGTTGGTTTCTGAATTTCATTTGTCATCGCGAGCCCGAGAAAAGAAATCAGATGAGGATGGCGGAAGGTTCAATTCGGACATTTTGGAACCACAATCATGAATTTTACAGCGACGATGAACGCGGTTATCCTCGCCACCATCCTCCTACTACAGGATGTTTGGGCCTTCTTCCTGTCGACGACACTGTCTCGGCAGAGGAGGTAGACGCCATGGCTGAGACGCCAGTCATACACGCAGAGGTCGTCTTTTTCGATGCGGTGGAGGTGAATCAGACGTCGACCTTCTTGATTGCATATCACGCCGTTCTTGCTTCAAACCACTCGAATTTGGAAATGGGATGGGACCTCGACTTGGATACAGAAATCGACGTCTTTGTAACGGCCCCTCATGGCTTCACTAACCTGACCATCGGGAACGAGACTTTTGCGCCGCACCCCCTTTCAAACGGGATTTGGACCACGATTGCTTTCATTGTTCATACAGAAACTGGAGGTACAACTGGGACGATGCTCACGTCAAGCACTGAGATGTTCATCGCCCCCCCTGCCACAAACTACGTGTTCACCGCGGAAGACGCGGGCGGCGCGACCAGCGCGGGCACCAACGATGCGCTCGTGCGCGTGGCCATGACCCAGGGCAGCGGCATCAACT
>JAURMD010000137.1 GCA_030830875.1 Thermoplasmatota archaeon | reverse complement strand
GGCGAACGGACCCAACCCTTCGAGGCGTCGTCCGGGAGGCCGTCTCGGACTTTGCTGAGGCGCTCCCTGGCCAACCAGAACGGCGTGAAAGCGTCAAGCATACCCTTACACGCATCACAGCACGAAGCGGGGCGTCCGACGACGAACTTACTCGAATTGTGGGTGCGATGGTAGACGCGACCACGGCCCTTCAACATGCGAGCGGTGACCCTGCATGGCTCAAGGATCGCCGACGACGTGTCGAACGATGACTTACGGCCTGTACGTGGCCCAGGATTTTGGCGTTTCACGAACGTGAAATGCGACCAACCTAAGCCGTCGACCATATGTCGCTCGGAGTTCACGTTCCACGCGAGCGTAGCACCATGCAGCGAGGTGCTCAGCGGTGGGGGGAAAGGGAAGTACCACGGTACGGTGGCCATCGCCCATGGCTGCACAAGCTGCCAAACCCTCCGCGTCGGCTTCGTGCACCAAAAATGCGTGGTCGACAACGTCGTGAACCTGCTCATTGAGGATGCGAGAAATCTCGCCAAAATCCACCACCATACCCTCATCGCTCGCCCCAACGTCGCTGACAAGTTCACCTGAGACCTCTGCTTCGAACCGGTAACGATGCCCGTGGAGGTGTGCGCATTTGCTGGCATGGTTGGGAACCCTATGGCCGGTGTCGGTTTCGACCCAACGACGAACGGTCGTTGTCATACGGCGTCCTCCTCTGGCGTGAACACGAGACAGACCGAATTGATGCAGTAGCGTTCGCCTCCATGTTCCCTCGGTCCGTCGGTAAAAACGTGACCAAGATGGGCCTCGCATGTTCCACAACGCACCTCGGTTCGCATCATGCCAAAACTCCGGTCAGCGATGCGAACGATGTTGGCCTCGGGCGCTTCAGAATGGAAGGCTGGCCATCCACAACCGCTGGGGTACTTTCCCGTGCCTTTGAACAAAATGGCCTCGCAGCAGACGCATGAGTAGGTTCCCATGCGCTGTTCATGGATCAGATGGCCGCTGTGTGGACGTTCTGTACCTCCCTCTTGGGTCACATGGTACACCAAAGGTGGCAACACGGCTTTCCAGTCCTCTTTCCTCTTTCTCGTGCCGGTCATGTTTGGCCCTCCTGATGCTGCCTCCGCAGGAACAACGCGTGCTCCAGAACATCACCCCATGGTTTTGTGTACTCCACAGGGTCCTTTCGCCCGATGTCATGGAACGCTAGGATTCGCTCCACATCCGAACCGGTTGTGCCCGCTGAGCGCCCGAATTCATCGGGTTGATACGAGGTTAAGGTGCTGGCCATCACCTCATCGAAATCAAGTTCGAGCACATCGCACGAGGCAAGACCATCGGACAGGATCGTGGCTTTGTCAAAAGCGAGGTATGGCAGCACAAAGTTGACGCCTTCGGCATCCCAATTTCCCAGCGCAAACGCGTGCTCAAGCGCTTCGTAGAATTCAGGCCGACAGTCAGGATAGATGGCATGATCTCCACTGTGTACTCCGAGCGCCACTTGGGCACGTCCTTGTTGTTCGCCGGCCAAGGACAAGGCCTTTGCATACAACAAGGCACTGAAGACGGCATTTCTGTTCGGCACCACCGTGAGGCGCATGTCGTTTTCTTCGTAATGCCCCATGGGCATGTCCATGCTGTGATCGGTCAAGGCAGAGGTCAACGAAGCCATTGCACTTCGCAAATCAACGATGTGGAGGGACACAGGAAATCCTCGAGAGACGAGCCTATCCACGTTCACCTTGGCCCTGTCCAATTCCAACCTGTGACGTTGACCGTATTCAAATCCAAAGGCCGTCACCTCGTGCCCTTCCCGCAGCAAGTGAAGCATCAGGCACGTGGAATCCATGCCTCCAGAAAGTGCCATGACGGAAGGAATCCCCATCAGCGCACCCCCATCCATTTGTGTGTTTGAAGGGAGAGACGCCACGCCGGGTGACGAAGGACAACGTCGGCCACGCTGGCGAACGCCGTTCCGTTTGCCTCGACATCTGCAGTTTCAAGGTAGCATGGTTGCAAAAAGAGGTGATCAAATCCCTCCACCAAGGAGTCGTACATTCCGAGGTCTTGCCCGATGTACACCACCTTGAGCTCCTGGCCGTACCGTTGACGGATGTTGACGTTCGGATACATTTGGTCCTTCGGCGACACACAAATCCAATCGATCAGGCCTTCTGGAATGGGTATCGTTCCGTTGGTCTCGATGGAGATGTGCATTCCACGTTCATGAAACGCATCACACAGAGGTCCAAGATCCTGAAGCATCGGCTCACCCCCGGTCAAGACCACCCTGTCGCACGAATAGGACGTGACGGCGGAAAGAATGTCATCAAGCATCATTGGGGTGTGCGTATCAAAATCAGTGTCGCACCATGAACAACGAAGGTTGCAACCACCAAATCGGACAAAAACATGGGGCCGACCGGCATGGAATCCTTCGCCCTGAACTGAATGAAAAATTTCAACGATTGGGTATTCCATGGACGACACCTCAAGGCACCGCTCGGTGAGCGAGGAGTTGGAAAAGTTCTGCCCTGGCCTCCGATCGGTCAAAGAACACCCCCCTCATCGCGCTCGTGGTCATGATGGCCTGCTGCTTCTGGACTCCACGGCACCGCATGCACCCATGACGCGCCTCGAGCACCGCGGCTGCACCCATCGGCGCAAGGTGATGCACAAGATCCTCGACAATGCCCGTTGTGATGCGCTCCTGATTTTGCAATCGACGCGCATGAAGGTCCACGATTCGGGCCAATTTGCTGATGCCGACAATGCGATCGACCGGAATGTAGGCGACATGTGCAACGCCACTGAACGGCTGCAAATGATGTTCACAGGTGCTGTGAAATTCGATGTCCCTGAGGAGGACAATCCCATCGTATCCTTCACCGTTGAAGGTCGCGTCCAGCACTTCTCCAGCATCCGCAGCGTACCCGGAAAAGACTTCGTCCCATGCCTCAATGACGCGTTCTGGCGTCCGCTTGAGCCCTTCACGCTCAGCGTCCGCTTCGAGGTATTGAAGCAGGGTCTTGATGGCAGCCATGGCCTCATGCCGTTCAACCATCATTCGTCACCTCCATGACGTCCGTGACGAGCATCGATCTCGTCAAGGTGGTCCAGCATCTTTCGGCACGCGGTTCTGATGGCGTCCGCGAGGCTGACGAATTTTCCCTCGTCACCAACATGAAGTTCCAAGTCACGCTTCAGTTGCTCCGGCATATCCAAGGACACTTTAGGCACATTCCAACGTGTGCCGTTGTATTCTTATAGGATTCGCTGACGATTACGAAGCACCCAGCACCAAGTCTTCACGGTCAAATTGACGTTGAGCATAGGCAAGGGCAAGAGCGGTGTAAAAAAGCGTGGTGCTCAACCAAACGACGGTGTGAAATGGAACCACTCGATTGAGCAACAACTCCCGCATGGCCAGCATGACATTCACCACAGGTACCGCGAACCAGACGCCTTCAACGCCGTCCAAGTTCACCACCTGAACAATGATGGCAGGGACGAGCACGAGCAATCCCAATGGAGCCAAGGCGGAGCCTGCTTCCTTGACCGAACGCGAACGCATCGCAATGGCCAGTTCAGTGGCCACCACCATCACAGAAAAACAGACGACAGCCACCATGAGCAGAAGGATGGGGGCAACCCCCATTCGGGGCATCTCGAGGAGGCCAGGGCCAGCCAGGTATGTTAGGGCAAACATCAGACCGGCCACCTGCAGCGTCACACCAGCCAGCACGATGGTTGAAACAGCGGCCCATTTACCAGCAAGCAACTCCCAACGGGGAAGCGGTGCGCAGAGCAAGGCTTCCAACGAACCCCGTTCGCGCTCTCCAGCCGTCATGTCGATCGAAGGCTGGATGGCGCTTGACACCATCCACGTTGCGAAAATGAGCGGAATGAACGAGGAGAGAAGCCATCCCTGCCGCTCACTTTGTGACGCCAGATCCATTGAGGTGGAATCGAAACGAACAGGGTCCAGTGTCACGTTGGCGTCCATACCCCCTGCCTCAACACGGCGGACACGCTCCGACTCTTCCCACTCCGCAATCGCGTTCACGACGCGACTTCGAGCGTCGTTGCTGACGGAGGCGGTGGACATGTATCGGAGGTGCACAACATACACATCTTCCTCATCAAGCCTCCAACCCATGATAAGGTCGAGTGAACCTTCCCGCACGAGTCGATTTTGCTCATCATCGTCGACACCAGTGCTGTTCGCAGGTGGTGTCAGCAGCACCACGTTCGTCTCCACAAGTGCGTCGGCGAGGGCCGTCGGCAAGGTGCCATACACGACCACTTGGGCCTCCGTGGCGGTCAGCTCCTCGGCTTGCCCGACCACGACAAGGGGCAGGACAACGAATAGCAAGGGAAACAGGAAAAGCGGAATCAGCAGCATGGTGAGGATGGTTCTCCAATCACGGACAAAATCGAGCAACTCTCGCGAAGCGATGGTCCGTGTACGGTGCCAGGAATTCATGACACCACGTCCACACCTTCAAGAAATTCTCGTGTTGCTTCCATTGTATGCAGTTCGTGCAGCGCCTCGGCATCAGCAACGCTTGAGGATGCAAGCAAGGTGGACAACGGCCCGTTCGCCACCACCTTTGCGTTGTGCACCAAGACCAGACGATCGCACAACGTGGCGGCCGAGAGGTCATGCGTTGACCACACGACGCCACGACCTTCCTCAACGAGGGACTGGATGAGGGTACGAACGGCACGAGCACTGGTGATGTCAAGGCCTGCTGTGGGTTCGTCCAGAAGGAGCAGGTCTGGTTCATGGACGAGCGCTCGCATCAACGCCGTCTTTTGCCTCATCCCTCGGCTAAATCCCTCGGTGCGTCGGTCAAGGGCACCAAGCATGCCAAGGGGGCCCGCATGCCGTTCGGTGCGACGCCTTGCCTCCCCATCCTCAACGCCAAACAACCGTGCGTGAAATCGGATGTTTTCCCATGCGGTAAGCCGGACATGGAGTCCCGTTGATTCCGTCATCACGCCGATTCGACGTCGATGGTCAACGATGTTCCCCTCGCCCAGCACAGCCGTGCCCTCAGATGGCCGGTACACACCGGCTAAAATTCGTAGGAGCGTTGTTTTTCCTGCGCCATTGCTTCCAATCAACGCCGTGCTCGATCCGTGCAAGATGTCGAGATCAACAGCATCAAGCGCCACGACGGGCCCAAACCGCTTGCTCACGGAACGAAGGCTTGCGAGCACTTCACCTTCCATTCGACCATCTCACTCGGACGCCGTCAATTCCACAAGAACGCCACCGGTCGATTTGGGATGCACGAATGCGATGCGTTTCCCTCCAGCGCCTCGTCGAGGCTGTTCGTCGATCATTGTGATGCCGTTGGACATAAGGTGCGCAATCAACCCCTCAAGGTCACCGACATGAAAGCACACCTGCTGAACGCCTGGACCCCGGCGTTCAAGAAACCGTCCGACTGGGGTGTCGGGGCCTGTAGGTTTGAGCAATTCGATCTTGGGAGGACGACGTCCGGTTCCCGCGGCCGTCTCAAAAAACCTCGTCGTCACCCCTTGCTCTTGCACGGTTTCATCGCTCCCAGTTTGGGTCAACCCCATGAGCATCCAAAAGGGGGAGGCCTCATCGAACGAGGCTGTTGCGATACCGATGTGATCGATGGTGATCGGTCCAAACGTCATGTTAACACCTCAAAAGCCCCCCGGAGGGGAGTATTCTCCAAACACGTCCCGCAGCACAGAGCAGATTTCACCAACCGTCGCATCGGCCCTGACCGCATCGATGACGAAGGGGAAGAGGTTGGCATCGCCATGTGCGGCCTCCCGCAACGCATTGAGGCAGGCCAAATGCCGCTCGTTGTCCCTCGTTGAACGAACCTTTGCTAAGCGTTCGTGCTGGAAACGTGCGAGTTCCGGGTCGATCGATTGAACCGGTATGGCTTCCTTGTCGTCCATCACGTGAACGTTTACGCCCACAATTAAGCGACGGCCTTCCTCAACGTCCCGCTGATGCTGAAACGCAATGCGATGGATTTCACGTTGTTGGTATCCGTGTTCAACCGCCCGAAGCGCCCCTCCTAAAGCATCGATGTGCTGAATTTCCTTGAGGACGGCATCCACCATCAACTCCGTAAGGCGCTCCACGTGATACGAACCTCCGAGTGGGTCCACCACATCTGCCACACCAGATTCCTCTGCGATGATTTGCTGCGTGCGTAGGGCCACCGTGGCGGACGCTTCAGTGGGCAACCCAATCGCTTCATCGTAGGAATTGGTGTGAAGCGATTGCGTCCCACCACACACCGCTGCCAAGGCCTGAATGGTGACCCTTGCCACATTGTTCAGAGGCTGTTGTGCGGTCAGCGAAACACCAGCAACCTGCGTATGAAAGCGCAACATAGTGGATTTCGGGTTCGCTGGAGCA
The DNA here is from genome assembly GCA_030830875.1 of Thermoplasmatota archaeon. Taxonomy (GTDB): domain Archaea; phylum Thermoplasmatota; class Poseidoniia; order Poseidoniales; family Poseidoniaceae; genus MGIIa-L3. The sequence continues at coordinate 6,368 of JAURMD010000137.1, read as the reverse complement.
AAACGCTCGGTCATCAAGCGGTGCCACAACAGCCTGGCTGCTCGAAATTTCGCTACTTCTTCAAAGAAATCATTGTGACAATTGAAGAAAAACGACAGTCGGGGCGCAAAACTGTCAACGTCCAATCCACGGCCAACGGCGGCTTCGACGTATGCCAAGGCATCGGCAAGGGTGAACGCAAGTTCCTGAACGGCCGTTGAACCTGCCTCGCGGATATGATAGCCAGAAATGGAAATCGTATTCCAGCGTGGGATGAATTCGGCGCAATGCTCGAAGGTATCACAAATGAGGCGCATGCTCGGTTCCGGTGGGAAAATGTAGGTCCCCCGTGCGATGTATTCCTTCAGGATGTCGTTTTGAATCGTCCCAGAGATGCGCGCCATCGGGACACCTTGCTCCTCTGCGACGACGGCATACATCGCCAACAGCACCATCGCGGGTGCGTTGATTGTCATTGAGGTTGAGACGCTGTCAAGCGGGATGCCATCGAACAATTCCCGCATGTCGTCCAAGGTGGACACCGAGACACCAACGCGACCGACTTCACCTTGGCTGAGTGCATCGTCCGCGTCGAGGCCGAGTTGTGTTGGTAGGTCAAAGGCCACAGAGAGGCCTTTTTGGCCGCGATCAAGGAGCAATCGAAAACGCTCGTTGGTGGCCGCAGCAGACGAAAAACCGGCATATTGCCGCATGGTCCAGCGGCGTTCCGTGTACATGGTTCGATGAATACCGCGCACGTACGGGGGCTCGCCAGGGCTTCCACGGAACGACACGTCATGAAGGTCCTCTGCGGTCACGATGGTCTTGAGCGGAAGGCCGCCCAAGGTCGTGCGCGGATCACCATCGTCCATACCGCGAGGTGAGGTTGACGTCCCTTGAACCCTCGTTCTCAGTGGTGATGTCCATCGGGTCCATGGGCGTGACCATGGGCGAGTTCCTCCTCGGAGGCGGCCCGAATGTCCACAACTTCGACGGCGAAGGTCAGAGATCGACCCGCCAATTGGTGGTTGAAATCTGCGACGACGTCATCGTCGCGCACTTCGGTGATGGTGAACGGTCGAGGCCCGTCGTCCATGCCCGCGACCAACGTCATGCCCACTTCGAGTGCAACTTCTGCTTCGACTTCTGCAAATTCTGCGCGAGGGAAGGTGACGACGTTTGCTTCATCGCGTTCACCGTAGGCGCGGGATGGTTCAAGGGTGAAGGATCGCCGTTCCCCTACCTTGGCGCCCAGCATCTCCTCTTCGAAACCTGGTATCATGTTTCGGTGACCAACGAGGAAGGTCAGAGGATCTCGTCCTTCGCTGCTGTCGAAGACTTCGCCGTCTTCCGGGAAGGTGCCTGTGTAATGGACGCTGGCGACCACATCGTTCTGAAGTTCACTCATTCATTCATCTCCTTGTGTCCATGCGGCGGAGCAGCCTCAGCAGTTCCGCGGCGACGTCTGGTGGGAGGACGCGTTCCCCTTCTTTCTCCTCAACGAACGCGATGGCGGCCTCAAGGGAGATGCGCTCCCCTTTGGCCCAAACCTGGCCCAGAACGTTGGAGCGGTGTTCCTCAGCTACACCATCGTGAGCGAGGATTTCGCGCGCGGCGTATTTGTACTCGAGGTACTTTTGCCGGTTGAGTTTCCGGACCTGCTTTTGGCGCCCTCCGCCTTTCTTTTCGCGCGAACCTTTTCGGCGTTGACCGACCTGACGGGATTGCTTGTCCACGGTGATGGTCTTGAACACGTTCGACTGGCCTGCAGAAATCGTTTCCGGATCGATATCCAGATCGTCGTGGTCTTCGTCGATGACGTGCGCAGTCCTCTTGTCGACAACGCTCACGGCAGCCGTCACGGTGCTGGTCTGTTCTTCGATCACCACGAGGGTTTGCTCGGGCTTACCGCTGGCTTTGATGATGGACTGTGCCGTTTGTGCACTTTCCGCTGACATGCGTCGAAGTTTGTCGAGGTCGCTCTCCCCCGTTGCTTTTTGCTTCGCAGACGGGAGAACCGCTGCCGAGGTGGAGACAGGAACGGAGGTTGGAACCTCGACTTTGTTCGAGTCGTCCGACAGGGCCGCTTTGGCCTCGACCTGACGTCGACGGAGTTCGTCCGTGGCATCGCCGCCTTGGTGGCGGGGAAGACCAGCGCGTTGTTGCTGGGCATCGGCCTCCCGTTGACGCTTTTGTTGCGCTTCCCGGCGGCGGTTACGCTCCGCTCCGGCGTTCGGAGCAAAGGGGTTCAACGGCCCATCTCGAGACCTTCGGCCATCGCGACCACGACCCCCACGACCATCTACCACGATGCTTCCTCCTTGTTGGTCCTCCGACCACCGAATAAAAAGGATGCGACGCGGGTCACCAGATGATAGGCGTCGCATCGGTGCGCAGCTGCGGGTCAACAGCGCTGTTTCCAAGGCTTGTGCTCCGACCGGCGTGATGCTCCAACCACCCTAATCGAGCGATCATTGTCCCGTTGTCGATGCAGTAGTACCGTGCAGGAACGTGGCTGCTGCCCTGACGCTCCTCAGCCATCATGGAGCACATGTCACGGAGGCGTTGGTTGCAGGCCACGCCCCCCCCGAGAAGCAGTTCTGACTTCCCTGAATGGGCCATCGCACGTTCCGCGACCTCTACACACGCGGCGAACGCGTGTTCTTGCAATGACCAACAAACGGCTTCAAAGGGTGCACCTCGCTCGACCAAGGTGGTTGCAGCGGTGAGCACACCAGAGAAGGCCATGTCCATCCCACGTACAGCGAATGGTAATTCAAATTCTGACAGGCGAGCATCTGGGTTCGCTGCTAGAAACGTCGTGGCTTCTTTTTCGATCACAGGCCCACCTGGAAAGGGATGACCAAACCGGCGAGCGAATTTGTCAAGCATGTTGCCAATTCCGATGTCCAGCGTTTCCCCCAAGACGCGATACCGTCCGTCCAATCGAGTGATGACCTGTGTGTTCCCGCCAGAGACGTACAAGAGTACGGGGTCGTCGCAATCGCATTCCGCACGCCCAATCTCAATATGGGCAACGCAATGGTTGACGCCGACCAGAGGCACATTGTATCGAACGGCCAAGGTGCGCGCGATTCCTGCTCCGACCTGAAGGCATGCACCAAGGCCTGGGCCCTGTGAATAGGCGACCGCCTCGAGTTCGTTCAGGTCAAGGTCGTGCTTCATTAACAAGTCCTCGAGCAATCCCCCAGCAACGTCTCTGTGATGGTCGGCGGCCACGCGAGGATGAATCCCACCCTCCGTCGGACGGAGGGTGTCGATGCAAGCAGGCAGGGCTTCACCCATCGAGGTCACCGCCCCAAACGATAGCGTGTGCGCCGTTGACTCGAGGCCTAGGACCCAACCGGACATGAACGTCTGTCGTGGTCATGGTTCATCAACCCTCGATTCCTCAATTGATGCATGCAGACCATCCTGCACACCACCGGCGACGTGGTCCTACGTGCCACGCCCACTGATGTGGAGTGCATGAAAGGTGCAGACCTCTTGCTCGCTGATGGCATCGTTCAGGGCATCGAAGAACCAGGGGTACTCATCAGTGAATGGGATGCGACGGATGCTTCAAAGAACATCACGCTGGTCAATGTACACGGCCGAGCCGTGATCCCCGGATTGATCGATGCGCATACCCACTTGGTCTGGGATGGAGATCGAAGCGATGAAGTGGCCCTCCGGAATGCAGGGATGTCGTACCAAGACATCGCGAATCACGGCGGAGGAATACAGCGGACCGTTCACGCCACTCGATCAGCATCCGAGGAACGCTTGGCGGCCATTGCCATGCAAAGGGCGAGCGTGGCCGTTCGGCATGGGACCACACACATCGAAGCAAAATCGGGATACGGCCTCGATACGGAAACCGAACTCAAACTCCTCCGCGTTGGCGCATCCATCGACGGAGCGGGGACGCTCCCGTCCGTCCAACACACCTGGCTTGGTGCCCACGCCATTCCACATGGATTGACCGAGCGGGATACGATTGACATGCTCCTTGATGAACAACTTCCAGCGGTTCTTGCGCAAGGGCTTGCTACCGCAACCGATGTGTTTTGCGAACCGGGCTGGTTTGGGATTGAAGCGAGTGAAGAATTGCTTCGGGCATCCAAGAACGAAGGATTGGAAATCAGAATGCATGTTGATGAATTTCAGGATGGAGGAGGGGCTGAACTCGCCGCAAGCCTTGGAGCTGTCACTGCAGATCATGCCCTCAAGTCCAACGATGAAGGCATGAACGCCATGGCTGAAGCAGGTGTGAATGTCGGCTGGCTCCCCGGAACACCCCACATGATGGGAATCGACCTCCGTGACCCATCGGAAGCACGCGGAGCATGGACCATTGCGAGTGATTTCAACCCAAATTGCCCAAGCCTGAGCCTTCCTTTCGCTGCTTCGCTGCTGGTTCATAAGTGCGGCTTAGGTCCTGGGGAGGCGTTGGCAGCCGTCACGACATCCGCTGCTCAAACAACCACTCGAAGCGATGGATTGCGTCAAGGTTCAATCGAAGTTGGTGCCGTCGCCGACCTTAACATCCTTCGCTCTGGCTCTTGGATTGGATGGTGCAACAGCCCTGGACATTCACCGTTTGAAGCCACCATGGTTCGGGGAACAATGGTCCATCATGAAAATGGACTAACTCCTTCTTCAAACGTGTTTCCCAATATCCGTGGTGAGTAATTTTGAAAGTGGATTTCAATAGGGGCTGGCTTGAGACCGTCATCTGTTCCGCACGGAAAGGGCAGGATGCTCGATTGCGACGAACCCTCGAAGCGAGGGCAGCGCTTCGTCAGCGACACGACGGATGCAAGGCTTCGTGGGTATCGCGATCCTTGGACGGGCAACCAATGTTCCTCGTTCAGTCGTGGTTCGACGATGAGACGTCCTGGCGAACCATCTCAGAATTGGTCGAGAAAACACTCGGACCTCATGATGGCCTCGAGTCGTTGCTCGCAGGACCCCCCCTTGTAGGGGCGTTTGAAGGTCCAATCTTGCCCAATGATGTGCCCCCGCATGACGCATAAGATGGATTATGCGACAAGGGCAGGCTTTGAGGGATGAGGAGCGGAGGTCGATGGCAGAACATCGCCCTGCAGTACCTCGATTTCTGTGAGGCGAATGCGAGCCTCAGCCAAAAATTTGCCATTTCGTCGCGCAGAGGGTAGCCTGAGAAGCGAAAATTCACCGAAGTTCACGAGCAAACCCTTTGACCTGCGCCATCGACGGCGTGGTATGGGTTCCATCCAGGGATTTTGCCTGAAGTGCAAGACGTACGGTCCAATCAGGGATGGCAAAGAAGTCACCATGTCCAATGGACGCGTTCGTCTCGCAGGTTTTTGCTCTGAGGCCGGATGCACGGGAAAGATCTCGAAAATTGTACGATGACGACGCTACCGATGTGGATAAATACCGGCCATCGGTGGCCAAACTTGAGAGGGCTCGTGGTCTAGGGGTTATGACGTCGCCTTGACATGGCGAAGATCGCCAGTTCAATTCTGGCCGAGCCCACCTCCGATATCATGAAGCGTGCACATGCATGGCTTCTTGAATTCAGGGTTGAAGCCATTACGTCAGTATTTGGAAATTTCATCTCTGCAAATACAATTGCCCTCATATCAGTTTGTGTGAATTCCCATGAAAACCTTTCCAAATCAGAATTGCCGAAAGCGCTTACTCGTCTTCGCTTGAAGGGATATCAAGCAACTCCTCTATGGGAGGTAGTTGAATCGGGAGGGCTTGCGATTCTTCCAACATCGCAGGTGGGTCCTCATCGTCACTGAAGCTGAAATCGGTGTTGCCACCGCCCCAACTGCGAATGTTTTCGGCTTGCTCAAAAGTCTCGTTCGCTTCACCACCGCGCCCTGAGAGCGAATATTGTGCTGGGTCAACCTTACGCATGGGGGAAGGTCCCCGAGGGGCCTCACGTTCTTCAAGGATCGAGCCAGAATGAAATGTGGAGCATTCCATGCATCGGACGCTTCCGCGTACGTCGAGGCAACCGCATGCCGGGCAGTACGTAACGCCTTCGAACAATCGGAGCGCATCGCTCACCTGCTTCACTCCAGGAACATGGAATCTTGATCGGCTTCGATGAGGTCGCCCGTGCCGTCCTCCTCGATGGTAACCGTCCCTTCATCGTCGTTGAATTCGACAATGGTGCCGAAGTAGTCCTCTCCATCGATCACGACGCCAACATGGCTTCCAACATCGATTCCTCCGTCGTCTGCGTCGTCCTCGACACCAACTCCATCGCCGTCTTGGACTTCTTCGTCGTACTCTTCTTCGTCGTACTCTTCTTCGTCGTACTCTTCTTCGTCGTACTCTTCTTCGTCGTACTCTTCTTCGTCGTACTCTTCTTCGTCGTACTCTTCTTC
>JAURMD010000012.1 GCA_030830875.1 Thermoplasmatota archaeon | reverse complement strand
GACGTGATCGGCGGGAGCGAGGTAGTCGGTCACGTTGACGACGAACGTGGTGTTCACGCTCACGACGTCGGTTCCGAAGGTCGTGTTCGCGAAGACCGTGACCTCGTCCTGAAGCCCAACGGAAAGCCCGGTCAGGGACACCACACCGGCGCTCGTCACGGTGGCGTTCACGTTCCCGTTGGTGGAGTCACCTGCTTCGAAGGTGGCCGACGGCGGCACCGCGAGGGGGTTGATGGTGAGCGTGGAGGTGTTGACAACGGAAGCGTAGACCGTCTTTCCGAGCGACGTGTCGACCGCATTGGGGTAACTCAACCGGGTGGTCGGGTCGAGCGAGCCCGTGTCGGAAGCGAGGGCTTGCAGGGTCACAGGGTCCGATCCTGTGCCGTCGTGGCAGACGAAGTCGCCGTTGATGTTGGACGATTGGGTGGAGGTCCCAAACCAGTACGCGGAGGTGGAGTTGCGGTCGATGTTGTGGTCGCCAAGCACCGTCCACGGCATGATGAAGGTCAGCCAGTAGTCGGTCGTACCGGCAAAAGCAGAATTCGCGGCTGTCACGTTCCACCAGCTCGCCGTGTTGCTGAACTCGACGGACACGTCTTCCGCGGAGTCCGTCGGGTCATCGGGCGAGGTGGTTTGCGTGTTGTTCTTGATGTACAACTTGTCGCTTCCCGCCCCGTTCATGATGATGAGGTGCTCGTACGTCGAGAGGTTTCCGTCGGTGTCGAATTCAAGGCCCCACGAGAAGGACTTCAGGTTCGTCGACGTTTGCAGCGGGCTCTCATCGAGCAGCATGCGGATGTAGAGGTTGGTGGCGTCCGAGGCCGTCGAAATGGCGGGGTAGGTGTCGTTGCCCACGACGTCGAGCACGGCGTTGTTCACGTCGGCCACGGTGTCCCACATCGTCTGGCCGCCGCATGTCATCGGTGAGAACGACAAAGCGGGCGAGGACGGTAGCGTGGCGTTGCCTTGCGAGAGGGGCACGCCCGCGAGAAGCATGATGGCAATCAGAAGAACGGCACGGCGGCGCATGTTCCAATTGGGATTGGGTCTGGATTTAAACAGTCCTTCAACGCTGTTCAAGCATCAAACGGCGTCGCGTACTCGTCAACGTCTTCAGCCAGACGCAGCAACTGGTTGTACTTCGCCGTGCGGTCGCTTCGGGCGGGCGCTCCGGTTTTGATCTGCCCAGCACGGGTACCAACGCACAGGTCGGCGATGGTCACGTCCTCGGTCTCGCCGCTTCGATGGCTGACGATGTTGTTGAAGCCATGGCGGCGAGCCAATTCCATCGCCTCCAACGTCTCTGTTACGGTGCCCACTTGGTTGACCTTCACGAGCATGGCGTTGGCCGCCTCGGTCTCGATGCCGCGTGCGAGCCGCTCGGACTGGGTCACGAACAGGTCGTCGCCAACGACCTGCACACGGTGCCCCTCGCGTGCGGTGAACTGGGACCAACCCATCCAGTCGTCCTCGGCGAAGCCGTCCTCGATGGAGAGCACGGGGTAGGCGTCCAGCCATCCAGAGTACAGGTTCCCGAGCCCTTCCGCATCGAGGGTTTGGCCGTCGATGTGGTAGGCACCGTCGCGGTAAAACTCGGTGCTGGCCACGTCCAGGGCGATGCCTATCTGCTCCGTGGAATACCCCGCAGCCTCGATCGCACGAACGAGGTACTGAAGGCCTACTTCGTTGGAGGGGAGGTTTGGAGCAAATCCGCCCTCGTCACCGATCCCCCCAAGCAGTCCGTCCTTGCGGAGTTCCGCCTTCAGCGCATGGTATGTCTCCACACCGGCGCGCAACCCGTCTTCAAAGCGGTCGAAACCGTGAGGGACGACCATGAATTCCTGGACGTCAACGTTGGACGCAGCGTGCGCGCCACCGTTGAGGATGTTCATCATGGGCACGGGCATCAAGCCTCCAGCAACACCTCCAACATACCGCCAAACGGGAAGTTCATGCAACGCTGCGCCTGCATGCAGGCAGGCCAACGAGACGCCAAGCGTCGCGTTCGCGCCGAGCCGCCCTTTGTTTGCGGTCCCGTCCAGTTCGACCATCGCCTCGTCGATGATGCGCTGCTCGTCCACGGGCAGGCCCACAATGGCTTCGGAAATGGTCTCGCTGACAGCGAGGAGGGCCGCTTCAACGCCCTTTCCCATCCAGCGGTCACCACCGTCGCGCAGTTCAACGGCTTCGTGGCGGCCCGTCGAGGCCCCAGAGGGTACCGCAGCACGGCCAGCCAGAACGCCGTCCACGAAGCAATCCACTTCGACGGTGGGGGTGCCGCGAGAATCCAAGATCATGCGTGCGTCGAGACCTGAGATGTGGCCGCTCATGCTGCTCCCTGAACACGCGTGCGGCGCGTGAGCCTTCAACGGTGCGGCGGTTCAGACGTCGTTCAGCCATCGCATCCAGCGGGCAGCAGCGGCCTGAGCAGCGGGCACCTCCTCTTCGAGGTAGCATTCGAACAGCCAGCACAGTTGTTCGTCCACTGGTGAGATGGAAAACAACTCAACGCGGAACAGCGGCCCCTCCGCAAGCGTGTTGATGCGTTGATCATCGATGAAGAGGTGCAGCAAGGTTCGCGGGAATTGCCGCACCGATCGGGTGGTTGGCTCGACGAGCACCACGCCCAACGGAAGAAACAACAACGCTGCACCGGTTAACGGTTGAACCTCGTGCATCAGCACCTCACTGCCATCCAACATGGTGGCCACGTCCACCTGAACCCATTCCCGGTCCTCAGGTGTCAGGTCAAGGTCAGCGACTTCGTCGAGGAAGCTCTGCAGCCGCTCTATACCCTCAACGCTCGCCACGCGGCGAGGTGGCGCCCCGCCTTCTTGAAGGCAAGCCTCGTCAAGATGCCCCGAAAACCGGTTAAGTTGACTCAAGATACTGGAGGAATCAGGGAAAAGGAGTGATAAGGGAGGAAGTCTCGGTCGAAATCATGAGCCGCTTCACGGAAATTGATCGAGCCATTCTTGCTGCCCTTCGCACCAACGGCCGCATCTCGTTTGTGGACCTCGCCAGGGACGTTGGTGCCAGCGAGCGCACCGTCCGTGCCCATGTTCGAAAGATGGAGGAAGACGGCACCATTCGAGGATATACCGTTCGCGAAGGAGGCATCGGACTCACGGCACTGGTGCGCATCAAGGTGGCCCCTGGAGCGGAGATTGGCTCCTTCGCGGCCGAGATCACCCATTGGGCTGGTGTCGAAGTTGTGTACGAAGTGTCGGGTGATGCGGACCTCATCGCTCTTGTGCACGTTGCCGACACGATGTCCCTCCGTCAACTCCTCGACAGGATGTGGATGGCGGCGCCCGACGAAATTGCATCCACCACGACCGAACTTGTGCTCGAGCAGTATTGATCAGGTCGGCCGAAGGCGTGTCCTTCCAAGCGCGGCAAGCCATGCTCCAAGCACCGTCGTGACCGCGTAATACAGCACCATCCCTTCTCCAGAGAGAAGGTTGGGTCCAAGGGTTCGTGCTGGATTCATCGAGGCTCCTGTCAACGGGCCAGCAACCCATGCCAAGGCGGCGACGGTCGCCCCGACCCACAACGCCACCGCCAACGTCGACCCATCCTTGAGGGCCACGATGATGTAAATCGACGCCATCAACAGCGCCGTGATGAGCACCTCGATGCCCGCACCCTCCACCAGCGAGACATGCGAAGCGAGGACGGTTGGGGCCACGTGGTTGGCACTGAACATCATGAGCACAGCAAGGCTTCCGAGAAAACCTCCAAGCAGTTGTGCGAGCACGTACCCGAACCATCGGTCACGCGGCAAATGACCGCTCACCACGAAGGCCGTGCTGACGGCGGGATTGATGTGAGCACCCGAAACGGAACGAAGGACGAGGATGGCGACGGTGACGGCGATTCCAAAACTGAGGCACACCACGAGGTGAGAGGCGTTCATTGCGACGCTTCCTGTGCCGATGGCCACCATCCACGCCGTTCCGAGGAACTCTGCGCCATATGCGCGGAGGCGTTCTTCCATGCACAGGCCTCAGGCCTTCCACTTCACCGAACAACCAATGCTGTCGGTACGCGCGACAGGCGGCGCCTGCCCGGCGAGCATCGCGTCGAGCGCGCGTCGCAGGTCCTCGACCTGAACCGCAGTGGGATCGCGGGGTGAGTCGTCCATCCGGCCACGGTACACCACGTCACCTTCGGCGTTGAGGAGGTAGACTTCTGGGGTTCGTTCTGCTCCCCAGTCGTGCGCGGTGCGTTGCTCAGCATCGTGCAGGTAGGGGTATGGCATTCCTCCTTCAGCCCGCTTCACCATGTGGTCCCACGAGTCGTTCTCGTACACCACGGGGTCGTTGCTGTTGATGCCGACAAAACCCACCCCATGGCTGGTGGCGTACTCCGCCATGGCGTTCAATCGACCGACGCTCGCCACCACGTAGGGGCAATGGTTGCATTCGAACACGACTATGGCCCCCTGCTGGTCCATGGCGTCGGCCAGGGTCATCCGTGAGGCGCCAACGGCTGCGTTGGCGTTTGGAAGGTCAAAATCAGGCGCTGCATCACCGGGTTCGAGTCCCATGTAGGCCGCTAGGGGTCGAGGGTGATAGCCGTTGCCGGCCTCACGCCGTCAGCATGCGCTCGGCTTCCTGGAGTCGAAGCCGAGCGACGGCGTGTTCCGGATCGATGGACAGGACAGCCCTCCAAGCCGCGACCGCTGCATCGTGGTCTTCTCGCATGTGGTGCGTGGCCGCGAGGTGCAACCTCGCCTCGAGGTGGTCGCCTCGACATCGAATGGCTGCTTCGAAATCCGAGGCGGCCTCGTCGAGGCGCTCCCACTGAAGGTAGAGCAAGCCTCGCTGGTACCATGCATGGGCATGGCTGGGTGCTGCACGCAAGGCCTCGTTCAATGGGGCTTCGGCGCGCTCCGGTCGTTCTTGAGCCACGTAACACGCGGCAAGCTGCGTCAAAGCATGGTGGTGTTCAGGCACAGCCTCGATGATCTCTTTCAGGTCCTCGAGCGCACCGTCCCAATCGGTCATCGCCATGCGAGATTCAGCCCGACGCAGACGCGCCAACAGCAGGTCTGGTGCCTGTTGAAGGAGGCGTTCCGCGTCCTCAAGTGCACGCTCTGGCATGTCACCACCAAGGTAGGCTGAGCAGCGGTTCAAGCGGGCCCGAACATCGTTCGGGTCGAGGCGAATGGCCTCATCGTACT
>JAURMD010000011.1 GCA_030830875.1 Thermoplasmatota archaeon | reverse complement strand
GACTACTTCATCTGCGACGACGGCGAAGAAATCCCCTGGGACTGGGTCAACGACGGCATGGAGGACTGCTCCAACGGCGAGGACGAAGGCTACGTGTGGTACTTCGCCTACGATCACTGCGACGATGGTGAGGGCCTCAGTTCCTACGCATGCTGGGACGAGGCATGGGACGAAGACGACGACGGGGCTCCCGAATACGTCGAAGAGTTCTGGAACTATCAATGCGCTCAACTCACCGATGGAAGTTGGGAATGCGAAACGGATTTCGTCAACTACTACGACGAGTGTGCCTACGAGGACGTGAGTTACCTCGAATGCTGGCTCAGCGAGTGGGACACCGACGGAGACGGTGCCTACGATCTGGGTTCCGACGGTTACTGGGACGACGAATGCGAGCAACTCACCGACGGTGGATGGGCGTGCGTCCGTGCGAACGACGAAGGCGATGACGTCTTCGTCTGCGACGACGGCAGCGAGATCCCCGCGTCGTGGGAGAACGACGGCGACGAGGACTGTGCCGACGGCGAGGACGAGTGGGAGGTCGAGGAGGACGCCTTGAACCCCAGCGCTGCGGTGACCACCGTGTTTGAGGCGATTGCGAACTCCACCTTTGAGAACGCCTTGGACACCTTCGGGCAGAACCTTGAGGTCCGTCTTGAGGACCAGACCGAAGTCATTCTCTACCATGACGCGATGGCCTACGGCTTGTGGGACCCCGCCAGCGGTTCCTTCGTCGGGGCCTACCTCCTCGTGACGGAAGATGAGTCGGTCGACGACGACTTCACCTGCGACAGCGGCGAGGTCATTCCTGGTGATTGGGTCAACGATGGCATGGACGACTGCTGGGACGGCTCCGACGAAGGCACTTCATGGGAGCCTTCAGAGGACAACCGAACCTGGTTTGTTCTCGTTGGCCCCAGCACCACCGCCTACGGGGCTGCACCGGTCGGCATCAGCGTGAACTACGTCATGGGCCAGCAGGCCGTGGACGACCAATCCGCGATGGCCGAACAGGACACGATTGAGGAACTTGTGGACCTGTCCGAGTACAATCCCTACCTTGTGGAGGCCGTTCAAGACGGAATCGATCCAACCACTGTGCCGGCCCCCGAGCCGGTGAACGACGATGGCATCGATAACTCGACCTCGTCCGGCGACGCTGAATCACCCGTGGAAGGTCTCTTGCCTGCACCAGGGCTCTTCGCATCGCTGGTGGTGGTGGCCTTCGCGGCCATCGCCCTTCGCCGAGACTGATCGGTTGAGTGGTGGCGCCCTTGCGCCGACAGGCTGTAGCGCATGCTGTTGTCGTCGCATTGCAGGTCGTCTTGTTGCTCAGCGTCGCCAATGCGATGAGGGAGCAAACGTGGTTCACGTCCAGCCTCTCCCTGACCATCACCGACGGTCCTCCTGAGGGGGCCTCGCTCAACATCTCAGCGTCGGTGGACGCCGAAGGCGCTCATCAAGAGGTCGACCTCTTTGGTGTGCTGCGCTTGCTTCGGTGGCAAAACGAGAGGGATCCCACCGCCGTTGTTCCGGGAACGGAACTTGAATCCTCGGACGCGTTCACGCTCGACCTGCCCGGTCCGTCCAACCTCGAAGAACAAACGGAACGTGTGTGGACCCTCCTCTGGGTCCTGCTCGCGATGACCTTGGGACGTGGAGCAACGGTTCCGTTCGAAAGGGCGGGGCGCCTTCGCGCATGGAGCCATGCTGTCACGTCCTGCCTTGTTGTGGTGTTCACTGCGATGCTCATCATAGGGACCCCCTTGGCATGGGCGTCTTCGCTGGACGTTGGTGAGCGGATTCAGCAACCTGAGGTCAGCGGAACGTGGTTGATTCACACCGAGGCAGGTGGTTCAACCAGCGCTACGTTGGAGGGCGTCCGTTACACGTTCCATGGGTCAGGGTTCGATTTGGGATTCATCCCCGAAGACGAGCGTGTCGCTGCCATCGAATCGGCTCCTCTGACGGAGGACGCTTCGCATCTTGCTTGGTCGGGTGAAGCCCGTTGGGATCTTCCGAAATGGCAGCAGGACCTGGTGGTCCTCGGGGGACTGGCGTGGTTTGCGATCCCTCTCCTTCTCGCAGCACTCATGCGTGCATCCGTCGATGCACCGAGTCCGCTGCGTTCGGCCCCTCCCTTCGAGGACGAATGAGTTGCTTCGTCAGGCGTTGAGGGTTCCGTCGGCTGAATCGGTGTTGGCGTCGGAGGGCCCCCATGCTGTGTGGGTTCTGTGAAGGCCGAAGCGACGTGCGTAGAGGAACCTGAGGTTCTTCCAGCCGTCGCCCCACGTGTGAATTTCTGCTTCGCCCACCCGTGGGCGGTAGGGCACGGAGACTTCGATGGCCTTGTGCCGTCCTAGATGCCGTCGCGCGAGGATCTTGATTTCTTCCGAGAGCGGCATGCCGTCGTTTGTTGGACGCATGGCTTCGTTCTCGAAGATCCGCTTTCGGAAGACCCACATGCCCGATTGTGAGTCCTTGATGCCGTACCCGAACAACAGTCGAGCGGTGAAGGAGAGCATCCAGTTTCCAAACCCATGCAGGCCAGACATGGCTCCTTCTTCGGCCATGCTCAATCGGTCGCAGGTGATGAAGTCCAAGTCCTGCTCCACGAGCATGCGTACGAGGTCAGGAATCAATTCTGCGGGGTAGGTGCAGTCGGCGTCCATCGTGACGATGATGTCGCCTGAGGCGACAACGAACCCGGTCCGGTAGGCCCGGCCGTAGCCGCGTCGAGGCTCAAGATGCACCCGAGCGCCTCGTTCAAGTGCAATCGCGCGGGTCTTGTCCGTCGACGAACCGTCGACAATGAGGACCTCGAGGTTGTCGCACCACCCCTGAGGGATGGCATCGAGGGTGGCCCCGATGGCCTCCTCTTCGTTTCGAGTTGGCAGCATGACCGTCACCGATACGGGAAGCCCTTCCACCATGCATGGACCACCCTGCTCGATGCTTTCAATGCTCATGTCGCCTGCCACTGAATCTCAACAGGACAGCACAAGGATGATCGAAACCGTTCCGTTGGAGGACGTCCAGCGCATGGTGGAGCTCAGGCTACGGTAAGGTCGCCTTGCTTTCGGAGGTTTGACCACATCACCTTCGCGGCAATCCGTGCCTTGGTCCACCTTCCGATGCTTGGACGCTGGCTGAACACAGCCCCTCGCGAACGGAGGATCGACAGCAGCAGGGCTTCGTAGGCCTCGACCATCATGCCGGGTTGGGACCGTGACCGCTTGTCGAGCAAGGGAAGAAGTTCGCGCGCAGAGCGCTGGTGGCGCTCGACCTCCGTGCAGTATTCGGAAATGAAGGCCTTCCAACGATGGTCGTGTTCGACGCTCTTCGCGTTCAGGTCTTCCCTGTGAAGGCCATGACCCTCAAGCACGTCCAACGGGAGGTAGACGCGTCCTCGCTGGAGGTCTTCCTCGACGTCCCTGAGGATGTTGATCAACTGCAGTTGAATCCCCATGTCGATGGCGTGAAGACGGGCACGGGCGTCTTCGTAACCGTAGATTTCGATTAGCACCAAGCCAACGGCGGAGGCGACCTTGAAGCAGTACGAACGAACGTCGTCCCAACTTCGCAGTTGGGTCGGGAACAAATCGTCCTCCATACCGTCAAGGATGGTTTCGAGATCCTGCAAGCGTACGGACCACGTCGACATCACCCATGCCATGGCCCGCATCACTGGGTGTTCGTCGACGGCTGGGGAATCGCCAGCGGCGAAGGCCTTGAGCCGAAGCCGCATTGCGGACAGGGCCAGCAGTCGCGTAAAGGCAAGGTCCTGCGGGTCACACGGCGGGGACCCATGCAGTTCGCTCAGGAAAGCAAGGCGGCCCACCGCGTAGGTATGCACCTCGGCGGTGATCGGCAGGTGCTCCTCGTCGTCGTTGTCGCCGTCGACGATGTCGTCCACCCAACGGCAGAAGGCGTAGACGGCATTGACGCCTGCGCGCTTTAGCGGTGGAAGCGCGGCAAAGGAGGCCACGAAGGTCGAGGACGCTGCGCGCGCACGCGCTTCGCATTCCTCGAGGGCGGCGGTCGGGACGTCGAGCATCGAACCACCTCATGCCGTCGGTTCGCCACGGCCGCTTCGGGGTGGGTGTCCCGAGCCCCTGAGCGCAGCGCGACCGGCTTTGGACCGGCGTACCGATTCAAACCACACGTCCACGCCGTTCCAGTCTGGGATGATGCCCATGTCGTCGAGGAGCAACTTGCTGGAAATCCGAGCGCTCTCAAAAATCACCGGCAGTCCAGACCCGGGGTGGGTGCCGCCGCCAACGAGGTACATCCCCTCAACGTCCTCGAAGCGGTTCTGTGGGCGCCTCCAAAGCATCTGACCGAGGCCGTGGGCGAGGTTGAACACCGCGCCACGGTGGCAATAGTCGCCCCATCCTTCGGGGGTGATCATCATCTCCGTGACGATGTGATCACGGATGTTCTCGTAGCCAAGTTTGCTCTCGATCTGGTCCAAGATGCGTTCACGGTAATCTTCGGCGATGGTGGACCAGTCGACGTTCTCGTGGATGTGGGTGACAGGGACGAGGACATACACCGTTGAACAGCCTTCAGGGGCCAACCCTGGGTCGGTGAGGCACGCATTCTGAACGTACACGGAAGGGTCCTCCCACGTCACAACGTGGCGGTTTTCGATGTCTTCGAGGTTTTCGACATAGGTCGAAGAAGCGTAAATCTGGTGATGGGGCAAGTGGTCCCACGTTCGGTCCGTACCGAGGTAAAGCATGAACGTGGAGCAGGAATACTTCTTTGCCTCGAGTTTCTTGTCGCTCCACCGGCGACGTGCAGCGTTTGGGACGATGTCTTTCATCGCCTTCGCAAAGTCAGCGTTGACGACCACGGCGTCCGCACGGTGCTCGCCGCTCGACGTACGCACACCGACCGCGCGGCCCTTTTCCATGAGAACCTCGTCGACGCCCTCGCCAAGGCGAATGTCGACCCCGAGTTCTTTGGCGATCTCCGCCATGCGGGCGGGGACGCTGCCAAGGCCACCGATGGGGTGGAAAATGCCGTGTTCGTATTCAAGGAAAGCAAGGATGGTGAACAGGGATGGGCAGTTGAACGGCGACATGCCGAGGTACTTCGTTTGGAAGGACATGGCGAGAAGCAGCCGTTCGTCATCAAACAAGCGACCGAGGTCCTGAGCAACGCTTCGGGTGGGTCGAAGGACTGTCGCAGCACGCATCGCTCGCTTGGACAACAAGTCGCTAGGTCCTGACCAAGGCTCCTGCAGGCAGGCCTTGGACATCTCGAGCTTCCTTCGGTTTTCTTCGACGTACTTCACGAAGGCCTGTGCGTCTTTTTCGCCGGACAATTCAGCGATTCGCTCGCGCATCAGGTCGAGGTCGCTGGTGCAGTCGAGTTCGCCTCCCTGCCCAAACACGAGGCGGTAGTTCACGTCCAGCCGCTGTAGGTTCAGGTCGGCGTGCGCATCGCGTCCAATGGCTTGGAAAATTTCTTCGATCACTTCGGTGTAGTGAAAGAAGGTGGGGCCGAGGTCGAAGGTGAATCCTTCACGTTCAATCGTCTTGGTTCGTCCACCGACACGCGCGTCCTTTTCGAACACGGTCACGGCTACCCCAGCCTTAGCGAGAAGGAGGCTTGCAGCCAGACCACCCGGCCCTGCTCCGACGATGATGGCACGTTGTTGACTCGACATCGACGGAACATCGGTGTCCTGCGTATAAAGAGCCGTTTTACATCGACCAGATTGGCGGGGTTTTCCTGACCCCTCAAACGGGCTGCTGCACCCCGACGGACGGTCAGGCTGCGAGCGGCGTTGTCGTGGTCATGAGCCGGTCTTTGGGTGGGGGGAGGTCCACGCTTGCTTCGGGCATGATCGCCTTGAACGCGTCCAGGTGCGGGCCCATTGAACTGATCAAATCAACATCGGGGTGGCTTCGAAGCACCATTCCGTCCATGTACATCAGCGACCGGATGATGGGGAAGGCTTCCTCTCCAAAGGTGCATCCTGCAAGCACAGCAGTTCGGACCGTCTTCATCATCTGCTGCGTGAGCGAGACCTCACTGACGGACGTGCCGACGAAGCCGTCGTACAAGGCGTGCATGTCGCGCATGTATCGGTCAAGCCGAGCGCCGGTGGGGGGGGTCGACGCCATACCAAGCATCGCGGTGAAGGCACGGTCGAGGTCCCCTCGTGCAAGGTGCTCAAAGAAGCCAAACAAGGCTGCTCTGACGTGTTCGGGGGCCTCGCAGATGGCCCCCGTGTCGATGAAGGTGTACACGCCATCGTCGTCAAGCATCGCGTTGCCCGGATGAAGGTCACCGTGGAAGGTGCCAAGCCCGAACATGAAGGCCCCCTGAATGCGGAAGAGCTGAAGGAGGTCCTCCCATCCAAGGTTGCCTTCGTTGATACGATCCTCGATGGACGGGTGGCGAACGCGCTCAACCACCAGCACCCGCTCCGAGGACAGGTCTTCGTGCACTTCGGGGAACCGCAAGAGGTCCATCGGGAACACGGAGGCCACCGAGGCCATCGCTTCCTGGAGCCTGACTTGTCCGCGACGTTCGTTGCGAAGGTCCAACTCGTCGAGGGTGTAGGCTTCGATGTGGTTGAGCAAGGCCATTGGGTTGCCGACTTTACGAAGTCGTGGAGCGAACAGCAGCACCATCGACATCCAACGCTTCATCCGACGAACGTCCTTGACGAACTCCGCTTCGAAATCGTCCTTGACGAACTTGACAACAACATCTCGTCCATCGAGGAGGCGGGCCGCGTGAACTTGGCCGATGCTGGCCGCGGCCAGCGGCTCTTCCTCAATGTGTTCGAAGGCCGACTGAAAGTCCGAAGGGGCGCACCGTTCAAGCAGCCTCGACAGCGGGGCTGCACGGACGTCGTGGGTACGCTGGTACAGGCCCTGTAGTTCCAAGCACCGCTCTGGAGGCAATAGGTCCGGGCGAAGGGCAAGGATTTGGCCGACCTTTACCGCGAGCAAACCCATGTCCTGAATGCGGGCCAGGTCGATGCTGCGCTTGCTTCGGACCATCCTGAAAAAACGAAGGAAGGTGACCATTCGCATAGCCTGACCATCCTCCTCTCCCGTATGAAGGCCCGTTCCTCCTCACGCCGCAATGCGGCTGAGCAGGTGGTACTGCCACAGGTCGTCTGGCGTACCTGCGCCGTCCCGACGTCGGACCTCGATGTCCGAACCAAGAGGGAAACGCGTCATCAGGGCGCCCTCGATGATGCCGTCGTCCATTTCCCACATTGGGAGAACGTCGTCGTCGATCACGGGAGGATGGTGAAGCCCGACCTGCACGTGAAAGTCAGGATCGATACCGTAGAGAAGCGTGCCCAGTCCAGCATGCTCCCACCAATCCATCATCTCGTCGAGGAATTCAATGTCGTTATCGATGGACCTCAGGCTGAAGGCCAATTCATGACCAACGCGGTTGCCGACCTGCCGAAGCATCCGGCCGAGGTCGATGCCCAAGACCTTCAGGTTCGACAAACGCCCATCGCTCAACTTCTGACGAGCTTGGTTGACCGTGTCGCCGGCAGCGAAGAAGGCTTCTGGGTCGAAAGGGGTGTCGTCTTCAGGCATTGCTCCATCGAAGCCGAGTGCTTCGTGCAACGATTCCAGGAATGACCCTTCACCGATGGTGAGCCGAAGGGGGTCGTTGATGCGGTTCTCCGTGAAACGGGCGACGGCAAGTTCGAAGGGGATGGCTTCCTCCCAGATGGCGTCAATGAGGTTCTCCTGAGACATGGCGAAGGGCTCGGATTCAATCACCAAGGCCGCGTCTTCTTTGCCCCTTCCAACCGGATTCTCCTCAAGGTGCAGGAACTGGATCACGTAAGCATGGTCTTGCAGGAAGCCGTTGGAGTCCAATTCGTCTGCGTGTCGAATCTCGATGCTGGGGTTCAATTGTTCGTAGAAGCGAAGGGTCCGGGGCTCCATCTGCGTGATGACTTGGACCACCACCCCGCGCACTGCGGCGGTGTTGACCGCCTCAAGCGCCTCGGACCGGCAGAGGTGGAGGATGCCGAATCGACCGAGCAGCAGCACGAGGCGTTCCTCAGCCTCCTCTGCCATTCGAGTCAGGCGCTTGTAGATGTGGACGCGTTCCTTGAGCACGGCGAAGCGAGGTTCGTCGCGCTCACGTCGAATCGCCTCAAAGGACGGGGTCTCGTCGACTGACCCGTTCAGCGCATCGAATCCTTCCTGCAACCTGTCCAGTTGCTCGCGGCGGGTGTCGATGATGTGCCGTACGGCCTCGTCCACCCGAAGGCTGGAAAACTGCATTGGTCGGTCCGCGGTCGCGGTAACGATGCCCATTTCCTGCAGGCGGGAGAGGCTGTTGTAAGCGTCCAAACGAGTGGTGTCGAGTTCCTTTGCAAGTTCGCTGGCCTTCATTTTCGGGTTTGTTCCCAAGACCATAACGGAGCGTACTTCACGCTCGGTCAGGCCCGCCTCGAGGAGGAGTTGGTCCCACATCAGGCATCACCGCCGGTCACGCTGGTGAGGTCGGCGAGGATCTTGGCCACGTGCCGCCGTGGCCTGAAGAGCCAGTCGTAGACGTAATGCACCGTGTTATCGGGGCCAATGAGGAACGATGACTTTGCCGGAAATCGACCAAGGTAAAGGGGAACGTTGTAGGATTTTGCAACAGATCGGTCTGGATCGGAGAGCAACGGGAAGGGTAAACCTCCACTAAAGGCGTCCTTGAACTCCCGATGGCGCTCTGCAGAATCTTGCCCAATGCCGACCACGTTGCAGCCAGCGGAAACGAAGAGGTCGTGCTGTTCTTTGAACGTCAAGCAACCACGTTTGCAAGTGGGGGAGCCGTCTTTGGCATAGAAGAAGACCAAGCGCCACGTTCCATCGAGCGATGAGGAGTCAAACACGGTGCCGTCGTCCGAGGTCAAGGTGAAACCTGGGGCCAGTTGCCCGACCATGTCCGTGGTCATTCGTCGCTCCTCGTTCTTGGAAAGGCTCGCGGCCGTTAACATAGGTTCTCCCATCGTTCATACCCCCCCCATGGGCAGAATGTGTCCCATTCTCTCGGCTTTGGTCTGCAGGTAGCGGATGTTGTGACGCCCCTGTCCAGCAAGGTGCTGAACGCGGTCTTCGACGTGGATGCCGTGCTCGACCAGCCCCTTCCGCTTCAGTGGGTTGTTGGTCATCAGGCGCACGCTGTCGACGCCGATGCTGTGGAGCATCTCGGCCGCGATGCCGTACGTTCGTGCGTCGGCAGGCAATCCAAGCGCGAGGTTGGCGTCGAGGGTGTCGTAGCCCTTGTCTTGAAGGTGGTAGGCTTGCACCTTGGCAAACAAACCAATCCCGCGACCTTCCTGTCGAAGGTACACGATCGCGCCAACACCTGCCTTCTGGATGGTTCGCATTGCAAGGCGCAATTGAGGGCCACAGTCGCACTTCAGGCTTCCGAAAGCATCCCCGGTCAGGCATTCGGAGTGGATGCGGACGAGCGGGGCGTGAGCCTTGGTGAGGTCACCGACCGAAAGCAGTGCATGCTCAGCACCGTCGATGGGGTCGACGAAAGCCCGGAGCGTGAAGGTTCCAAACTCGGTAGGGAGGTTGGCCGTCGCAGGGACGGTCGGCTGGTGTTCAGGGGGTAGCGACAGCACCATCATCTAACATGCAGGTTCTTCGGTATATGAAGCGCTGTTGTGAAGCACAGGACCTTGAACGGTTCTTGATATAGCGAAAGGATGCAATGATGCGCGTGGCGGACACGCTAGTGCACGAACTTGGCGAGCACCGGCTCCAGGTTCGTCCGTCTGTTGATGGTCACTGCGGTCATCACGTCCTGTATTGGATGACCACGGCTCGACGAAGCACGGACAACCTCGCACTCCAACATGCCATTCAACAGGCTCAGGCGCTCAACCTCCCCTTGGTGGTGGTTGAACCCTTGGCCATCGGTCATCGTTGGGCGAACGACCGCCTCCACACCTTTACGCTTCAAGGGATGATCGACCAGCGCACCGCCTTCGACGGCAGCGGCGTCACCTACGTCCCATACGTCGAGACCAAGCACGGCGACGCCCGCGGTTTGTTGGCACGAATGAGCGAAGATGCTGCGTTGTTGGTGATCGACGACTATCCGACCTATATGCCGCGTCAGGTCGCCCGTCGTGCGCTCGACATCGCTCCATGCGCGGTTCATCTGGTGGACGGAAACGGCTTCATGGCGATGCGGCATGCCGATCGGGACTTTTCCACGGCCCACTCGTTGCGTCGTCACCTCCACAAGACCATCATTGACCACCTCGCCGATTTGCCCCACCCGTCCCCGCTTGAGCTCGCTGTCGGCTTGCCTGCTGCGGATTTGACCCTCATTGAGATGGCCTTCACCGACGCCGGGACCCTCTTGACACCCTTCGAATTCATCTGGCGAACTTCGGAGGGTGGCGAGGTTGGTCAACAGGCCCTCTCCGCGCTCGATATCGATCACGAGGTTGCCCCGGTCCCTCGAATTCGTGGAGGAAGCCGTGCCGCAGAAGAACGCTGGCGCGCCTTCCTCAACGGGCCGCTGTCGTCCTATCACCAGGACCGGAACCATCCCGACCTCGACGGAGCGACGGGCCTCTCGCCATGGTTGCATTTCGGGCACATTTCAGCACAGCGAATGGTGCGCGACGTCCTCGATGCTGCTCAATGGGACCCCGGCCACATCAGCGGGCCACATGACGGTCGACGTGCCGGATGGTGGGGCCTGAGCGAAGGAGCGGAGGCCTTCCTCGACCAAATCATCACGTGGCGCGACCTCGCGTTCCTCCACTGCCATCGAACGGCTGACCACGACCGCTACACCTCCCTGCCCGATTGGGCGCAGGTTACCCTCGACGAGCACCGTCATGATCCTCGGCCTGCCGATTACACCTTTGAGCAACTTGAGACAGCCACGACGGACGATGAGTTGTGGAACTCAGCACAACGCCAACTTCTTCGAGACGGCATGATTCAAAATTACCTCCGAATGCTGTGGGGTAAGAAAATCCTCGAATGGGCTCCGACCCCAGAACTTGCCTTTGAATGGATGATTTCACTGAACGACCGTTGGGCCGTCGACGGCCGAGATCCGAACTCCTACGGCGGCATCGGATGGGTCTGCGGAAAATTCGACCGCGGATGGACGGAGCGGGCCGTGTATGGAAAAGTCCGGTGCATGATGTCTCCAAACACACGTCGGAAGGTCAAGGCCGAAGCCTATGTGCAGCGTTACGCTCCTGGAGCCGGGGTTCACGCAGGACCTGCACGGTTTCGGATGCCGCCCCGTCAAGGCGTTTGACGTCTGTTCAAATACTCCACAACATCGTTGGCGTGTGTGAGCAACCCTCGCCTCGCCGTTTCTGCCTGCCTGCTCGGTTCCAAAGTGCGGTACAACGGTGACGCGTGCGAATTCCGTCCCCTCTCTCGGCGATGGGCCGACCACCTTGACCTGCTCGGTATCTGTCCAGAGGTTGGCATCGGACTTGGCGTGCCGCGCCCCACCATCCGGCTTTGCCGCGACGACCATGGGGTGCGATTGATCCAACCATCAACGGATGAAGACCTCACCGACCGAATGGTCGCGTGGTCGGAGCGGACGATTGAGTCCCTTGTCGACCTCGGAATCGACGGCGTGGTTCTGAAGAAAGATTCACCCTCGTGCGGAATCGAGCGAGTCAAGGTGCACGGTCGTCGAGAAGGCTCCCCGATGCGAAACGGTACCGGAATCTTCCCATTGGTGGCTCAAGCACTTCATCCGCAACTTCCGATGATCGAAGAAGGACGGCTCAACGACGCTGAACAAGCCGAACACTTCCTTTCTCGAGTCCACTTCCATCACCGGTGGAGGCGTGTCGGTTCGGAAGGATGGTCACCCGCTGGGCTCATGGCCTTCCACAACGAACACAAGTTGTTCCTCGTCGCCCGGACGGCAGATGGAAAGCGTCGCCTCGGCCGAATCATTGCAGAGGGATTTGACGCCGGTCGGCCGGCAGAGGAGGTCGCCTTGGCGTACATGATTGAAGCCCAGCGGAGCCTTGGGCACCTCGTCCACAGAGGACGGTTTGCACACGCCATGGAACGCGCCCTGTCCCGTCTTGGCGTGGACGTCGCGCCGGGGGTTCGTCAGGACATTATCACCTCCATCCATGAATACCGTCGAGGATACCTCCCTCGGATGGCCCCGATGCTTCTGATCGACCATGTTGCTCGTACCTCAGGCATCGTTCCGAATTGGTTGGGCCACCTCGCCCAGCCGGTACCGTCTGGAACGGGTGTCCTTCGGAGGGTTTGATGTGCCAACGTTCACCCACACTGCAGCGATGCCCGTATCGCAAGACCACGTCTGGTCGTGGTACGACGCTCCAGAAGCCTTCGTCCGCATCATGCCCGAGTGGGAGCGGTTGACGCCGTTGGAACTTGGTGCCCTCGAAGACGGGGCCTCCACGCGTTTTCGTATGCACCTCGGGCCGCTTCGCCCTGTATGGGTGGCGCGCCACCATGACGTGGTGAAAGGCCAGGCTTTCTCCGACCGCATGGAACGAGGGCCGTTTGGCGCGTGGGACCATGAGCATCGCATCACGGCGAAGGGCGCCGGTTCGAGCGTGGACGATACGGTGACCTGGCGGTTACCGTTTCACATGTTCACGGGATGGACGGCGCCCATCACCGTGCTTCCCCGATTGCGCACCATGTTTGCGTTCCGTTCACGGCGAGTTCGGTTGGACCTGAAGCGGATCGAGGAAACTGCGCATTTGCCGCGTCGGCGGGTGTTGGTCTCAGGCTCGACCGGGTTGATCGGCACACAACTCTGCGCCTTTTTCCATGCAGCAGGCCATGAGGTGGTTCGGTTGCTGCGCACGAACACCAAGTTGCCTGCGCACCTGAAAGGACAAGCCGTCGTTCGATGGGACGACCGCACTGGCGAAGTGGTGGAAGGCTCACTCGAGGGCTTCGATGCTGTTGTTCACCTTGCAGGGGCTGGCATCGGCGACCGTCGCTGGTCTCGAAGCCGGATGGACCTCATCCGAACCAGCCGAACCGGGCCAACGGCGCGTCTTGCCGAACGTCTCGCCGCCCTGAAGCACCCGCCGGAGGTGTTGCTCTCAGGTTCGGCCGTGGGAATTTACGGAAACCGGCCCGAGGGGACGGTGGATGAGACCGCGGAGGTTGGTCGTGGATTTCTCGATGAGGTCGCCCTCGATTGGGAATCCGCGACGGCGCAGGCTTCCGAGTCTGGGATCCGCGTTGTGCACCTCCGCACCGGGCTGGTCATGACCGCTGCTGGAGGCGTGCTGGCCAAGCAACTTCTCCCTGCCAAATTGGGGGCAGGTGGTCCACTGGGCAGCGGTCGCCAACAGATTTCTTGGATTTCCATCGACGATGAAGTCCATGCCATCCATCACTTGATGATGCATGAAACGGCCGAAGGTCCGTACAACCTCACTTCGCCACAGCCAGTGGCCCAACGTGAGTTTGCTCGCACCCTTGGGCGCGTGCTGCGCCGACCCGCCTTTGCTCCCCTTCCCGGCTTCGTCCTTCGAGTGCTGTTTGGCCGCATGGCCCGCCCATTGCTGTTGGAAGGTCAGGCCGCCCTTCCAACTCGCCTCATCGAATCGGGCTACACCTTCGCACACCCTGACCTCGAATCGTGCCTGAGGCATACCCTCGGAAGAACACCCGCAGACCCTCAGGACGCCCACGAGCATCGTCGCTGACCCCCAAGGTGGCGGAGCCTCTATTGGCTGAGGGCCGAGCCAACCGTCATGGTAGAGGTGCTACCCGAAGGGTGGCCCGGAGTGCTGCGCACCATCGTTTGGTTGCTCGCCGCCCTCGTCCTGTTGCGGTTCTGGTTGTTTTTTCGTGTCTGGTGGCGCAGAAAGGCGTCCCTCTCACGAGATTGGTGCGATTATTGCCGACACCAAGCGACGGCTTTGGTGGACGAGGAGGCACGAACCGTCACCTTCTCCCACGTGCGTGATTTCACATGGCGGTCGACGAAAGACCGCGATGAGCATTGGGACACGGACGTGACCTTCGACCTCAACGCCATCAAGGACGTGTGGTACGTTGTGGATCACTTTGGCTCCTTGAAAGGCATCGCCCACACCATGCTGACCTTCGAATTCTTGGATGGAAAATCGGTGACCTTCTCCTTCGAAGCACGGCGCGATGGCCGCGACCGGTATTCTCCGTGGGAGGGCATGTGGCGAGCGTACGAACTCTACCTCTCCATCGGCTATGAACGGGACATGATCTACCTCAGAACGAACGCGCGTCGGAATCAGGTGCACCGGTACAGAACGACCACGTCGAGGCGTCGGGAACGGCAATTGTTCATGCTGCTTGCTCGCCGAAGCGACGAATTGGCACGGACACCAGAGTGGTATCACTCCTTGTCGACCACTTGCGCGACCGAATTGCGCAAGTTGATCAACGACGTCGCCCCGATTCGAATCCCCTACGCGTGGAGGCTGCTCCTTCCCGGTCACAGCGCGCGTATGGCCTTCCGGCTTGGTTTGCTCGAGCGTTGGGGCACCTACGAAGAAACCCGGGATCTCGCTCGCGTAGACCTTGTGGCTCAGGCGTGGGACGGTACTGTTGACTACAGCGCGATGCTGGACG
>JAURMD010000136.1 GCA_030830875.1 Thermoplasmatota archaeon | reverse complement strand
TGTGGTCGAGGTGGATCGACGCTGCGGACGGTGACCTCGAGGAGGTCTGCGCTTTCCTCGGGCACAAGGACCCGCGTACGACCTACGCCCACTACTTCGCCAAGGAGCACAAGACCGCCATCGGCGACCGGGGCCACGAACGTGGCCTTGAGCACCTGAAGTCACTGCTGCAGGAGCGCGACGAGATGGACCTCAAGATTGCTCGGCTCAAGGAACTGCTCGGGCATCTCGAGGAGGTGTACGTCGGTGACGACGGCGCTGTGGCCTTCCCAAGCCCGGACGCCAGCGACGAGGATTCGGTCATGTGGGACCCGTGGCTGAACGGGTCCGGACTGGTGGTCCCCACTCCCGGACTTGAACCGGGGACACCCTGATGTCTGCTGAGACGTGTGTGTTTGCACAACTACAGTCAGGTGCTCTACCAACTGAGCTAAGTGAGGCAGGCCGACCGAGATGCCGCCGATATTTCAAGGCTGAGGCAGGGGGGGATGGGCGGCCCCCCGGCCGCGAGGTTTGCATGAAAAGGACAGAATCGAAGGTTCCGAGAGCAGGAAGATTGCGCGAGCGTTGGCTTCCACCAGACGTAGGCTGCACGGGTGTGTCCCGAAACACCGCCCAGTTATCCGTTGATATGGCACCGCTTTCGCCGTATTCCGGAAATTTTTGCCGCGAAGCGTTCCTTTCATATGGCGTTAGTTGTTTCCAAGGACGTGTCTGAAGAAGAGTGGTTTGACGTCGCCGTAGCCTCGCCCGCGCGAGGGTCCAAGAGGATCGAAACGCATGTCGCGTGGCTTGTCCGCGGTGAGCGTGACCGGCTTGAGATGCTTCGCCGGACCCTAGGCCAGCGACGCTTGCTCGAGACGATCGCCTCTCGGGGACGACGTCTGGACATGGAAGCATGGAGCCTGCTGACGGACGTGATGGATGCAGTCGTGATGTATGTCGTCCAGCAGCACCTTCGCCACGACCCATGGGACCTGCTCTCGGAACTCGCGTACCGCTTCGAAGCGATGTTGGACGGAAACCACGGGGCGCACCCGCTCGTCGCCGAAACGTTGCGCACCTGCATTGAGAGCATCGACGATGCCCTTGAAGGGCGAGAAGCACCCGAGGACCGTGCGTTCCCACAACGTGGCGTGTTGGAGTCGATCTTGTCCTTCTCCTCGCTCCACCTTTCCCTGCGTCGATGGCAGCAGCACCGTTTCGACCGGGACGGCGGCGTGCATGAGGGAAGCGGAAGGGACCGCACGTGAACCACCGCTGAAGGGAAGACCCTCCTGATTGCACCCTTCGCGCAGGTCGCAAGGGGACGACTTAAGGTAGGTTGGAGCGGCCTTTGGGTTTCAGGTGCGGGGATGGGACCCGAACACAAGGAGCGGTCGGCGTGAGCATGCATGACGTGACCCTTGGCAGCGTGGTCAACGACCTGCGCGAGTCCATGATGAGGAAAGCCCAGACCACCGTCATGGACGACGCGTTGAGCGATTTCATCCCGCCGGACCCACGGATTTTGATCATCGGCTGCGGGGGTTCGGGCAACAACACGCTCAACCGCATCACCCACCTAGGCGTCGAAGGCGCCGTCACGGTGGCCATCAACACCGACAAGCAGCACCTTGACCACACGCGAGCGTTGCAGAAATTGCTCGTTGGGCGACACATCACGAAAGGCATGGGGGCCGGTGGCGACCCGGCCACCGGCCGACGGTGCGCTGAGGCTGGTCGTGACATGATCCGGCGCATCGTCACGGGCGCCGACCTGGTCTTCATCGCGTGCGGGCTGGGCGGTGGCTCAGGCACGGGCATTGCCCCGGTCGTC
This sequence comes from Thermoplasmatota archaeon, assembly GCA_030830875.1. GTDB lineage: Archaea > Thermoplasmatota > Poseidoniia > Poseidoniales > Poseidoniaceae > MGIIa-L3. The sequence continues at coordinate 20,613 of JAURMD010000136.1, read as the reverse complement.
GCTGAGGAAGCGAAGAGCGTCGGGGCCATCGTTGTCGGCATCGTGACCACGCCCTTCCACGTCGAGCGCAACCACCGGCGTTCACGAGCCCTCGAAGGCCTGGAAGCCCTGCGCCGCGTTGCGGACGCCGTCCTCGTGCTTGACAACAACCGCCTTCTGACCTACGTGCCGAACCTGCCCATGGACGAGGCGTTCTCCATCATGGACCAGTTGGTGGCGGAGATTGTCAAGGGCATCGTGGAGACCATCACGCTCCATTCCCTCATCAACCTCGACTTCGCCGACGTGCGCAGCATCATGGCGGACGGCGGGGTGACGATGATGCTCTATGGGGAATCGGACCAAGGCGCCGAGGAAGTCGTGAACGAGGCCCTGAACCACCCGCTGCTCGATGTGGACGTGAGCGGTGCCTCAGGCGCGCTGATTCACGTGACGGGTGGACCCTTCATGACGCTAGATGCGGCCAACGAAGTGGTTCGTCTCATGACGGCCAAGATTCATGGTGACGCCAACGTGATCTTCGGGGCACGGCAAGACCCCGGTTTTGGTGAGACCATCAAAGTCATGGCCATCTTCACGGGCGTGGGTGGCGAAGAAATCCGCCAGCCGAAGGTTGAACCGAACCAACTCGCAGAGGCCCTCAAACTCACCCCGAAGAAAGCCACGGGGGCAACAACCGATGGGACGCGACGCAGCATCGGCCACGACGACGAGCCCGTGCAGGACTTCCGACGTTTCGACTGAACCCTCGGTCGTCACGCTCATAGCACCCCGACGGCCACGTCTCACCATGCGTGGACGCCTACTGCTGTGCCTCCTCCTTGCCGTAATGTTGCTCGTGCCCGTGCAGGCGGGCGACGTGACCGTCATGCAAAACCAGCAGGAGGACCCGAAGCAGCCCTCCGCCAACAGCACGACGCTCTACCTCCACCACGACGGGATGAACAACGCCTGGACCCACTTCGCGGACAACGACACGATGGACACCGAAGACGGTTTCTACCAGGAGGAGATTGACAACGGCCTCATCGACATCGACCTGCGCTTCCGGATGAACCCCGAACTCAGCAAGCGCCTCTTGATGACGGTGGACGGCGAAGTGCGTGGCACCCTCAAGATGGACCTGCAGGGCGACTGGACGAACGGCGACAACAACGGCCCGTGCAACAACGACTGCGACCAACTCAACGTCACCATCCTCTACGGCATGAACGAACTCTACCGGTACCACCACACCTCGACCACCACCGGGCTCCAAGAGATCCCAATTTCCTACCGTATCACGGAGGAGCAGAAGGAATGGGACGGCCGCGACGGGAACCCCACCGTCCACATCACGATGAAACTCCGGGGCGATTACCGAACGACAAACGTCGTTTTTGTCAGTGGTGAGCCTGCGTCCTTCACGTTGTACCTCGGTGCTGATTCGCGCATTGACCTGCCCATCGACGAGTCCTCGTGGACCGAAGCCTTCCAGGCCGGTGAGGACCCCAACGCGGGCGAAGAGGACAGCCCCGGCTTCGGCCTTGTCGTCGCCTCATCCGCCATCGCGATGGCCGCGGTCGCCCGTCGGTCAGACGACGAAGCATGATCAGTTGTTCAGCGCAGCGAGCACGTCCGAGGCGGTCAACGCCACGTCAACCTGGCTTCCGTCCGAGAGGCGCTTGAGGTTCCCTGTTCCCGCCTCGAGGTCGCGAGGACCAACAACGAGCACGTGGCTGGCGCCAAGGCCGTCCGCCCACGCGAAGGATTTGCCGATGGCGCGTCCGCGGAGTTCGAGGTCAACCACCACGCCCGCGTTGCGAACAGCCGCCACAAGGGTCAGGACGGACGCGGCCGGCACGCGGAAGGGCACGACGGCGAGGCGCAACGAAGGCCCGGATTCACCCGGAAGCACCTCCGTCCGACCTTCAGCCGCCGCTTGATGTTCAAGGGCCAGAAGGACGCGGTCGAAGCCCAATCCAAATCCACACGATGGGTCGAGGTCCTCCAATCCGAAGAGGTGGAGCAGGTTGTAGGTGCCACCACCGAGCACCTGACCTTCACCGCCAAGTTCGGGCACGTGGACCTCGAAGACCATCCCAGTGTAATAATCCAAACCCCTTGCCACCCGAAGGTCGACCTCAAGCGCCGGCGGGGCTGGTGCGAGAAGGTCGAGAGCTTCCACCGTTTCCACCAACGCGTCCAGTGCGAGCAAGGACAAGCCGTGCGCCTTGAGCAGGGGGCGGGCCGAGGCCAGGGCTTCCCTTCCTCCAGAAGCCTCGCCGAGGGCGTGCAGGAGATCGAGGCCTGCAGCGTCCAAGCCCTGAGCAGCAAACAAGGCTTGCAGGCTGTTCACGTCGCCTTTGTCGAGCAGACGCATGGCGCTCGAGATCGGGGCTTCACCGCCCTCTGGAGCCACATCGGACAACCCGAGGCCTGCAAGAACGTCGCGAAGCACCCCCACGTGGCCAATCCTCAGCGTCCAGCCCTTCAGCCCGGTGGCGTGCAGCATTCGAACCGCGAGGGCGATGACTTCTGCGTCCACAAGCGGACCGGAAGCACCCACCACCTCGATGCCGTACTGGTAGAATTCTCGGTACCGCCCCGTTTTGAATTCCTCGTAGCGAAAGCAGGCACCGTGGTACGCAAGGCGAAGGGGTTTGGCCTCTGCTCGCATCTCTTCTGCAATCATTCGCATGACGGGCGCCGTCAATTCAGGACGCAGGGTCAACGGACGACCCCCCTTGTCTTCGAAGGCATACAATTGACCGATGACCCCGGGGCCAGATTTGGCCGTGAAGAGGTCCAGCGACTCGAAGAGCGGCGTTTGCACGCGGTCGAAGCCAGCGCGCACGGCTTCGTTGTCGAGCACCTGCTCGAGCAAACGGCGGCGACGGCTCTCCAGCGGCCCGAAGTCTCGGGTCCCTCGAGGGCGCTGCACCATGCGTCGCGCTGCCGTGGCGGGCTTCATGAGCCATTCGTCGTTTCAAGGTCAGGAAGACCCGTTCACCACTCAACGTCCCATTCGTCGTCGCTGGCCGTGGTGTCGGCTTCGTCCCACACCGTATCCACGTCCACGGGGGCAGCCTTCATGGTCGGACGTCGTTCCTTGACGCTCACCTCATCGCCGTCATCGGAAGGGGTGTCGTGAGCGGTCTCGGATTGGTCCTCGATGCTCACATTGACGTCCTCATCGGACGAGGTATGAGGGTCGACCTCTGAACGGTTGTCCACGCCTGTTTCGACTTCGGCCTCGTTCGAAGGTTCGGGCTCCGTCGCTTCTGCACCGTCCTTCGCTTCGGACTCGTCGGTTGATTCGTCACTTCCGGCACCGACGTCCTGCTCCAATGCTGTCAGGTCCGGCATCGCCGGCACTTCCGGATGCGGGTCAATCAACGCGGCATCGACGCCCTCTTCGGTTCGTTCCTTCAAGGCACGAAGCCGCTCGATGAGGTCCCAATCGGGTGCAGGGACACCCGCACGGTCCTGCTGTAGGCTGACCTGCACAGGTCCCTCAACGCGGAGGTCCGCATCGTCCGGGTCCTTCTCAAACACCGCGTCGCCGTCCTGAACCGCCGCCGCTGCACCGACGGTCGTCTTGGGCGTCGGTCGGCTCTCCTGGACCTCCCTCAACACCGGCTGGAGTTCTTCGCTGCCGAGGGCGCTGATGGCTCCACGGATCTGCGAACGGTCCGCACCCTTTGCCCGTGCTTCAAGTTCCAGCCGATACCGTGCCTCGGCCGCGGCCTTCTCAGCAGCCGCTTCGTCGGCTCGCATCTTGGCCTCGATCTGCGCCCACATCCGTGCTTCCTGCTTCTGACGGGCCCGTTCTTCCTCATAGGCGACTTGGGCTTCTGTTGGCCTGTCGAACCGTGACCAAAACCATCGAACCACCGGAACGAGGATGGCGGCGACCACCAGCCCCGTTACGAGGAGGCGGACCAGGTCCTCCACGGGCTCACCCCTGATTCACGTTGACAAGGTCAGGTAGGTCATCACCGAGTTGAAGCACAAGGGGGTCGTTCCCACCCGGCAGCATCGAGATGTCGACTTGGGCTCCTTCAGGCACGTTGCGGTACACAGGGCGCATCACGAGGTAACGGTTGAACCAGAGGAAGAGGGCTGCGACAACCCCCCAGAAGGCGAGGATGATGCCCAACCCATGCGGATTGAGGGGGTTCCAGACGTCCTCGGTGTTCGCGATCATGCTGCCGAAGTAGGAGATCATCAGGACGCTGAACAGAACGGGGAACGCGAGGTAGAGAAGCAGGTCCCACCATCGCCCGATCCACAGGTCGTTGTCGCCGGTGTTGATGAAATCGTCACGGAACCCGGACACTCCAACGTTCAGGTAACCGGCCAAGCCGGGCTCGGCCTCACCGGCCTCGACCTGGGCCTTCCACTTCAGGAAGCCGTACCGCCAGATGGTGTAGGCGATGAACAGGCCGGAGAACATGAGGCCGTAGCCCCAAATGTGGTCCTGCACCTCGAGGAATTCGGGGTATGCCACCCCTTCACCATCGAGTTTGATCCACAACAAGGCCGATGGAAGGCCGAAGAGGAAGATGGCCACCCCAGTGAGCCAGACGGACTGCGAGCGCTCGTAGCCGTGGTCCACGAAGTTGCGGACGCACAGTTCGACGGTCGAGATCATCGAGGTGAGGGCCGCGAACGACAAGGCCAGGAAGAAACCGGCCATCATGAAGAAAGGACCCAACGCCCCGCCGGGAGCCTGTGCGAACACTTCCGGGAGCGCGAGGAAGGTGATGGCTGAGGAACCGCCGGTCACCGTGGCCAAGGGGTCGGCCTCGACCGCGAAAATCGCCGAGAGGACGGTCAAGCCGGCGATGATGGAGACGCTGTTGTTGGCCAAACCCATCACGAAGGCGTTGAGCGTCGTGTCCTCGTCCTTCCGCATGTAGACCGCGTAGGTGATCGCCATGCCCATGCCCGCCGAAGCCGACCATGCGGACTGCGACAGGGCGTTGATCCAGATTTCTGCGTTGAACAGGTTGGACCAGTCCACCGTGAACATGAACAAGGCGCCATCGAGGGTCCCGTCACGGAAATCCATGCTGAGCGCCATGAACATCGTCAGGACCAGAAGGACCATCAGCGAGGTCATGAGCACGACGTTGACCTTCTCGATGGCCTTCGCGCCACGTGAAATGGCGAGCAGGGTCAGCAGGACAACAAGGAACTGGTAGAAAATGACCTGGCCAGGGGCCTGAAGGAATTCGTTCCACACCTGCACGGTGTCCACACCGTTTTCGGTGAGTCCGCCGCTCAAGCCGAGTTGGAAGTATTTCAGGCACCAACCGGCCACCACGGCGTAGTAGAAGCCGATCGCGGTCGAGATCCACGCGGTCCACAGGCCCATCCACGCGAAGCGTTTGCCGGTGAAAATGCGAAAGGTTCCGATGGTTCCCGTTCGGCTTCGCTTGCCCATCGCGAACTCAGCGATCACGAGGGGGATGGACCAAATGAAGAGGAACAGAAGCCACGGGATGAGGAAGGTACCGCCGCCGTTGGCCCCGACCATGCGAGGAAAACGCCAGATGTTGCCCGTACCAATGGCGGCGCCGATGGTCGCGAAGATGAGCCCCAAGCGCCCACTGAACTCGTCCGATTGCCCGCTCACGCGTCCACCTCCTCCTCGAGGAGGGCGTCGGCGAGGTTCACCTTCGCTTCGTCGTCCGACAGCATCGTGCGCAGGGCGATGCCGAGGCCGCCCCACACCGTTCCAGCGATGAACAAGAACATGACGAGGGCGCCAAAGGTGCCTCCGTAGGAGGCCCGGTAGGCAATGGAGAGGACGTGGTAGGCCTCGTTGCCGGGGTACGTGAACAGTTCACTCCCGGACAGGGTGCCAAGCACGACGCGGTAGTGAACTTGCCCGGAGAGGTCGTCGGGCACGGGCAGCATGGCACGGAGCACCGTTCCGTTGGCGCCGTCCAGCAGGGTGCAGGAAGCCTCCTTCACGACCCCAAAGCCGGTTTCGGTCCAGGGCTCTGCCTGCCATTCCCGCGGTCCGAAATCGGATTGGATGCGCGATGGGCGCACGAGGCGCCATTCAACGAAACTGAGGTTCTGATTGAGCGTGTACGGGAAGGCGGTGGAAATGCAGACGTCGATGGGCAGGTCCCCGCTCGCCGGAACCACGACGTCTTCGGGGGGCGTCACGAACTGCGTGAACGAGATGTTCGCGATGGCAAGGTTGGCCTTCTCACGTGGGTTGTCGGCAATCCACGTCATGTAGAAGCCAACGCCGACGTTGCGGACGGCGATGTCGTCCACGTTTTCTGGGCGCTCGTGGAAGGCGTTGCCGATCTCCATCGTGTAGCAGTAGGACTCGAAGACGCCGTAGTGCCAGTCGCAGAAGTCGCCCGTGGTGGGGTAAAGAGACGAGGATTGCATGTTCTCGTAGTTCGTGTAGGAGGCGAGCACGTCCCCGTGGTAGCGGAGTTGGGCCTGGTCTGGGTTGTCGCAGTTCTGGCAGTGCCCCCACGGGTAGAGCACGAGTTCCGAGAAGGAATGCCACGTCAACGTCGCACGGAATTCAGAGCCCCCGTTCTTGTTGTCGTCGTTCATCTCGGTCAAGTCCTGAATGAACTTCGTCTCCGGCTCGGTGTTGCCACCAAGGGGGTCCTCGTCGACGATGCCGTCACGGTCGTCGTCGTTGCCGTCCACGTCGTCCTCGTTGAACAAGCCGTCACCGTCTTCGTCGTCGATGGGCAAATCGGGCGGGCCGTTGTAGACGTCGTTGTTCGTCGTGCCCGCGATGCAATCGCCGGGAATGAGTGGGCCCGTCGCACCGAGCGGCGCGCCCCATTCGTACTCGTAGTTGCGGTTCAAGTCCACGCCGTCGCAGCCCTCGTCGACCTGTTCGTCAAGGTCGGGGAAGGGGCCGCTGCCGGAGTAATCGTTGTCGCGGAGGTTCTTCCTCCAGCCAGAGGTGGCGCAGTTTTCCCACGCCGTTTCACCGCAATATTCCTCACGATCGTAGCGGTTGCCGTCCACGTTCAGCATGGGCACAAGGTAGATTTCGCGGGACTCAACCAGCGAAACGATCCAGTTCTCTGAGTAGTCCTCGTCCACACCGAGGTCACCTGGGCCGCACGGGATTCCGTCGCCGTCGCTGTCCTGATGCTCGGGGGCGAGCGAAAGGCAATCGCCGTCGTCGTCGAGGATGCCGTCGCCGTCGCCGTCCCCCCAAGGGTCTTCGTCAATGCGTCCGTCACCGTCGTTGTCGTAGTCCGGGTTGTTCATGGAGAACACGAGGGTCTCAAGGAAGAACATCGGCACTTCATAGGACATCCACTCACGCGCGTGGTGGTTGCCAACGATCAGGATGTCGGGCCGATCTGCGTAGTTGCCCGAATCCCCCACAAAGGCGTTGTATTCGCCGCCCTCAACGTCCATCGTGATCTTCATCCAAGGGCTTGGGTGCTGGTAGAACCACCCCTTGTAGGTCTCCTCGGTGGTGGTTTCGCCGCGGGCGTTGACGCCACCGTTCAACCCCTCATGGAATTCAAGGAATTCGGGGTTGTCCTCTGCGAGGCGGAGCATGCGCTCACGCATGCTTTCGTAGTCGTGGTAGGCCTTGAACTGGACCCGGTCGTCTCCGCCCCATGGGAATTCGTAGTTGACGTAGTCGTTCGCCCAGATGTCACCGGGGGCCTGTCCAACCTCGTCCTGCTGCACGCCAGCGTTGGCAACGGGTGCAGCCATCGTGAGCAACAAAGGCAGCGCAAGCAAGAATGCAGTGCGCCGAAGGCCGGCCGTTGTGGAGGGACGGTGCTCGAGCATTGCTCTTGCGAGCGAAGCAGCGCCTATCAAGCCGTCGCGCACGTTTGCGACGCCAACGCGCTGAGTCGCCTTCAAGCGGTGAGCCGGTTTGGCGCGGCCATGGACCTGCTCACAGCCCCCGGGCCGGAGTTCCTCGCAACAAACCGCTGGACGGCACTGGCCTTGCTGGTCGTGCTTGTGGCGGCCTTGCTTGGGCGGATCGTCACCGTCAACCTCGCCCCGAGGGCGCTGGCCCGCATCGTCCGGCTCAAACGGACGTCGACGGCCTTGCTTGCCAGCGAACGGGCCATCGGCACCGCCGCTGGTGCAGGGATTGCGCTCGTGCTGCTGCTGCAGATGAAAGCCTTGCACGCCGAAGGCTCGGACCTGATTGTGCTCCCCGGAGTGGTGTTCAGCATCCTGATCGGTGCCGCACAACTCGTGACGGTGTCCTCCGTGGTGATGGCCGCCTACCGACTGGTCGGCATCGTGGAAGACGTGGTCGAAGCCATCGACAGCGACGACGAATTGGACGGTTCCCAGCGAACGGTCGTTTCCGCGCTTGAGAGCGTGCTTCGCTTCCTCATCCTCTTCATCGGCGGCGTCTTCGTTGCAGACGCGTTCGGCTTGGACCTGACCTCCCTGCTCGCTGGTTTGGGCATCAGCGGTCTTGCGCTTGCGTTGGCTGCAAAGGACACCATCTCGAATTTCTTTGGCGCCATCACCGTGTTGCTGGACCGACCGTTCAAGGTGGGCGATTGGATCATCGTCGACGGAAGCGAGGGCGAAGTCGTGGAGATCAACCTCCGGACCACAATCCTTCGAACCTCGAGCGACACCATCCTCACCGTCCCAAACGCCAACCTTGTCTCTGCGCCCGTCGAAAACTGGGGCAAGCGGCGCTGGCGCCGTTGGCAAACGGCCCTGCACCTCGACCTCGGTTCGGACCCGCAAGCGGTCGAAACCTTCTGCGACAAGGTCGTCGAGGCCATCCGAACCAACCCCAAGACCTTGCGTGAGGAAGCCTCCTGGTGCACGGTCGACGGCATCTCAGCACAGTCCATCGACGTCGGTGTGAACCTGTATTGGGACATCGCATCCTCCGTGGAGGAGCGCAAGGCCCGCGAGGACCTTGTCCTCAGCATCGTGCGAATCGCCAAAGATCTGGGCCTCGAATTCCACGACGCACGCGTTCGTCAATCACGCTGATTCAGAAGGCGGTGGGTTCAGCCAGCCGGTAGCGGAGCAGACCAAGCCCGACCAGCCCTGCAGAGGCAAGGGCAATCACCGCAACACCTTGCGGGGGGACGACGGTCATGCGATGCGCGTACATGGCGACGATGCCACCGGCCACGCCGACCCACGCCAGCGAGCGCCACATGCGAAGCACACCGAGACGAGCCTGAAGCCGGTCAACGTCAGCAAGCCACCTCGCCGTTGAGACCAGCAGGTCCTCGTCGTGCCACATCTGGGCCGCCGCGCGCCAACGCAACACGTCGGCATAGCGCCAAATCCAGAGCCCTCCCCTGTAGGTGGACATGGGTCCACGCGCCACCCATGCTGGGGGCACCTTCGACGACCACGCGGCAAACCACGCGGCTGGTCCGCCCTCGTCCGGTCCACAACCTGCCTCCACCGCTTCACCTTCGAGCATCGCCGCGTGAGCAAGACCAGGACGTCGAGCTTCAGGCATGGCGAGGTGCTCGTCGAGGGTTGGAGGCACGATGCGGTAACAGGTGGACCCCTCATCAACCGAGACACGCGAGTGCAGCGAGAGGCGAAGCCACGGCAGGCCGACGGTGGACGGATGGTGCGGTGCTCGCCAGAGCGTGGTGGCGCCGAGGCGCCCCTCAAGCGCTGCAACCTCATCGTTCCAACGTCGTTCTGCACAAGGCGTGGACCAACGTGAGAGGGCGGTCAGCGCGCGCCCGGCATCCTCGAAGGCGGCGATCAGCCCTCCCTTCATCTCAACCTTCTTCGCGTGCGGATAGACCAACAGCGCGTCATGACCTTCAACCACCACGCCACCAACGGGGAATTGGACAGCACCCGTCGCTTCCAACGCCGCACACCGGTCGTGCTGCTGAGCGAGGGAGGAAGCACGGCGACCACAGCCGAAGCGAAGCAGCAGCACATCCCAGACCGCATCGTCCTCTTCGACGAGGCCCCAACGGCCGTGTCGGTCGTGCCGAAGGTGCTCAAGATTCCCGAGCGGGGGAAGATGACCCCACGATGCACCAAGGTCGAGCAGGCGGTCCGCCTCAACGGGCAGGACCTCAACAGGACCCCACGCGGTGTGCGTGGTTCCCGTGGAGGAGGGGTTGAGCAGGCCCGTCGGCCACGGTGCATCGCCCTCCATGCTGCTCCGACGTGGATGGCGCGTGTGAACCCTGCCCTCGGTGCTGCGGATGCCTCAAGGGCGGAGCGACGCTGGGGGTGACGTCATGGGGGTCAGCGACCGTGTTGGGGACGCCCTTGGGCGTGCCGTTGAGCAGCGCATGCTCCGTGAGATCCTCGCGGACGAGGCGCGGCCGCAGCACCTTGCCATCATCATGGACGGAAACCGGCGCTTTGCCTTCCGACGACGCATCGAGGCCGGTCTGGGCCACCGTATCGGGACGGCGAAACTCGAGGAGGTGCTGGATTGGGTGCTGGAACTGGGCATACCTTGGTTCACGGTCTATGCGCTGTCCACGGAGAACCTGAAGCGCCCCGCCGAGGAACTTGACACCCTCTTCGACCTCTATGTGGAAGGCCTGATGGACATCGCAGAGGACGAGCGGATTCACGCCAACAACGTCCGGGTGCAGATCATCGGCAGGCGGGAACTCCTGCCACAACGCGTGCTGGACGCCATCGACCACGCCGAAGCTCGAACATCCGACTACGACAACTTCGTCTTCTCGGTCTGCCTCGCCTATGGAAGCAGGGAAGAGATCCTCGTTGCCATTCGTTCGATTGCTGAAGACCATGCTGCAGGGCAACTTGACCTGGACGCCATCGATGAGCGTGCGGTCTCCGCACGCCTGTACACGGCCGAAATGCCTGACCCAGACCTCGTCATCCGAACCTCCGGCGAGGAGCGGATCTCCAATTTCTTGCTCTGGCAGATGGCCTATTCGGAATTGTACTTCACCGACGTTTTCTGGCCGTCCTTTTCCAAAAAGGACCTGCTGAAAGCCATTCGCGCCTACCAACTGCGAAGCCGAAGGTACGGAGCGTGACCGGATGGCCCTCTGCGACCGCTGCCAAGGCTACCGCAACCCGAGCCTTGCGGTCGATGCGTGCGTCCGGCGAGGGAACGAGGTGTTGCTCATTCAGCGCCGACATCCGCCCAACGCTGGAGCCTGGGGCTGCCCGGGCGGCTTTGTCGATGACGGCGAACGAACCGAGGACGCTTGCCTCCGCGAATTGGAGGAGGAAACGGGCATCCTTGGACGCGACCCTCGCCTTCTCATGGTCATGAGCGACCCGAACCGGGACGAGCGAAAGCACGTCGTGAGCATCGTCTACGAAGTGACGATGGTCGACGAGGCGCAAGAGCCTCGGGCTGGGGACGATGCAGCGGACGCCGCATTCGTTCCCATCGAACAGGTCCTCGACGGAAGCGTTTGGCTCAATGGAGATCACGCCGATATCATGCGTGCCTGGCTTGGGTCCTCGTCCGACTGAGCAAGCATCCGCCGCAGCGAATCCGATGCAGCAGGCCAAGGGTCGGGGTCAAGCGCATCGGTGAGCGCCAAGCCGGTCAACCAGCGTGCTCTTACGTCAAGCCACGCTTCGCCTTCGCACGGTCCGCGGTGGCGAAACAGCGGCCAACCCTCGTCCTCAACACGGTCGAGGTAGCCCCGCTCTGCTCGAGAAACGAGCAGGGTCGGCACCCCGAGCAAGGCTGCTTCTGCCGCGAAGGTGGTCGATTGCGTGATGACCCCGTCCACCTCAGAAAGAACGTCCAACAGGTGCCATGCGCGCCGCTCGACAACCTTGGGTACCTCGTCCCAGAGCACGAGGTCGAACCCCTCGATGACAGTGTCCGGCAGCGCGACGACTTCGCCACGGTCGTGGCTGCCGTCACCGATCAGCCGACGGACGAGCAAGCGCGGGGGGTCGTGGAGGCACAGTGGACGACGGATGGGGTGCAGATGGAGGTGCTGATGCGTGCCATCGAGCCTGTGGAGGCGCCACCGCCCTTCCGATGCTCCGACCTCCCACGCCTGCAGGCGACCGCCGTCGAGGTCCTGCCGCCAGTGCGTGGGAACGACCAGATCGGTCACGCCACGATCAAGCCACCGCAGGTGCCGATGCTGCACCTCGGTGTCGACAAGGCACCAACGCTCCTCAAGGCCTGCCAACCGACCGGCCCACGGCATCAAGGGGGCATTCATGGCCACCATTCGCTGAGCCTGAGGAACATCATGCAGCCAGCGGCGCACCACCCGACGAGCGAGCACGGCACGACGGAGCCCCCCGAGCGCACCCCGGGCCCTGGGCAACCATTCTGTGCGCCTGGACGGCAGGTGTCCATCCCTTTGCTCGAGCATCATGCGAACCTCAGGCCGGTCCGTTGCGAGGAGCAGGTCGGAGGTGGAACCGCGGCGTACAGCGTCCGCCAGTGCCCGAACGTGAGCCGGGTGGTCAAGCACCCAGCACGTCGCCATGAACGTCGAGCATGGCCGCCGCTCAAGGACCTCCCGCCCCGACCTTGATGGACCCGTACGCAACGCGGGGACCATGAGCAAGAAGCGCGGCGTTGGCCTCCCCGGAGCAGCCACCTACGGCCCCTACACACCGGGCGTGTCGGCCAATGGAGTGCTGTGGCTCTCGGGGCAAATCGCGCCCGAAGCGGGAGGGGTGGCCGAGCAAGTGGCGGCTTCGCTTGCCAAAATCGACGCCTTGCTTCACGCAGCAGGCTGCAGCAAACACGACGTCACCTTCGCGCAGGTGCTGCTCGCCGACATTCAGGACTTTGCCACCATGAACGAAGCCTATGCCGCGTGGCTCGATGGGGTGGACGTGAAGCCCGCACGAGCCGCGTTCCAAGCTGCAGCCCTCCCGGCCGGTGCGGCGGTGGAAATTGTCGTGCAGGCCGCATTGCCTTGAGCAGGCGCGTTCAAAAATCAAGGCACGGTGGCTCGACCATGGAGTGGCCTGAGCACTGCTTCAAGGCCTACGACATCCGTGGGCACGCTTCGGGTGCTGAGGACGACGAGTTGACCCCCGCCTTTGCGGAACGGCTCGGGCGTGCTCTGGGCACCATGCTCAACGCGGAGCGCATCGCGGTGGGGCGGGACATTCGGGACACCAGCTCAGACCTGACCGCGGCGCTCGTCCACGGCATCCTGTCGACGGGCACCAACGTCCTCGATCTTGGCATCTGCACCACCGGTGCGGTCTACCATGCATGCTGGACCCTTGACGTTCAGGGAGGCGTGATGGTGACCGCCAGCCACCTTCCCATGCCGACGCACAACGGATTCAAAATGTGCGAAGGGACCCTTCCGCTTGCTGGAGAAGACATTCAACGTCTCAAAGCCTGCTTTCTTGAAGGCGACTTTCAGTTGGGTGAGGGCCTTCGGACGGAACAGCCCTACATGGCGACGTACCTCGATGCCATCCTCGAAAGCGTGGGCCCCCTCGCGCGACCAGTTCGCGTCGCCGTGGACGCTGGAAACGCCGTCCCGGGGCCCTACCTCGTTGAGGTCCTGAAGCGTTTGGGAGCCGAGGTTCACGACGTGCACTGCACGTGGGACGCCAGCGAGCCGAACCATGGCGCCGACCCCACCCGACCGAAGAACATGGTCGACCTCGCGGCCTTGGTTGGCTCAACGAAGGCTGAGTTTGGCCTCGGAAGCGACGGCGACGGCGACCGAATTGGAGCCGTGACCGAGGAGGGTGAGTTCGTGTATCCAGACCGCCTTGTGGCCCTCCTTGTCGGTGACGTGCTTGCAGACCTTCCTGAAGACGCATCGGTGCACGAACGCACGGTCCTGTTCGACGTCAAGTGCTCCATGAACGTCGAGCAGGCCATCCTTGACGCGGGGGGTCATCCCGTGATGTCGAGGACGGGCCATTCCTTCATGAAGCGCGAATTGGCAGCACGTCCCGGTTGCCGGTTGGCCGCGGAAATGAGCGGCCACCTCTTCCCGGCCGACCGGGGCTGGTTCGGGTTCGATTGCTCCCTGTACAACGCGGCTCGGCTCGTGGACCTGTGGTCCCGGCTCTCCACCGGAGAAGGGCTGACCTTCTCGACCGCGTTGGACGTGGTCGCACCAAACCTTCCGACCACGGGCGAGTGCAAGGTGCCGTGCGACGAAGGCGACAAAGCACGCGCCGTTGCGGCCATCACGACCGCCTTCGCGGACCATCCCTGTTCGACGGTGGACGGCGTGAGGGTTCGATTTGAGGACGAAGACGGTTCGCAGGTCGGCTGGTACCTTGCGCGGCAATCCAACACGGAAGCGGTCCTCATCATGCGGGCCGAGGCCCGAAGCGAAGCCTGGCTGGCAGCGATTCGAACGATGATCGAGGAGCGCGTGGCGGACGTTCTTCCCTTGGACGGCTTTTTCAGCGCCTTTGATTGAACGCCCTGCCTCGGTGGAAGCCAGCAGCGGCCATTGGATGCAGTTCTATCTGCAGACTCAGAGGGTGGGATCAACCTCAAGGTAGGGTGCGACGCTGAAGTCGAGGACAAGGACCTCGACGACCCAATCCACCTGCTCGCCGTTGTCTTCACGGCTGCAGCCGGGTCCAGCGTTGCCGGTCTCGGCCGTGACGCCAACCTCGATGTCGTACTCTCCGAGGCCGGCGTCTCCCGCGTCGAGTTGCTCGGAGATGTCAGCACCGCTCATGTCAGAGATCACGTCCCCGTTCTCTGCCGCTTGAAGCAAGGTCTCGTTCACCCAGTAGAGGTTGACCGTGTGCGAACCAGGGTTCGTACCGTCGCCAGAGCCCGTGTGCTCACCGTGGGTCAGGCTCGCCGAGATGGTATCTGCACCATCCTGTCCCGGTGCAATGCAAATCGGGGCGTTCCCAACGGTTTCGTCTTCGTCGTAGGTCAACGTGATCCGAAGCCCGATGACGTTCCCACCGGCCGCCTGAATCTGAGCGCGTTCGGAATCGGAGTGCTGGGTGAAGGACCAGGTGTCCCCGTCTGCGATGTACTCACCGCCGTCTTCGAGGGTGATGGCGATGACTTCACCGTTCACAACGTAGTCACCCACGGCCGTGAGGCCACCGGATTCGACGTTGCTGGCGGCCACAGCGAAGGCCGTGGGAAAGGCGACGGTGAAGAAGAGGATGCCAACCACGAGGATCTGCGCGTCGCGTTCTGTTTTCACGCGCTCGACGAAGTCGCTCACCTTTGACATGCGGCTCCCTCTGGTTGCCCCACGCAGCGCTGCCCTATCACCTTCGCGCTTAGGACGCCTCTTTGTCGGGAGGCCATGACCGTGCGCTCGGTCGCGGCCAGCCTGCTCCAGAGGTGTCGAAACCTAGCGAGGCGAAGCGACGACGCGCACGCCGCCATGTGGGGAGCAGGAAGCCCACGTTGGAACGTTCAGCAAAGGTCCAGCGCCAAGGGATGCGGGGCAGGGCGTGCACCCATGCGTGAAACAGATCAGCGCCGAGGCCAAATTCCACGCCCCCAGGCACCAACCAACTGACCATGTGAACCGCACCGGTGGTGCCACGCGTCTCGGACCACGCCATCACGGTGGTTCCACGAAGCGGTCCGTCGAGCAGTTCGATGCCCAACGTGCGCGCGGATTGGGTCATGGGCATGATGATGGCAAAACGGTCCACCATTCGGGCGCCTTCCTCTCGTCGCATGGGCCACCCTGCTTCGTTCACCACCGTTCGCAGAGCGCGGATTGCCTCGATGGGGCTCACGCTGACCTCAAGGTCCAGCGTGCGAGGGCGCACCATGCCCTGAGCGCCGGTGGCGCGGGCATGAAGGTGTTGCGTTGGGCGGACATCCGCAACCGGCGAACCGGTTGAGGTGGGAACCATACCGGCACGGACGTCGCCATCAAGGCTGACGCAGGTTGGACCGCGTCAGCACGACGGGAGGTCGTGTCGGATCAGCCGAAGAGCGAGCCGAGACCCTCGAAGCCACCCTCTTCCTCTTCTTCCTCCTCAGCCTCCTCAGCGGGGGCGGCGGCGGCAGCGGGCGCGGCGGCCGCGGGCGCGGCGGCAGCGGGGGCAGCGATGGCCTGGGTCATCGCTTCAGCGATGTCGATGCCGCCGAGCGAGGCCACAAGGGCCTTCACACGGGCAGCGTCGACGTCGACACCGGCCGCCTTCAAAACGGCGGTCACGGCATCGTCGTTGATGTCCTTCTCAGCGGCGTGCAGCATCATGGCAGCGTAGACGTACTCCATTTCGTTCACCTCATTCCTTTGGTTGTTCAGCCGAACAGGTCTCCAAGGCCGCTAAAGCCGGCCTCTTCTTCCTCTTCCTCTTCCTCTTCCTCCGCCTCGGCAGGGGCGGCGTCAGCGCTCTCGGCAACGTTTGCGGCTGCGGCAGCGGCGTCAGCCGCCGCTCCCAGCATGGCCGCAAGCTCGTCGTCGAGCGCGGAGGAATCCAACGAGCCAGCGACGCCGATGGCGGCGCGCTGGGCACGGGCGAGCAGATGGGGCATGGTGGTCGTCGAGAGGTGAGCCACCTCGAGCGCCACGGCCAGGGCTTCCGAGGAAGCCTTCGCCAGCAAGACCGGGGTGGTCTGCGGCGTGAACCATCCGATGTTGCAGGCGACGTTGAACGCACCCGCAGCGAAACCGATCAGGTCCGATTCAAAGGACGCGTAGTCGATGTCGAGGACATCGGGCTGGAAAATGACGCCGTCCTCGAGCGTGCCGATGAGGCGAAGCCCGGTGACGATGGGGTTGATGCCAATCTTGCCAAGCATCATGCCGAGGTCGCCTTCGAACACTTCGCCTTCCTCGAGCACAACGATGCGCTTCTGGATCTGGACGGTGCCGCCCATGATCTTCGCTGGGATGCCGACCGAGTTCAGTTCACCAACGATGGGACCGGGACCCATACCGGTGTCCATCTTCTCCACAACGATCTGGTGTGGAGCGATGTCGCCAGGCTTGGCGGCGCGACCGGCTTCGGTCGCCTTGAGGTCCTTGTACATCTGGAAGGAGTCAACGGAGTTGCTGGCGACCAACGCGGGCTGGACGGCACCGTCGAACAAGGTTTCGAGGTGGTTCATGTCGTAGCCGGCCTTCTCCCAAGCGAGGCGCATCAGGCGCTTCTTCGCGACGCGGATGTCCATGTCCTCGCGCAACGTTGCGCGCATGGCGATCATCGAGCCTGCGGGAACACCGTGGATGTCGATGACGGCGATGGTCTTGCCCGAGGTCAGTAAGGCTTCGAGGTCCGCGACCGTGTCGCGCTTCCATGACATGACCTTGGGGATCATGCCATCACCTCCACCTTCACGGCAGGACCCATTGTGGTCTTGACGTAGAGGGAGCGGATGTTGTTCGGACCGCGCTCAAGGCGGGTCAGGACACGGCTGTAGACCTCCATCGCGTTGGCGACGAGGTCATCGATGGATTGGGACGCCGTACCGATGGTGGCATGGAAGGTCATCTTGTCTCCAGACTTCACGACCACGGTCGTGCGCAGGCCAGCGGCGATGGCGGTGGGGTCAACCACGGGGGGGACGGGACGGGGCATCTTTCCACGGGGACCGAGGATGACACCGAGCCAGCGTCCAACGAGGCCCATGTGGGGAACCTCGGAGAGGAAGAAATCGTAGCGGTTGGCAATTTTCTTGCCCATGCCCTTGTCGGTGCCCATTTCTTCGATCTGCTCGGGTGGGAAGACGGTGATGCCACCGGCTCTTGCCTTCTCGGCTGCCTCACCAGAGGCGAACATGGCCACGCGAATCTCTCGGCCGCGGCCAGAAGGAAGGCGGATTTCTTCCTTGATACGGTTGTTCGGGTTCTTCAGGTCAACGTCCTTGACGGTGAACGCGAACTCAATCGACTCAACGAACTTGCGCTCAGGCGCGTTCGCGACGGCTTCCTGGATGGCGGCGGTGATTTGTTCCTGCATTTTTCCTCACCTCTGCGGTCAGCGAGGCCGAAACCTCTCCCGCAACTCGTGAATCTCGTCAATTGAATCGGTCGTCCCACTCCCCATCTTCGATGATCTTGAGGGCATCCTTGGCCCAGTGCCCGTCGATCTTGACGCGCATGGCCACGCAGGTGCCAATCACTTCGCGCGTTCGGGCCTTGAGGTCCGCACCGGTCAGCGACGCTTCCTTCTCCTTGGCCACACCAATGGCCTTCTCCAAGGACAGATCCTCGGAGGCGGAATCGAGCGAACCGTTGCACTTCTGGACACCGAGCGCCTTCTTGACGAGCTCAGCGGTCCAAGGCTTCGGCATGTTGCTCTCCTCCAGTGCACTGTGTGCAGGTCGCCGACTTGCCTCGTGTATATAATGCCGATGGCGTGATTTTTGGGCTTGAACGCTGCGAAAAACAGCCTTTCAGTCCCTCGATTCACCTCAAGTTCACTCGTTCACGCGCTCAAGCACCCGGACGTGGTCACCGCGCATGCTCAGCGTCATCGGAATGACCTGTTCGTACAGTTCCATCGTGACCTCTTCCTTCGCGTCAGCCACGGCGGTGATGCGGGCCTTTTCGCCCTTGAACGCACCCGTGACGATCTCGACGATGCAACCAACCTCAATGCCGCTGGTCACGGCCTTTGGCTCAAGGTATGGGAGGATGTTCTCCAAGGGAGCCTCGCCTGGGAGCACCGACTTGGCGTTCTTCAGGGGCGTAAGGTTGAGTCCACGGCGCGACTGTGGGTCACGGCCACCGGCACGGCCGATGAGCTTCTCGACGTGGTGCTTTGCACTGGCCTCGACGAACACGTAACCACGCATGTTGGGCGGGTGGACGATGGACAGGATCTCGTCTTGCAGTTCGCGGAGGCTGCCGCTGCCGTGGAGGCGCGCGTGCATTTCGGTGGCCAAACGCTGCTCGGACCCGATGGCGGACTTCACGATGTAAAGGAAGGAGCCGACCGAGCCGTACATCTCGCGGAAGAGGCTGTCCGCGCCCTCCATCTCGAGGTTGGCAAAGATGCAGTCGTAGTCTTGCATGTTGCCAGGGTCAATCCACTCCGCCGCGTCATAGACGCCGGTCGGGCTGACCTCGTCCGTGCTGGTCACGACGAGGTACGGCACGACGTCGACGAGGCTGCGCCCCATGTCAATGCCTCGGTCCGGCCCCTCGGCCTGCAAGGAAAGATCGTCCACGGACAGGCCGGTGACTTCGGCCACGCGGGCCAAGACGTCTTCCGGCCCAGCGCCGTGGCCGTAGACGCCGTCCCAGAGGCCTGGGAACGAGGCGTCGGACTTGTTGCGGCGAAGCAGCAGCAACTTCTCTTCATGACGAACGTAAGCAATGAAATCGGTCTGCATGCTATCACCTCAGGGAAGCGGAATGTTGGCCACGTCGTGGATGAGCCATGGCAGGGTGTTGTCCATCAGGAGAAGGATCAGAAAACCGATGGCGCCGAGCACGAAGAGTCCAATACCACACACGATGGACGTTCGACGGAACTCCTCCGGGCTTGGTTTGCGCGCCATTCGGATGATGCGCGCCCATGACCCCTTGGTCACGTTGCGGCGGACCCAAGACTCGATGGCGTCCTGCTTGTCTTGGACGCTTTGCTCAAAAGAGGACACGGACTCATTGGACATGGTACAACCTCAGCCTTCGGAGCGACCTGCCCTCCCATTAAGAACGCATCGGCGCAGGTGAACGTGGCCTCGCGAGCCTTCTTGAGGGCCGCACGCCACCGTGCATTGTGGCCTCCGGACGTGACCCGTATCAGGTGCTTGGTGTGGCCCGGGAGGCGGGAGACGCAGAAATCCGCCGCGCCTACCGTCGGCTCGCACGGCAGTTCCATCCAGACCGGAACCAAGGCGACCCCGCAGCTGAAGCCCGATTCAAGGAAGTACAGGAAGCCTACGACCGCATCGGTACCGCAGAGGCAAGGGAAGCGGAACGGCGGAGCACGTTCAGCGGCTTTGGCGGCTTTCCCGGCGGAGGAGGAATGGGGGGATTTCCGGGAGGAATGGGTGGCTTCGAAGACCTGCTGGGCCAGATGTTCAACGGACGAGGCCCGCCACGGCAGGCGCAAGGCTTCGGGACGCGTGGGGGCGCACCGCAGCAGGCAGCCCGCGGCGACGATGTTCGCGTGCACCTTGACCTGACGCTGGCTCAAGCAGAAGCAGGCGGGTCCTTTCCCTTCACGGTTCGTCGATTGCGGGCCACCGCCGCTGGAGCCGTTGAAAGCAAGGCAGCCTCCCTGCGCATGACCCTCGAACCCGGCCGTGCGCACGGCTCAACGACGCGGCTCAAAGGGCAAGGCCATGAGCATCCGAGCGGAGGGACAGGAGACGCCATCGTTGTGCTGCGAATCGATCCGGGCACCGACCGAAGGTGGGAGGAAGGGAGGCTTGTACAGAGCGTCGCCGTTCCTTACAGCGTCATGATGCTTGGCGGCAAGGTCGACGTGACGCTTCCGGACGGACGGACAGGCCGACTCACGGTGCCGCCTCGCTCCATGGTCGGCGATCGCCGACGGATGAGTGCGCGTGGTTACGCAGGAGGTGACCTTGACCTTGAGTTCGAACTGGCCGATGCAGGTGAATTGTCCAAGGCGCAACTTGACGCGCTTGCCTCACTGCAGGACGTTGGACTCTGAGCGGCCACCTTGATGGAGGGTGGCGATGGAGCCCCTCCATGGCGCAACGACGTGACCGGCGAGGCCACGACCGTCAGCGCGGACATGGACCTCGGGCTCCGGACGATG
>JAURMD010000135.1 GCA_030830875.1 Thermoplasmatota archaeon | reverse complement strand
CGGATTGATTGGTTCGGTGACGTTGGCGATCTCAAACCTGTCGTATTCGTCATGCAACACCAACACGCGAACATCGGAGCGTGCTGAGCCCATTGTACCGCCGTTGGTCACGGTGATGCTGAGTTGAATGGGCACATCCACCATGGCATCGATGACGTAGAGGGATGCTGGACGGTTGAACCCCGGGATAGGATGGTTCGAGGAAAACATTCGGTATTTTCCTTCGTCCGACGATGTCGTGTAGGAAAAGGAGGTGTCCGTGACGCCGAGGTCAACACCGTTCGCTCTCCCTCCCGTTGCGGCGACCGGCCCAAGCGTCGCGAGCGTCATCAGGAGGAGGAGCGCCCAAGCACGGGAACGGCGCATGAACAGGCAACGGCCCCGACCTATTTATCGGGCGCGGCAGGGACGTTCACTCGGCCTCGTCAACGTCATCCGTCTTGGACGTCAATCCATCGTCCACTGCCTCATCGCTCAGTTGGGCGGCAGCAAGGAGGGTCTCGTTTCGTTTCTCACGGCGCCGCGCAACTGCATAGGCTGCAAAAGCAGGAAACAGGACAAGGGAGAAGCATGCAAACACGGCCGTGAGGGCCCACACAAATTCAGAGGCAACGTCAACGCTGAATGGTTCTACTGACGTTAGTTCCTCGTTCACAGTGCGAACTTCAAGGTTGGGCGCGGTGCTCCGTTCGCCGTGCTCCTCGATGGTGATCCGAAGCACGTTGGAGCCGTGTCGTGTGGAGACAAGCGCTGCAGCGTCGTCCCAAGCCTCCTCGAGGCTGGCTGAGACCACGGTCCCATTGGATCGGGCAGCGGGATCTTTGGTCGCCAATCCCAAAAACGAGGCTGTTCCATCGTAGGCCTGCAATTCTGTTTCCACTTCAAGCGTACAATCCACCATGCAGGAGAATCCTGACGCTTCAGCGTCCCCCAACATTGGGTGTGTGAAGAGGCCTGCAGCATCCTGAACTCGTAGCAGTGCATGCTCAACAAGGTCGTACGCCGAGACCTCGACCCACGTCAAATTGTACCGGTCGATGGTGACGTTGGCGGTCCAGACGGTGACGTTTGCCTCACTGTCCCACGTTCGATCGAGGTCGACCTGTCCATCAACGTGTTCGTATGACGTGGTTGTGTAGGTGTAGTAGGAGGTCGAGATCGTGTTCGCATAGACCGCGTAGGAGAGAAGAAAAATCAGGGTAAGCGAGAGGCCCAACAGGGTCCTGAGAAGGTTTGGATTCTGCGCCAGTGCCTTCCTCATGCAGCCTCGTTCGAGCGGCCGTAGAAGAAGATGTCCACGCCGCCACAGACCGCATCACTGCGGGGAAGGGGGGCACTACCGCTCCCGAGCCCTTGATATAGGGGCGCACGGTCGCCGACCTGTTCGGTGGTTTGGATGACGACGTACCTCGACGTCCCGGTTGACTTGCTCATCCCAGCCCTCGCCTCAAAACTTGTGGAGGAAGGTGCCGTACGTGCCCCCGAGTGGTCTGAATACGTCAAGACCGGTGTCACCCGAGAGCGACCCCCGACACAAACCGATTGGTGGCAGGTTCGAGCAGCAGCCATCCTTCGCAAGATTGCACGGCAGGGGCCCATCGGAGTGACCGCCCTTTCCCAATCCTTTGGTGGCTACAAGGACAACGGTTCCATGCCCAACACGCCAGCCGCAGGTTCTAGGCACGTCATCCGAACAGCCATTCAGCAACTTGAAGCTGCAGGGCTGGTCGAAACCGTCGATCTGAAACCGATCGAAAACGCCGACGGCGAAACCCAGATGCTCCACCGCGGGCGCGTGATTTCGGCCGCCGGGCAGCGTATGCTCGACGCCGTTGCCCACGACGTCCGCCCGCAGGCCGAAGCAGCCTACCCAGGTCTCGACAAGTACTGAGGTGATTGTGGTGTCAAAGATCAAGCCCGCAGCGAAAAAGACCCGCCTGCTCAAGGCTGGCAAGCAAAACCGCCGCGTACCGGTGTGGGTCATGCTCAAGACCAACCGAAACACCGTGACGCACGGAAAGCGGCACCATTGGCGCCGCAGCAAATTGCAGCGATGAGGTGAGACCATGGTTCGTTCTGCTGAATCTGAGATCGTCGTTCCCCTGAGGAACGCGTGGAACATCACCCGCTTCAAGCGCGCCCCAAGAGCGATGCAGATCATCCGCGACCAGGTGATTCGTCACCTCAAGGTGAAGCCCGAAGAGCAGGTCTACATCGACCCCGCGGTGAATGAGCACATCTGGTCAAGGGGCATCGAACATCCACCTCGTAAGGTTCGGTTGAAGGTGACGCGCCACGACGAACCGGATTTTCCGATTGAAGTGACCCTCGCGGAGTGAGCAAGATGGGCAACATTCGACCGAGTTTCATCAAGATCCGAGCCATCGCGCTTGTCGAACAGCATGGTGAGAAATTCAATGAGGATTTCAACCACAACAAGTTGATGGTGGCGCAACTCACCGACGTTGACTCCAAGAAGTTACGCAATTGGATTGCAGGTTATGTCACCCGCTACCGGCAGCGCACCCAGGATTGAGCGAGGTCACGCCGATGCCGGCGGTCCACGTCTCGTGGGAAAGTGACCCCGTCAGCCTGCATGCCGAAGAGGCAACCACGCTGAACCGACTCTTTGCGCTTCTGCGTGAGCACCTGAACATCCGAAAACGTTCCATCCCAATGCCAGATCGCGAACGAGGTGGCTACATCGCCTTCCTCTACGAACCCGTGGATCCGCGACGTCTCGCCGAACTCATCATTGGCATGGAGTGATTCTATGGGTTTCCGTTCAGACGTACCTTTGCCGTCAGACCCATACCGCTTGACCGTCGTCTTGGTAGGGGCAACCCATCCTGGAAACTTAGGCGCCGTATGCAGGGGTATGCTCAACCATGGATTCGCACAATTGAGGTTGGTACGACCACGCTGCAGTCCAGAGGACGAAGAAGCACGAAATCGTGCGAAACACGCAGGAGTCATTCTTGACGGTTGCACCATACACGAATCGTTGGACGAAGCAGTTGCTGACGCGACCTTGGTTGTAGGCACCTCCGGAAAACGCGAGTTGGGCCGGAAAACCTTGTTCAGGCATTTCCTTCACCCCTGGGAACTTGCCGAACGTGCAGAAGAAGGGGAAGCTCACATCGCCTTGGTGTTTGGGGAGGAAGGAACTGGCCTCGATCAAACGGACCTAGAGCGATGCGACGTGCTCGCCACATTGCCCACATGGGAAGGATACCCCATCGCGAACCTGAGCCATGCCGTGACCCTCTTCCTCT
>JAURMD010000134.1 GCA_030830875.1 Thermoplasmatota archaeon | reverse complement strand
CCGGCCACCGCTGTCGCTGCCGCTCAGAACCCCAACGGCCTCGAAGCGCTGTTGGACGAGCGACGCGCGAATGCAACCACGCCTCAGGACGAGCAACGCCTGCTCTTTGCCCTAGCCTCCGTGCCCGACGCGGCGGTGGCCGAGCGAACGCTGCAACGCTGTTTTACCGAGTTCAGGACGCAGGACGCACCGTACCTCATTGGTGCAATGATGACCAACAGGCACATCGCTGAACAAGTCTGGCGGGGACTCACGGAACGTTGGGTGGAGGCGCAGGACCGATTCCCTGCCAGCGCCCACGCCCGAATGCTCGGTGGTGTAGCCTACCTCTGCACGGAGGCATGGCACGCTGAGGAGATCCGTGCCTTCCACGAAGCCAACCCGCTCGCTGTGGGACAATTGACGCTGAGCCAAGTGCTTGACCGAAGGGACGTTCACGCTTCGTTCGCCGCACGGGTGGGCGACATCGCCTCGTTGTTCTGAATCGGAATGGGAACGGCAAACCTGCATTCGATGGTTCGTCAAGAACCTCGCCTGTTCATCGCGTATGAGGGCCACAGGAGTGGTGGACGTGGCGAGATTTGAACTCGCGGCCTCTTCGTTGCGAACGAAGCGATCTTCCAGCTGATCTACACGCCCTTGTGCAGTCCCGAGGCAAAGCCCCGCACTCTTAGCCCTTCCGTCAGGTCTGGTCGGGGCACTCAGGCGAAGTTTGACGCTGCGAAATCCCAGTTCACAACGTTCCACCACGCGGCCAAATACGCGGGGCGTGCGTTCTGGTAATCGAGGTAGTACGCATGCTCCCAGACATCGCATGTAAGGATCGGAGTGGTCCCCTCGGTGAGGGGACAGCCAGCGTTTCCGGTCGTGGTGATGCTGAGGTGGCCTTCCGAGTCCTTGACGAGCCAAGCCCAGCCGCTGCCAAATTGGCCACCCGCCGCGGCATTGAATTGTTCCTTGAAGGACTCCAAGGAGCCGAATGCGGCATCGATGGCGTTCGCGAGGTCACCGGAAGGAGCGCCGCCGCCGTTTGGGCTCATGGAATTCCAGTAGAAGGTGTGGTTCCACGTCTGGGCAGCGTTGTTGAACATCCCTGCGGGACCGGAGGTCATGATGTCCTCAAGGGAAGCGGTGGCCCACTCGGTGCCTTCCGCGGCTGCGACGAGTTTCCCATAGTAGCCCATGTGGTGCTTGTCGAAGTGGAAGGAGAGGGTCTTCTCCGAGATGTGGGGCTCAAGGGCATCGTGGGCATAGGGCAGGCTTGGGGTGTCCATGCCTCAAGCACCCAGAGGGTGCTTTTCAACGTGTGTGCCGGAGTGGAGGATGACGCTGGGCGCTCAGTCCTCGTCATCATCGTTGTCGTCGTCGTCCTCGTCCCCGTCCATCGATGCCTCGTGTTCCTCCCAGAGATCCTCGTCATCGTCAACGAAGGCTCCCTCGCCGTGGTCGATGGCCGTGCGTTGGGCGATCGTGGCGACCGCGCCAAGGATGATGATGCTCATGATGGAGAAGATCCACGCCAAGGGGTTCTCGCGGTAGGAGTCCTTCCATGCAAATCCAGTGGCGTAGGCAACCTCCACGCTGTGCTCCGCCACGTTGTCCTCGTCGTTGGCTTCGAGAACCGCGTTCTCTTCGTCAACGACGACGCGAATGCGATCCACGTCTTCGGCCTGCCACGACACAGAGAGCACGATCTGCTCACCGCTCGGAAGACCGGACACCGAACGTCGCTCAAAGGGCTCGCTTGCGTCTCCAGCATAGAACGCGACGTTGAACGAAGTGTTCGTCGCTCCTCCCACGTTCTCGACTGCGACGTCAATGTCAACGCGCACGCGAGGTGCGACGTGGTCATCGGAGAGGGTGATGGAAGCGACCCTCAATTCAGGGCCAACCGCGCCGAGGCGGACCCACTGCCGCTCAAAGTCGACGTCGTCCTCGGCAAGTTCAGGAATTGGACTTGCTTCAGAGTTCGAAACCACAGGGAAGTCGTTACCTGCGGCATCGTATCCAGTGATGAAGAAACCAACAAAATCACCTTCTCGAGGTTGAACGGTGCCACCAGCGGTCAGGTCGACGGTTCCGGTCCAGGTCACGATCATCCCGTCCTGGCGCATGCCAAG
Organism: Thermoplasmatota archaeon; assembly: GCA_030830875.1. Lineage (GTDB taxonomy): Archaea > Thermoplasmatota > Poseidoniia > Poseidoniales > Poseidoniaceae > MGIIa-L3. The sequence goes on along the minus strand of JAURMD010000134.1, from coordinate 5,496 downwards.
CGGACTCGAACCTGCACCGATGGTGATCGTACGGGTCGCATCGCGCATGACCCAGTGCACCGATTGAACCGATCCCGTGAGGTCAGCGTCTTCTGAGCCCAGGAATTCCACGGGGACGGAGCTGAGGTCGTTTTGCGCAGAGACGTCAATCACGTTCAGCGGCGTCACACGGCGGGTAACGCGAGGCGCAGCGTCGTCCACGAGCACCCTGAGCGTTGTCGAGACAAGGGTGCCCGTCATGTCTTCGCCACGACCGGGGATGTTGGTGATGGAAATCAAGCAGGTCCGGGTCGGCGAAGATTGCAAGGTCGTCGCTGATGAGAGCGGCACTTCGACCTCGTACCCACCGCTCTGGGTCAAAGAACCGTCCGACCAGATTTTCTCACCGTCGAACACGTCGACGAGGATGCCAAGGTCACGAGGTGCCGCGATGTCAGACCCTTCGTACACCACCCGACCCGTGAAGGACAGGCGGTCGTCTTTGCGAACCCTGGTGCCGTCGGCCACCGGTCCAGTGCGCGGCTCACTCACGTCGTTGACCTGGAAACTGTCGGCCGCCAACACAAGGTCGTTCTCCACCCGGAACGTGTGTTCAAGCAATAGAATCCGTGAATCCTCATCTGAGGCACGCTCTTTGTACAACAGGGCCACGTCGCCCATCTCCTCGTCGGGCCAGTCCCATCCGAACGTGATGTGGAAGGTCACGATGATCCACGGCAGTCCGGATTCGTTCGTGGTTTCCACCATCTCACTGGTGGTGAGGACGTCGATGAACGGGCTCTCGGACCAAAAGGTGTCGTTCAGACCGGAGTACGAGACGCGCTGGGCGTCGCGAGCTGGATTGGGGCCCTCGAAATCGAAGACGAGGCTGATGTGCTCAAAGTCGATGGCCGTGTTGGCGTCAATGAAGCCCAAGGTGATGGTCTGCGTCAATCCGGCGTAGACCGGAGCATTGTCGAAATGCCCGAGCCACTCCAGCCCCGTGAATATGGCCGTGGAATCCTTGCGCGTGCGGAAGGTCGCATCGTCGTAGTCAAAGCCTGCTTCCCCGCGTATTTGCATGATCTCGTCATCGAAACCAATCACCTCGTGGTACAGCGGATTCCCCGCTTGGTCTCCGCCGCTCCAGAAATAAGAGACACGACCCATGTTGGGGTTCCGGCTGTGGTCAATCGTGGCAACAAACCACTTCTTGTTGGCATCCGTCGTGTTCGTCACCGTCTTCGTCACGTACTCTTCTGGCTCTGCTTTGCCGTTCCGGTTCACATCGTGGTCCTGCTCAACCCAATAGTTGAGGGTCAGGGACATTGGGACACCCACGTCGTCCTTCACGAGGACACTGATGGGCTGGTCGTGAGCGGCGGCCTCGTAGGCTTCTTCTCCGGGCGTGGTGATGGTCCACTCCGGTGCCGTCCCGTCAACGCGGAACAGTCGGGACCACTCGCTGCTTCGTGGCAGCACGTGGCTCGGGTCCTGCTCGTTGTAGGTCTGCACTTCGTACCTGATGCCGTCGGGGATATCGAGGTTCGGAACCTCAACTGTGACGAAGAAGGTCCCGTTGTTGTTGGTGTTGTCACGGGCTGTCGATTCAACGTAGTTGTTCCGAGCAATACGGACGTCAAAGGCGTCGTCGAGCGGCGCGTCTTCGGTGTCCATGAACCACATCGCTCCAGTGAAGTGCAGCTCCTCCCCTGCAGCCACCCACGACCCGTCCGCGACGTCGTCACGGGTCAATTCGCCGTCGTTGTCCCGCACTTTGAGGAAGCCAAGACCGTAGGACCGGTTGGAGCGCAGTTGCACGTCCGATTGAAGCAACGCAGGCGTGTATCCTGCGGAACCTGAGTCATCGAGGCAGTTGGTACGGAAGCCAACGGATTCCATGTCAGGCATCAACGGGGTGACCGTGAATCGCCAGTGGATGTCGAGGATACCGTTGCTGAGGACGGAATAAGACGACGGGTCCACCTCGATGTAATCCTCCGGGTCGTTGGGGTCAGGGAAGGTATCGCCAGGATTCCACGTCAGGGTTGGATTGGCAGAAGCAGAAGTCGTGAGCATGGTCAACGTGGCTTCTTGAAGCCCATTTGCAGATTCGCCGATGACGTGCCGTGTCACAACCTCGTACGGTTCCATACGAGCGTGCAGCACCTCGCCTTCGGGTACCTGAATCGCGAGGTTCACCGTTTGCATCGTGTAGGTCAACGAGAAGGAAACAAGGTTGAGGATACCGGCCGACGCGGACGTCAACTCCACCTCAAGGTCGGCGTAGCCGGCTCCGGTGGAGGGAATCTTGCTGTTGATGGTGGTCAAAAAGGAGGAGGACGCGTCCGTGCTTGAGGCCGTCGCGGCCCCAAAGAGGCTGCCTTGTTTGGACCACACCGTGCTGTTTGCAATCTTCAAGGAGACGTCCTTTGGGACGTTGGCGTGAAACTGGATGTGGAGGTCTTGCAAGACGGGGGTGTAGGACTGCGAAGAGGACGACAGTTCGATTCGGAAACACGCATAGTACGACGAGGAGGTCAGGGACTTGGACTGCCCGGATTGGGTGAAACTCACCACTCCTGTTTGACCCGAGCCGCAGGAGGTGGACGAGGACCCTGAAGCAAGGTTGATCGTGACGGAGGTGCCCGCCGGCGTCGTGGCGTTCCAGTGCACCGTTGCGGCGACGATGTTCGTCGTGCCCCCCGTGTATTGGTAGCCGTAGATGTATCCGTTTGTGGCGTACTGATTGGTGTATTCCAACACCACACCGTCAAGGATGGGCGTCTGAGAACTCGTCCCAGACAAGGTCACCCTCCAGGCAATCTGGGAACCGCTCGCCCCGAAGGTGACCGTTTGTCCTGTGGTGGCAGAGGACCATGTGGAACCTCCGTCGTTCGAAATCTCAAGGCTGGCCGAAGTTCCCGACGGGAACAGGCCGAACATACCGGCGACCTTGACCTGAGACACGCTGCCGCTGATGGCCGTGGAGGCGCTTTGGACAACAGCAGAGGTGGAGGTAGGGGTCCGAGCATCCCACAGCATGCCGCTTCCAACAAACTGGAAGGTATAGAGGTACGAGGAGCTGCAGTACGAAGTGTAGTAAAAGCAGGTGAACATCAGTTTCGAGTCGTCGTATTCGGCCAGTCCGTAGTGCCCTCCACCGGGAAGTGCCTGATAGCCCTGAGCGTTCAGCATCGAGCCTGAGAAGGTGTAGAAATGATGGCGGCTGCCCTGGTTGTTGAATTCGTTCACGGTGACTCGGGGGTGGTTCACGTCGAGCCCAGAAATCTGGTTGTTGGCGCCGAAATTGTTGAACTCGCTTGAGGTCCCAAGCGACCATGAGCCGTTGATCGACGTCGGTGAAGACGGATTGAGTTCGAGCAGGTATTGGTTCGTGGACGACGAATCGTAGGAGGTCGCCCAGAGGTCGCCGGTGGATTCATCGAAATCGATGCCAGTCAAGTAGCCGTAGGAACTCATGCTCCAGTAATTGGTGCACGTCCAAGCGCTCGACGTCACCGTCCACTTGCTGATGTAGTAGTATGAATTGTGAACCATCCAGGCGTTGCCGTTGCTGTCCACGGTGGCGTCGTAGATGTTGTAGTAGACGCTGCTTGTGCAGGAACCATAACTGAAGGAGGCCGTGCCAATGTACGATCCTGTGCTTGCGTTGTATCGGTAGATGGTCGGTGAGTTGAACAGCGAAGAGCCCGGATATTGGAACCGATGAATTTCATCGCCAATTCGGGCCGTCACACCTGAATACGTCCAGCCGGACGACGAGGTGCTCATGGAAGGCAAGCTTGCGAGCGGGCTTGTGTACCCCTGATCGCCGAGCGCCACAAAGCCACCTGTCGTGTTGTGGACGCCGTTGCCTGTGCTGGAAATGGCTCCACTGCTTGTCAAACTCCCCGAGGTGGTGGTCGGCTGAGGTCGAAGCGAGACGTCGGTTCCGCTCACATCGACGTTCTGCCGGTAGCCGGAGGTGTACGGCGAGGGAAGTCCGGAAATGTAGGTCTGAGAACCCGTCGTGCCGGCTCCGCCAAAGTTGGCATCCGTGGTGAAGTTGGTGTAGGTTGTTTGCGACGCATCGCCTTCGAGTTCGAAGCCAGCAGAGGTCACTTCTGCGCCGTACGGGATGGTAATGACACCGGCCGATCCCGTGCCGGCTCCGTTGAAGGTGTGCGAGTAACTGGTGCTACCGTCCTTGAATTGGGTTTCCGTCGTGGCCGCAGCCGCAATTGGGGCCACCAAGGAAGTCAAGAAGAGCAGGCTCAGAAGGATGGCGGAGCGCATCGGGGTCCCTCATGCCCATACGGGCAAACTCATTAGGGACTGTGCATCATATCAAGCACTCGGAACGTTGGACCGCCTTGTTCAATCGCAGTTCATCCGCACGTCCTTATGCTGAGAAGCCCCGTGGAGGTCCGATGAGCCTCTTGAGCGACCTTTGGGCGAAGGCCCACGGCCGGCACTTGGCCATTTCCGCAACGACAACGGGCGCGTCCCTGGTGGCCTTCTTGGCTTCGGCCTTTCATCTCGTGGCCCTTCGACCGCTCCCCTCATGGGAAGAGGTCACCGGCTTGGCCATCGCTGTGCTCGTCACCTCATCCCTCCTATTTTTGAGCGCCCTGCCAACCTTCCTCCGCCTCCGCGGCCACGTCCTTTCCCTCGAGGAAATCATGGCCACCACGAGCCTCGCTGAGCGCCGTCGACGACGTTCCGAAGGCGATGAAGCCGCGAAGGAACTTGGTGGGGGATGGGAGGAACGGTGGCGACGCTTCCTTGAAGACGGGGGGCGGTGAGCCTCCATTGTGGACGAGCAAAGCGCGGCATCGTTCTCAGGCCTCGTTCGCGAGGTGCTGCTGGCCGTCGCCATGATTTGTTTGCTCGTAGGCGGCCTCTGGCTTCACACTGGAACGATGCCGCCTCTCGTCGTCGTCGAGTCATCTTCGATGGTGCACGACGTCAACGGTGAGGTCGGCAGCATCGACGCTGGCGACCTCATCCTCGTCCATGGAAGGAATCCCTCCGGCATCATCACCTTCGCGGAGGCCTCCGACCCGCTGAACGTCGCGTTTGGGTATCGGAGCCATGGCTTGGAGGGTGATGTTGTCATCTACGCCAAAAATGGAGAAGAAGGTACGCCCATCATCCATCGTGCCATCCTCCGCGTCGTGGCCAACGGCACCTTGACGCCCGACAGGACCGCGCTCGCCGCAGCGGGCCATCACCCGGAGGAACCGTTCACCGAGGAACCTGCAGACGGTCTCGCATGCCCAGATGGAGGGGTCTGGGACCCTACACTGACCGACGCAGGCGATGAAGGCAAAGGAACGTGCATCATCACATGGGACGTCCCCGGCACCGACGTTCGTGGTCAATCACGGGTCTCCGTGGTGTTCGACGGTGTTTCGGCCGGGTTCTACGATTGCAAACGCTCCGCTCATGCGAACGCCGAACCCCACCTCGTGGTACACGAGTGGGCCCCTACCCACGAAGGCCTGCTCACCT
>JAURMD010000133.1 GCA_030830875.1 Thermoplasmatota archaeon | reverse complement strand
GCCTCGAGCAGCATTGACCACGAAGGGATTCAGTTCAACAGCAGTTCGACCGGACGTGGTTCGAAGATCGACAACCTGACCATCGTCGACGCGTCCTTCGGCGTGACGATGTTCGGCGGCGACGCTCGGATGCACAACTTGACCGTTCAGAACCCGGACAGGGTTGGGCTCGACCTCTTTGGCGCCACCCCCGTCATCGAGGACCTCGTCATCGACCAGGCGGGTCGAAGCATCGTCCAGACCGATTGGCGATTTGGCATCGGCCTCTCCGTGGGCGCAGGCTCCGCACCGGTCCTTCGTCGAGCCGACATCAGCGATGTGCTGACCCGAGGGCTCAACATTTGGGGCGGGTCCGGTGGCGTGTTCCAAGACGTGGCCATCGACAACGCGAGCGGGTCAACATGGGCCTTCGTGGCCGGTGCGTGGGTCGAAGACAGCGTCCCTCTGCTGCAGCGCATGGAGGTCGACCGCTCGGATACTGGCTTGGTTGTCCGCCACGTCGACGACACCGTCCGTACCCGTGCGGTCATCAAGGACCTCACCGTCACCAACAGCATGTACCGCGGCGTCTATCTGGACAAGCAAAACCACACGAACTATTCCAATTACGAAATCGCAGACATCACCGGCCTCACGGTCATCGGCACCGGTGGAGCAGGGGCCAAGACACCCGGCATCGCAGAGGCAGCGATCGAAGTCAATGCCACAGGCGCATGGTTGGAAGACGTGCTCGTGGATGGCTGCAGCACCGTTGGTGTCCGGATGTACTTCACGGACAGCAGCACGACGTTCCGTAACCTGACCGTGCTCGACGCTGGCGATGCTGGTGCAGGAGCGGGCCCGCATTCCGCAGGCGTAGCGGTTCGTGCTTCCTTTTTCGCTCCTCACTTCGAAGGCTTGACCGTTAGCGGTGCTCCGGGTTCAGGTTTGCATGCCACGTCAGGTGGCGCAGTGCAAGGCTCAAACTGGAACCTGAGCGGGAACATGGAGTACGGCCTCAGGATGGACCGCTCCGAGGGGTTGGTCGACGGCCTCGTCCTCGACAACAACGGTTTTGCAGGCGCACTCGTGGAAGACGGCCGGCGCGTTGAATGGTTCAACCTTAGTGCGAACGGCAACGGCTTCGGTGGCGTGCTGGACGGGCAGCGCGCTGGGCTGCATTACGTCGCTTCCAACGACATCGAGACCAACAACGGCGACGTGCGTTGCCGAAATTGCAGCGTCAGCGGAAACGCAGGAAGCGGCATCCGCATCGACGACTCCGTGGACCTGTGGCTCGAGAACATCTCCGTGCAGGACGTACCCATCGGCGAAATCCCGATTGTCGTGGACAACGGCGGACTGAACATCGGGCAACTCGGGGGCCGGTTCAGGATGGTTGGCATCGACGTCTGGGCCAACGCAACCACCTCCGCAGGCGACCTGCTGCCTGCGGTCGACATCGCCTCCGCGGACGGGGCCGTTGAACACCTTCGCTTGCATGGTGTGCACGACGGGCTTCACTGGAACGCGGACATTCCGGGGCAACGCGCCTCGTACCTCTACCATAGCGTGCTCGATGATGCAGGATGCTTGGAACTGACCGACCAGAAACTGCTCAAGATTCACGACCTCGACGTTGGAGGATGCGCTGGGAGTCTTTCGCTGGTCGCGTCGGACGTGAACCTCACTGCAACCGACCTGACCACGTATGGAGGAACCATCGACGTTGAGGTCGGGTCAACCTTGCACTTCTCAAACAGCCCGGTGAATCCCTCAACGACCATCACCGTGGATGCGACCAGCCTTGTCGAGGAAGCATGGCCCGTGGAAGTCTGGGTTCGGAACCTCATCGGCAACGGCGTGCCGGCAGCCGCCGTGGACCTGACCTTCTCCGCGGTTGCCCCTAGCCGAACCCTCCGAACAGGGGACGTGGGGTACCTCGTGCTGGAGGATGCCATCGCACGCGTGATCGACGTGAACGGGCCGTCGTCCTACGGTGTCGTGAACGTGACGTGCGCCTACGATGGCGTCAGCACCTCGCTCGAGGTAACGTTTTCAGGTCCCACCACCGTGTACTGCGACCTGCCATTGAGCAATCAGGCCCCCTTCCTGAACTGGACCTCACCCGATGACGAATCGGTCTTCCCGTCCGGTGGAGCGGTGCTGTTCGATGCCAGCGCCTCATGGGACCTCGACGACGACCCCTTGACGCTCTCCTGGACAAGCGACCTCGACGGGGACATCCTGAACGGTTGCCTGACCGTGCCAAGCGGCACCACCCCCTTCACGGCCAACGGTGAGGACGCCTTCGGATGTTCGCTTTCCGATGGCGTTCACGTCATCACCCTCGAGGTCTGCGACGGTGGGGCAGGGCACTGCGTCAGCGAATCCCGAACCATCGAACTGGTGAACCTCCCTCCAGTGCTCAACCTCAAATTTTCTCCCGGTCTCTCACCGTGGAGCGAACTCATCATGCCGCAAACGGGGACGGTCACCATCAACACCACGGGCACCTTTGACCCAGAAGGCGATGATTTCGCTTGCCTCATCACGTTCAGTGGGTACAACCGCCAAGGGGCCGGCTGGGGCAACCAATGGACCTGCCCTGAGGAACTCACGTACACCTTTGACCACGTTCTTGATGAACCACCAGCCTCGTTCACGCTGACCGTATTGGCGTGGGACGAGGTGGGCAACAACGCCACCTACAGCGTCCCCGTGATGCTCTACAACGAAGTTCCTGCGCCGGAGTTTGAGGTGCTTCGGGACGGCAATTCCTCCGAAGACATCGTGCTGCTGGACGGCACGGGGATCGTGGACCCCGAAAACGATGACTTGACCTACACATGGACGTCGAGCCTCGACGGGATCCTCCTCGAAGGCACGGGGCCCACCTTCTCAAGTTGGGACGGATGGCTCAGCCGTGGAGTCCACACCATTTCCCTCTCCGTCAACGACGGTCGTGCTGAGCACGTCGGTGACGCACGATCGTCGTCGGTGCTGCTGACGGTGGACAACAGCCTGCCGCGCAGCCTGATTGCTTCACCCTTGGACGAGGCCGTCGTCGATTCTGCGGACCTGCTCACCTTCAGCGCGGAAGGTTCGGGGGACTGGGACGCGAGCTGCGCGACCTTCCCCACCAACCTCTCGTGGTGGTGCCTTCCCGGGACGCCGGCCGGAGGCTCGGAATTCCTCACGGTCGTGTGGGAGAGCGACATCGACGGGCGCCTGACACCTGAAGGGGTGGACTGGCTCATCTTTGACGCTCGGCTCTCAGCAGGGTCCCACACCATCACGCTCAGCATGGACGACGGGGTGCACGACCCCGTGGTCGACACCATCGTCGTCGACGTCGTGCCCTCCGCTCCTGTGCTCGTGATCACCTCGCCCGAAACAGGGACGCCGTTGGCGTCATCCGACCCTGTCCTCATCGACGTCACGTCGTCCTTCGATGCCGACGGCGATGCCTTCGACCTCACGGTCCTCGTCGAGGACGAGGTCGTACTGGACGGCGTCGACCCCGCCCTGTTGCATCAAATCTGGCTGCCTGGAGGTAACCATCGACTCGAAATGGTGCTCGAAGACAGCACTGGCCTCCAACGGACCGGTGTCGTCGACCTAAGCGTGTCGTCCTCCGCTCCGCAAGCGCTCATCCTTTCGCCTGACGACCGAGCATCGTTGGCGCCGGGTGCCCTCGTGGAACTGGTGGACGGTTCGGTGGACAGGGACGGAGATCTGGTCGTGCGGGAGTGGCGTCTCTGGACCGCCAGCGGGCCGGTCGTGGTGTCCACGTTGGCGAACGACACCCTCTCGCTGGCCCCGGGCAACCACCACCTCTCGCTGCACGTTCGGGACGCTCGAGGGGCGTGGTCGGAAGATCATGTCAACATCACCGTGCAGTCCAGCCTGCCCCGCTTCACACCAGATTCCCTCAATGTCAACCCCCGTGAGGTTCCTGTAGGGGCGCTCACGACCCTCACATTGAGTGCAGAACTCAGCGATGCGGACGGAACGACCGAACTCGTGCAAGCGACGGTGACCCACGAGGACCAAACGTGGACCTTCAACCTCAGCGACGACGACGGTGACGGGGTCTGGTCCGGCAGCATCGACGTGGTGTTTGATGACCTCGGTCGGCCGTACGTGCGGGTTGTGGCCATCGATGGCGAAGGCGAAGACGCTCAAATCGACGTTATTTCGGTGTACATCGATGTCGTTGAAGCCCCGGCAGACGGTCGAGCCACGGTGTTCGCGGCCGGGCTTGGAGGTCTCGTGGTGCTGCTGCTCGTGGCCAATGCATTGCTCAACCACCGTAGGAAGCAACACAGCGACGGCGTCGTAGGCGCCTGGGGCGTGCTGGACGAGACGGTCAAGGTGGCGCCGGATCTTGCGGGTGCGGATGAATCGGCCGTTGGCGGCGGGTTCGATTGGGACAGCGTCTGAGGCCTTGGCCACACCGAACACCAAGAAGTATCCTTATGGGTGAGTTCTCGTTGCGTATTTTCATGGGCTCTCGCCTTCGCTCCACCCTGCTTGCTGCTGTTTTGCTCTGTTCGATGGTCGCGCCGCTCGCAGCGGGCCAAACTTCAGGCTCAACCATCAACGCCTTCGGCGTTGAGTATGAATGGTCGAACCTTGACGATGACGTGCTCACATTGACCGGCTTGTCAATGGAGTCGATCCTCGCGGACGTCATGGCGTCTGCCGACGATGCGGGCATGGACCTGCTGTTGGCGCAAGCCAACACCGGTTCGTCCTCGCTCATCGTCTCGCAATCCTTCGGCGAAGCGGCGACCCTCAACGGCGTGACGGTGACGCCCCGCATCACCACCGTGGCCGTGGCGCATGGCTTGGTCATGGACGCTGCGTTCGACTACCTCTGGGACGACGCCACGGCTGAAATTGACATGGCCGGCTCCATCTCGTGGGAGAACATGCTGAACATGGCCGTCGTGCACACCGAATACCTCGATGCGGACAACCTCCTCCACGCCATCGAAACTTCCGTGACGAGCGTTGCAAGCCAGGACCTCACGCTCGCGCTTGCAGGCTCGATGACCGGCGGTGGCGAATCCATCGCCCTGGACACCACCTTCTCCATCGCCTCGGGATGGGAGGTGACCAACGGCGTGCTCGAGGTCGGATTTTCGGAGCCATCTGAACTCATCACGACGATGATGTCGATGTCGCCTGGCGACTTCTTGGATTGGGAATGCACCTTTGACGAAACCGAGATGCCCTCCTCCAGCATGGTCGGTGGCGAGCACTGGATGATGGACGTCTGCGATGACGTCACGGGTTCCTACGCCGGCACCTCGTGGTTTGAGGTGGAACTCACCGGAGCCCCCTCGGACTTGTTCGACCTGCCCGCAGGCGACTGGGACGTGTCAATTTCGGACAGCGTTTCTGTTTCCGGAGCCATCGACACGACCGACGCTGATGGCATGTACGGCTGGTTCGACCTGACCGAGGCTGAGGCGCAGACCATCACCTTGGCCGACGGCACCACCATGGGTGGCGTCCTCGAAGCCGACACGGCCCCGCTTCCATTGACCTTGCCTGAAAGCGTGGGCCTCATTGGGGAATCCTTGGTCATGGCCATCGGAGAAGAATTGGCTGCGTCGCTTGAGTCGACCATCGAAAACAACGAGTTCCTTGCTGACTTGTTCGCCGACGACGGTGGGAGCGACGAGACCTGGGATGACTACGATGACTACTTCATCTGCGACGACGGCGAAGAAATCCCCTGGGACTGGGTCAACGACGGCATGGAGGACTGCTCCAACGGCGAGGACGAGTACGAAGGCGGTGAAGACTACTTCATCTGCGACGACGGCGAAGAAATCCCCTGGGACTGGGTCAACGACGGCATGGAGGACTGCTCCAACGGCGAGGACGAAGGCTACGTGTGGTACTTCGCCTACGATCACTGC
>JAURMD010000132.1 GCA_030830875.1 Thermoplasmatota archaeon | reverse complement strand
GGTGAACAGCCAAGTCGGGGTGAAGGAGGAAGGCTGGTGGGTGGAGACCACTGTGGACCGCGATGGAAACGGCATCGGGGACATGATCGAACGCTTCCACGATCACCCGCTGTTCCTCGACGACGAAGGCACGTTGCCCATCATCGTGGATTTCGACCACACCCCGAACGCAGACGACATTGCGATGCTTGAGCGAGAACTTGGATACGTGCATCAATGGGAACTTCCGCTCATTGACGCACTCGCTGGCCGTATCCCTCACGGCATGATCCTCGAAGCGACCACCCTCCCTGGCGTGGTGATGCTCGAACTTGACGGTCTTCTTGAGGTTCAAAATGGCGACGCGACGGTCATCCACGAAGTGGACCTCGCCCACGCAGCAACCGGCTACAACGGCGCTGGCGTGGGCGTTGCGGTCATCGACACGGGCATCGACGGGAGCCACGTTGGCCTCGACGACCTTGACGACGACCCAACCACCACCGACCCCAAGGTCATCGCATTCTACGATGCGGTGAACGAACCAGGGAAAACGAACGGCACGGAGGTGTTTCCGTACGACGATCAAGGCCACGGCTCGCACTGCGCCGGCACCATCGCCGGCACCGGGGCCCCAACATACGAGCATCCCGGTCAGGCACCACAGGCCTTCCTCATCGGCGTCAAGGTGCTTGACGCAGGAGGGTCTGGCTCATTTGCCACGGTGATGGCCGGTATGCAGTGGACCGTGGACCACCGCTACGAGTTCAACATCCGTGCAGCGTCGATGAGCCTTGGTGGCCCTGGAGCCATCGAATGGACCTCGTCAGAAGAGGACAGCGTGAACCGCATGTCCAACGAGATGGTTCGTGCCGGTGTCACGATGCTCATCGCTGCAGGTAACAACGCCGTGTCGGCCCAAATTGGGACGCCCGGGTCCGCAGAGGACGCGATTACAGTCGGTGCGCTCGACAAGGACACCAGCATCGCCATTTACAGCAGCCAAGGGCCGACGGAAGAGGGCCGGATCAAGCCGAACATCGCTTTCGTTGGTTCAAACGTCAACTCCGTTGCCTACAACACCGGCGATCAATACACGCAGATGAGCGGGACCAGCATGGCCACGCCCGGCGCCGCCGGTGTGGTCGCCCTGATGCTGCAGGCCAATCCTGACCTGTCACCCTTTGATGTGCGCAACATCCTGCAAGAAACCGCGACCTACCGTCAATGCCACTACATGGGAGCGAACGAGCCGTGCTTGGAAGATGCCCTCCCGAAGAACAGGCAGAACAACGTCTACGGCCACGGACACGTCGAGGCGCTGGCCGCGGTCATGGAAGCCGCAGAGCGGGACTACCAACTCGACACCACGCGCAGTTTGGTGCTCTCGACCTCCATTGGGATGGACAACCGCATTCACCTCGAACCCGGGGACACCCTCCGTTTCGACATCGAAGGGGACGTGGACACGGTGCAGTGGCGAAGCAACCACCTTCGTGACGACTGGGCCAACCTGCACACCTTCGACCACGGCGACGAGGTCGCCATACTCGACATGTCCACCATCGTCCACCAACTTGAGCACCTTCCTGGCATCACGGTGGACGGCAACCACACCTTCTCCCTCCGAGGGTTGACCGCGAATAATTCCGGAGGGCACTCGTCGACCGCCGTCGTCAGCGTGAACGTGATGCTCATGGACAGCGCCAACGCGAAGGACTTCGAGGCTGCAAGCGACGCAGGCGTCTCCGGCGCTCTTGTAGGCGTGGTTGGCGTGCTTCTTCTGGGCCTCGTTGCAGGCATCGTCATCGTGCTTCGGGCAGGGGACGCCGCCGACGAAAAGGCTTGGTTGAGCGAAGACGAGGACGTCGCTGCGGTTGTTGACGACGCTCTTCACGAGGCGTGACCTTTCATGCGTTGATGAGTGCGAGCATCTCTTCGATCAGGGCCTGATCGCTGAGCCTTCCCTTGTGCAGGTACTCGACCACACCTTCACCGTTGACGAACGCAACGCTCCCCGGTGTGTCGATTTCCAGCGTGGTAGCTGCTTCCGCCCCCTTCATGAACGCGTACGTGGTCAAACTTACGCCCTCATCCTCATCGGTGTCGTCGTGGGCGTCGGCAGCGTCGTGCCAATCGCTTAGGCTGATGCCGTTTGGTTCAACGAGAGGGTCCGTCGACATCACAAGCACCTCGAACTCAGGTCGCACGGACCAGATGGCGTGCATGGTCGTATGGCAAGGCGAAGAACACCACTCTGCTGAGAAGATGACAACGAAGCCCTGACCGCTCATTCGCGCATTGTCGTAGGTTTCTCCGTTGTCCGCGACCTCCGAGAACTCTGGCATCAACACAGCCGCTTCGTTCTCGTTCGAGGCTAGGCAACCGCTGATGGGCACCAGAAGGAGGCAGACGGCAACAACGAACCATCGCATGAGAACCCATGATTGAAGTCTGGTATTGAAGTTCCTCCCTTCATCACTAACCTCATGATGAATCGTTGACAGGTCGAGGCATGCGACATTCCAACGTCAACCTCCTCACCGGCATGCTGCTGCTGTTGCTGCTGAGCCAAGCGCCAGGCAGCGCTGCAGAGCAGGTGGACGACTGCCCGTCCGTCGATGGAGATTCCAGATTTGACAGGATGGGATGCCCCGACAGCGATGGCGACGGGTGGTCCGATCCAGATGTGAACTGGACCGTATCGAACGGCGCTGATGCCTTTCCCACGCACCCCCTCGCGTGGTTGGACACGGACGGTGATGGATACACCGACCAACCAATGACGAACATGTCCGATGACTGCCCGTACACCAAAGGGACCAGCCGTGTCATCCTGATGGGATGCAGCGACATCGACCGTGACTTCGTTCCTGACTTGTATGACGATGATGCAGACGGTGACGGGATCCGGAACGAAATGGAGCGTGCCGCGTCCACAGGCACACGCTTGTACGACCCGTTCAACGCAGATTCAACACCCCTCGATTCGGATCAAGACACGATTCCTGACGTGATTGACGACGATATGGACGACGACGGCTGGCCGAACGACGTCGAAAACGACCGAGGTTCAGATCCTTTGGACCCTGAGCAGACCCCCTTCAACATCTACTTCGGAGTCAACACCGGGTTGTTTTACCTCGGTGGCCTGTCCTTCTCCCACGACTACCAAGAACGCTCGTTGGAACTCTCACTCTCGGTGGTCCTCGACATCGTGACGGAGGAACTTGTGATTCCATTTCTGTTGATTCCTGTGTACATCGGCCTCTACCTCTCGCGGCGGCGCACCTTCATGCGCTACGCCGAACTGATCTCTGGCGTCAAAACAGAAGTCCAGTTGCAGCGCTACGAGCACGAGGTCAACGAATTGATTCGAACCCGTCGGGTTCGTGTGCACCACGGCCTCGTTCTCAGGAACGCCATCGAAGCCCGTGAAGGTGTCCTCAGGGTTCAGGCGACGGTCCGCCCATCGCTCGGTGGCGCCGAGGAGGAGTGAGCAAGCGAGGAAGCCTCAAAGGGTGCGCCCTAGAGCGTAGCATGGGTGTCGGGATGGTCGGTGAAGCCCACGTGCCCATGCTCCCTGCACCTCCGTCTGTTGTCTGGCGTGCAACTGTGAACGGGCGCCTTGAGGAACTGCTTGCACCAAGCAACGCCATCCTGCTCGACGTGCTTCGAGACCGCGTTGGGCAACTCGGCGTCAAGCGCGGCTGCGACCTCGGCACCTGTGGATGCTGTGCAGTACTGATCGACGGCGAACCTCGCTTGTCGTGCATGACCCTTGCTGGGGACGTGGCTGGAGCCGCCATCACCACGGTCGAAGGCTTGGCCGACGGCCATCACCTCGCGCCGATTCAAGCATGTTTTGCAGAACATGGTGGTTCACAGTGTGGCTTTTGCACGCCCGGTTTTTTGGTGACCGCGCAAGCCCTCCTCGACCGGACGACGAATCCATCAGCGTCGGAGATTGCTGAAGCCATTGAAGGCAACCTCTGCCGTTGCACGGGTTACCAGCCCATCATTGACTCGATCAAAGCCGCAGCAGAGGTGCTCCGTGGCGAAGCGGAACGTGCTGAACCTCGCACCATGCCGCACGCCGATCCTCACCCCGCAGGTCAAGATGAGCCGATCCTGCCGCCTGGGCACGCGAGGTGAGCCGATGTCCACAGGGTACCGTCAGCAACCGGGTTCGACCGGTGAGGCTACGAGGACGGACGGAAAGCGCGTTGCTGGGAAACTCAGGTTTCAACCTCCCGGCTCGGGTGGCTCCAAGCCCGTGGCCTCGCCGAGGGACCTCGATGCCATTCCGGAGTCCGTCGGTGGGCGAGAGCCTCAACCTGCAGGGCATCATGTTCACGACGGGCTTCGAACCGGGACGTCCGTTGGTCGACCAACCGCCTTGGTGGACGCCAACGCCAAAGTGACGGGCCAAGCGTGGTATGGTGATGACGTTCGATTGGCGAACGAAGTCATCGGCCGCATCCTCAGGTCGCCGCATCACTACGCCCGTATCCGCTCCATCGACACCAGCGCGGCCGAGGCCATGCCGGGGGTCCTCGCGATCGCGACCGGTGAGGACGCTCCCGATACGTTTGGCGTGCTTCCCGTGACCAAGGATGAGCACGCCATGGCGGTTGAGAAGGTGCGGCACGTTGGCGACCTCGTGGCATGCGTTGCGGCCGTTGACGAAGCCACGGCCATGGAGGCGATGAACGCCATTGTGGTCGACTATGAGGTCCTGAATCCAGAATTCGATCCGCGCAAGGGGCTCGAAGATGTCGACGAGCCAATCCACTGGCGCGGCAAGTATCACGTTGGCAAGACGAACGTTCAGAAGCGGGTCCACCAGGCGTTTGGAGACCGTTCAGCGATCGATCATGCGGCGGCCACCTCACGCCGTGCTTGGCGCTTTGAAGGCGTCCACCATGGATTCACTGAACCACACGCGGTGGTCGCACATTGGGACGCCAACGGGCGGCTGCAACTCTACACGCCACAACAGGTGCCGCACTACACGCACCGCGCCTTGGCCACCGTGCTCAAGGTTCCTATGCACCAAATCAACGTCATTCGAACATTCGTTGGCGGAGGTTTCGGCGGCAAATCTGACCCCTTCCCGCACGAGATGTGTGCAGCCATCCTGGCTCGAAAGTGTGGTCGACCGGTACGCATCACCTTCGACCGGGAAGAGGTGTACTGGATCAACCGTGGTCGCCACCCCTCCTACATCGAAGTCAAACTCGACGCGGACAAGGACGGCCGAATTGCTGGCCTTGACGTCGACGCCCTCATCGACGGAGGGGCCTTCGCCTCCTTTGGTCACGTAACGTCGTACTACAACGGCGTCCTCGCCACTGCACCGTACGAGTTGGGCTCCTTCCATTACACCGGTGCTCGTGTGTGGACCAACAAGCCCGCCAGCGGTGCCATGCGCGGCCACGGTGCGGTGAACACGCGATGCGCGGTGGAGGTCGGCCTCGACGACATCGCAGAGCAGTTGTCGGTCGACCCGATTTCGCTTCGTTTGGCCAACCTGCTTCCGCCCCACAGCCGCACCATCTCCGGCTTCCGCATCACCAGCAACGGCATGCGTGAGGCCCTTCGACGCGTGAAGGAAGAGAGCGGATGGGATCAAAAATTCCGTCGCATGCCCCTCGGCAAGGGCATCGGAATCGGTTGTGGTTTCTTCATCTCCGGTTCCGGTTTGCCGATTCATTGGGACCCGAACCGATTCCCGCACGCAACCGTGCACCTCCAAATCGACATGGACGGCGGCGTGACCGTGCACACCGGTGCTGCCGACATCGGCCAAGGGTCCACCACGGCTGTGGCTCAGGTGGTCTCCGAAGTGCTCGGCTTACCGCTTGAAATGATTCACGTTCGCAGCCATGAAAGCGACACGAGCCCCGTCGATCTTGGTTCATACTCAAGCCGTGTGACCTTCATGAACTGCAACGCAGCCATCCGTGCGGCGATGGAGGTTCGGGAGCAACTGCTGGACGCTGCGTGGGACATGCTCGGTTACCATCCCTCGACCTTGGTGCTGGTTGACCGTCGCATTGTGTACAAGCATGACCCGTCCATCAGCGTGTCCTACCTCGAAGCCTTGCACAAGGCGCAAGAAGACAAGGGCGCGCTCATCGCACGGGGAGCCTATCGGTCCCCGCCGATGGGGGGCGTCCACAAAGGCGCCGCTGCTGGACTTGCTCCGGCGTACTCGTTCTCAGCCTACGTTGCAGAGGTGGACGTGGACATCGAAACGGGCCTCGTCAAATGCACACGTGTCTGGGCAGCCCACGACTGCGGAAAGGCCCTCAATCCACTTGCTGTGGAAGGCCAAATCATCGGTTCGTGCCACATGGGCCTTGGGCAAGTGCTCTCTGAGCGCATGGTCTACGGGCGAACAGGCCATCTGCAAAACGCGAACCTGTTGCAGTACCAGATCCCCTCCGTTCATGAAATGCCTCACGTGACCCCCATCATCGTTGAATCCAGCGACCCTGAGGGGCCCTTTGGTGCCAAAGAAGCGGGCGAGGGGCCGCTGCTCCCCGTCCTCCCCGCCGTATGCAACGCCGTCTACGACGCCATCGGCGTCCGCCCTTCCTCCTTGCCACTCACGCCCGATGTGGTGTGGAGCGACATCCAGAAGCGCATGAAGGCAGAAGGTGTGGCTGACCCGTTGGACCTGACCAGCCCCCGACTCGTGCACGGACCACTCCAGGCTTCACTCGACGAACGAGCGGCAGAGCACGCAGGGCGAGATTCTGCACGGCAGCGAACGGACGACACGAGCCCGTACGTCAACGGTGTGCTGTTCGGCTTCGACCCTGAACGCCCGCTTGAAGAGCAGGCGATGGGATGGGCCAGCATCGATGACCCGGACCCTGCGAAGATGGCCGAAATGGGCTACGCTGGTCGTGCCTGGCTGCTCAAAGAACAGCGGCACATGGGAGGTGACGAATGATGCTCACCCCACCGTTCAACCTTCATCATCCAACCACGGTGGACGAGGCCTGCGCGCTTGCCGCTCGGTTGCTTGAGGAAGGACGGCCGTTTGATTGGGTGGCGGGTGGGACCGACCTCCTACCGAACTACAAATGGCACATCGAAACCAAGCCGGACGTGATCTCCCTTGCCAGAATCGAGGGACTCGATGCCATCGAGACGGACCGCATTGGTTGCATGGTTCGGCTCCATGACCTCGCCATCTCCGAGGTGGCGCATCCCTTGATCGCCACCGCTGCCTCGAAGGTCGCCTCCAGCCTGATCCGCAGAAGCGCCACCCTCGGCGGTAACCTATGCCTTGACACGCGGTGTTTCTGGTTCAACCAATCCGAAGATTGGCGACGTTCCATCGATTGGTGCCACAAGGCCGACTGCGGCAGCGGCGCGGAGTGCCGTGTGATTCCAAACCAAAACACACTGTGCGTTGCGACCTACCAGGGCGACCTCGCACCGTCCTTGCTTGTGCTGAATGCAACCGTGGAACTGATTGGACCGTCTGGGGCTCGGACGCTGCCCTTGAGGGATTTCTTCCAGTTGGACGGCATCACGCGGAACGTGCTCAAGCCAGGGGAATTCCTGCTGATGGTGCACCTGCCTGAAGACGCCGCAAAGCGTCGGGGTGCGTACAGGAAGCTGCGTGTTCGCGAGTCATGGGATTTTCCCGAGGCAGGTGTGGCCGCCTCGTGGGTGCCCGGGGACGTGTCATCGCTTCGCTTGGCCAGCACCGGTTTGGAGAGCATTCCCGGGGTGCATGACGCCCTTGTCGCCGACCACGGAGATTGGACCTTGCCCGAGGGACGGCGCGAACTTGCCGAGGCCGTGAAGGGAGCGGTGAAGCCGGTCAACAACACGGCCCTCCCGCCACGGTATCGCAAGGCGATGGTGTCCGTGCTTGCCGCTCGAGCCATGGGCGACCTGATGGAGGAGGTTTGAGGGTGAAAACTCGAGTTCTTCTCGTGCTGATTGTGCTGTTCCTCGGCTTCGCACCCGTGGCCTCGCCGCAATTTCAGGGTCCATCGTGGGACCTCGGCTGGGAAGACGACCTAGAGGAAGGTCTGGTGCTGAACCTTGATGGCAACCGGTGGACGTTACAGCATACCGTCGAGTTCTGGATCGCCAACGACCGGCCGGTGGATGTCACCATCGATTTGGAGGTTGACCTCCCCGACGATGCTCCCGTTGAGGTCGACGTTGACGACAGCGTGACGGTGTCGGCGAACGAGAACGCGACCTTTGAACTCAGGATCACCGGGACGGACGCCGCCGAAGTCCGAGCTTTCGCTGCCGCTGACCCCTTCCGGCTCACCTTGACCGCTTCGGAAGCGTCGCAAACCGGGTCTGGAACAACACGGGAAATCGAAGTTGACTTGGAGTTCCCGCGCGTGCACAAATTGCTGCCTTCGGTCCCTTCGCCCCCCTCGTCCTTCGATGCCGGAACCTGGGTGGATGTAGACGTGATGTTGCGCAATGATGGCAACACGCGGGACGCAGTGGCCGCGGTCGATGTTGAGGTTCGCTCCTGCCCGCAACTTGAGGTTGTAGGGGTGGAATCGATGGAGAACACCCTTGTTGACCCAACAGACGTCAATGGCGCGCAGCCCGTGACCGCCACCGTTCGCTTGGAGGCTTCATCCAGCCAACAGAGCAGAACGTGCGAAATCACCCTCAGCGTCACCTCGGAAGGCGACGGCACGGTGCGAAGCACCAGTTTCGAGGTGGAGGTGGTCGCCGCCAGCCCCTCGGATGGCAGCGGAGGCTCCGTGGACGTCGGTCAAAGCGACGCCTCAAGCAGCGACGACGCCAACCCGCTCCCCTTCTTGGGTCTTCATGTGGTCCTGCTAGCCTTCCTCGCCGCGGCCGTTCGCCGCTAAGGCAAAGAAAACCTCCGTGCATGTGGTGCGGCCGGGCGCAGCCAAATTCGAAGAAACCGCAGCACGGCGAGGCAAACTCCAGCGAGCAAGCGGGCAGAATCATTATGTGCGCTGGGAGGGTCGCACGGCTACGTTGGTGGACGGGAGACCCGTCAGGTGATTTGATGAGCGAAGAATCCTCGAAGGGACTCGGCCTTGAGTCGTGGCTCCTCGTGGTGCTCGTGGTGAGCCTTCTGCTCTCTGGAACCTTCATCACGCTGGTCAGCCTGAACAAGCAACCGGTGTTCTCTCCGTACCTCACGGATGCAGACTCCACCGTGAACGCTCAGCAGATCGGTGATTCACGAACGACCTTCGGCGAAGGCGGCATGGGCTACACCATCGCCAACACCATGTCCACCCCGATGCTGGTCAACGATTGGAAAGACCCTCACCGCACGCTCTTGGTCATCGTGGCTCCTGAGAAGCCCTTCGATGCCGCAGAGGCCTCGGCCATCCACGACTTCGTGACAAAGAAGGGTGGGAAGGTGATCCTTGCGTCCAACTCCACCAACGCTCAACCCGTCGCCGACCTCTTCGGTGTCAAGTACTTCGGTGACCCCGTGGTCGACCCGTACCGATTCTACGAAGTTGAAAACGCCGCGACCGGGGCCGCCGAAAATCCCGACGCTCAACGCTTGTGGGCCGTGGCCGGCGTGACCCGAAACGCCACCGAGATGGGTGAGGCCGCGAAGGTCGCCTGTTCCGAGGAGCAGGTCAGCTCCCGCGACGTCGACAATTGTCGACTCCCTGTTCTTTTCCATCGCCCCACCGCCATCACCGTCCTTGAAGACCAGCCGGACACGAACCGCCGCGTGAGCGTGCTCGCCGCGGCGTCGACCCCCGCCTTTATCGCAAGCGTCGACTTCAACCCTGACAACATCGGCAACCCGATCCTCGGTGAGGGGAAGACCGGGTTGATTGTGCGCATGGACTATCCCGTCGCAGGCATTCTTGAACAGCGAAGTCCCGAATTTGGTGGTGGCCAGGGCGAAATCAACGTCACTGGGAGCATTGTGTTCGTGTCGGACCATTCTGTCTTCGCCAACCACCTGTGGACCAAGGATGCCGCTGAATCTGCCGGCGGCCTGCGAAAGTTGCAGTGCTCCAGTGCCCAGTACGAGAACCGCGATCCAGCGACCTGCTGGGCGACCGACAGCCAGGGCCTTGCAGTCGGTGACACCATCTGGTACGGCAACGAGCGCTTCTTTTCGGCACTCGTCGGATCCATGATGGAGCACAGCAACGTTGAGATGGCCACCGCTGTCATTCGTGACAACACAAACTTCAACCTCGTTTACGACGAGAGCCGCCACGTCGCCGGGGCACTCACGATGCCCTTCACCGAAGCCGTCGGCGCCATCGTCCTGTTGACCAGCGACGGCCTTCTGAAGTGGCTTATAGGGCTCAACCTGTTTGCCCTGTTGGCGATTGCCATCATGGTGGTCCCAGAAAAGGAGAACTGGCGTCACGTCTTCGACCTAACCCGATTCCGCGAGCGTCCCACGAAGTTGGACCCCTCGCAATACCAGCGCCGGACACGAGAGGCCTTCCTCTCCAAGGTCCGGCAACTCCACGATCTCACACGGGACGACTTCGCACGGAAGTCGCCTGCTGAGGTCATGCAAATGGTGCGGGAGCCGCGCCTCGTCGAACTGGTCAGTTCGACCCGTCCATTCTCCAACGAGGAACTGAGGGAGTTGATCCCTCAAATCCGCCGTTGGGGGAAATAAACCTGGAGGAATGAATAATGCAGCCACCCGCCCCGCCCGCAGCCCCGCCCGCGCCGGCCGCACCTGCAGCTCCGGCGCCACCCGCCCCCGCGGTTCCTGCCGCACCGGCGGCTCCCGCGCCGGCGCCGCCCGCGCCCGCCGTACCAGCCGCCCCCGCCGCTCCGGCCGCCCCTGCGCAGCCCCGGCATCAGAGCTCTCCCGAGGTCAAGGAACGCCTCGCCGCCGTCGGCGCGATTTCTCAGGCCATCGCCGCTGAAGTCCAGAAGGTCATCATCGGGAAGCCTCACATCATCGACAACGTGTTGATCAACATCTTGTCCAACGGGAACCTCCTGTTCGAGGACTACCCCGGTCTGGCGAAGACCCTGATGACCAACACCTTCGCTGATGCCCTTGGTTGCGACTTCAAGCGTGTGCAGTTCACGCCTGACTTGCTCCCTGCTGACATCACGGGAACGAACATCTACGACGCCAAGAAGGGTGAATTCACCTTCAAGCCCGGACCGTTGTTCTGTAACTTGCTGCTCGCTGACGAGATCAACCGTGCCCCGCCCAAGACGCAGGCTGCGTTGCTTGAAGCCATGCAGGAAAAGCAGGTCACCATCGGTACGGTGACCCACAAGCTCCCCTCGCCGTTCATCGTCATGGCCACACAGAACCCCGTCGAGCAGGAAGGTACCTACCCGCTCCCCGAGGCGCAGCTTGACCGTTTCATGTTCAAGATGTCCGTTGGTTACCCCGACCGGGCTGACGAAGACGAGATCCTTCGCCGCCGTATCGACCGTGGAAAGGACGCTGTCGACGTCGACGTCATCACCGACCCGCAGCGCGTCATCGCAATGCAGCAGGCCTGCGAGAGCGTCTATGTTGACCCCAGCCTCCGCATGTACATGGTCGAAATCGTGTCCCGCACCCGTGAGGACCCCCGCGTGCTCGTCGGTTCCTCGCCCCGTGGTTCCCAGGCGCTCCTCAAGACGTCCCGCGCAGCGGCCGCCCTGCGTGGTCGTGACTTCGTGACGCCGGACGATGTGAAGACCATCGCTGAGTTGGCCATCGCCCACAGGATCATCCTGAAGCCCGAGCACCAAATCAAGGGGCTCGAGGCTGGCGAAGTCATCCAGACGATCCTTCGCGAAGTCCCCGTGCCCACCGTCTGAGCGCGAACGGGTTTACCTGATTCAGGAGGTCGTAACCCATGATGTGGAGTCGTAAATCAGCGATGCTTGGTAGCCTCGCTGTCGCGATGTACCTTCTGGGCCTGACGCTTCGGAACTCGCAACTGGTGACCATCGCCGTCGTGATTTTCGTCGTCCTCACTTGGGCGGCCCTCTTTGGAGGGCATGCCGACGTCGCCTCCTCCGGGCGTCGGTCTGAGGAATTCACGGGCGAGGAGGGCGTAGCCCTCGGGAACGTCTCCGCGATGCGAAAAATGTCGAGCGCTCGCCTCTTCGAAGACGGTGAACTCAGCGTCACCTTACGGATGCAGAACCATTCAGGCCTTGCGAAGATCCTCGAGGTACGTGATCGCGTACCCGAAGTGATGCGCATCAAGTCAGGGTCGAACTACATCCTGATGGAACTCGGACCTCGTCGAGAGACCTTCATCGAATACACGGTGGAGTGCCCCCTTCGAGGCTTCTACAGCCTCGGACCGGTCGCGGTGCGGATTCAGGACGCTTTCGGCCTTTTCCACCGCGAGAAGGAACTGCACGTCTACAACGACTTCCTCGTCTTCCCGAAGATGGAGGACCTGAAGGAGACCTTCGTCAAGTCCCGCGTACCCAAGATTTTCACCGGTGCGGTGAACATCCGCCAGCCCGGACCTGGTTCAGAGTTCTACTCCTTGCGTGAGTATTTCGAAGGCGACTCTTTCCGGGCCATCAACTGGGCGGCCTACGCCCGGTCGGGGAAGCTGATGGTCAACGAACGCGAGCGCGATGCGGTGTCCGACATCATCCTCATCGTCGACTCTCGCGCCGTGGCCGAGACCGGACCTGTCAGCAGGAACGCCTTGGTCTATTCGACCCGTGCCGCAGCCTCGCTGGCGAAGTATTTCCTCGGGCGTCGTGACTCCGTAGGCGTCATTGTGTACGGTGACGAAGTGGTCAGCGTGGACCGTGATACGGGCAAAAAGCAGCTGTACGTGATCCTCACTAAGTTGGCAGGTGCCGTCGCGAAGGGCAACACGCCCTTGCAGGTTGTTGTGAACCGGATCCTCCCGCACATCAACAAGGGAAGCCCGATCATCGTGCTGAGCAACCTCGAGGACGACCCCACCATCGTGAACGCGCTGCGCGACTTCCGTGCTCGTAACTTTGACGTGACCGTGCTCTCGCCCTCGTCGCTCGAATTCGAGTTCGACGCGAAGCGCCTGGACCGAACGGGTTACGAGGTGATGAAGACCGAGCGAGACGTGTTGATCGGTGAACTTCGGGGGCTTGGAGTCAACATCATGGATTGGGAGCCCGACATGCTCCTTTCGACAGCGCTTGCGGGAGCACGTGGTTTCTGAGGTGGTAGGATGGCAGAGAAGACGTCTGGCGACACCGCGCACCTCTACGATGGCAAGACCGTCCGCTCTTCCGCTCCAAGCCGTAAGGCACTCGCCGGAAGTTCTGGCATCGGCACTGAGATTCCGAAGGACGCGATCCCTGAGCTTCAAATCCCCACCTTCGTGGAGAGCCTGCTTGGCGGTCCTCTGGTTCCCAAGATGAAGTTCCTCCCTCCGGACAAGATGGTGCAAAACCTCCAGTTGGCGGTGTACGGCCTCCTGATGGCCTTGGCGTTCCTGACGCTGATCGTGTCGCCAGGGGCAGGAACCATCTGGTACATGATCTTCGGCAGCATCGGAATTGCCACGGCGATGCAGGTCGTCATCATCTCCATCGCGACGGTGTGCGGTTTCGTCGGGACCTTCCGCCGTGATGGACGGTTCCTTTTGGTCTCCAACCTCCTCTTTATCCTCGCCATTTTGCGGTTTGCGTCCTCCAAGGTCGCGCTGGCCTTCGATCCCTTCGGCCTCGCAGACCGTCCTTTCTTGCTGAGCAGCCTCGTGGTGGTCTACGCGGTCTTCCTCATCATGTTCATCGAACTTGGAAACGGCGTGCTGCGCTACAGCATGCTGGACACGAGCATCCGGACGAACGAAGTTTACGTGATGAACCCCGGGAAAATCGTTGGAAAGTACCACCGAGCGCTGGTCATCAACCCCGTGGTCTCGGTCGTGCTCGCAACCTTGGTGCTCTCGGCCAACAAAATCCTCCCCTTTATCGTTGGTCTGCTCAATTCTGAAACAGCCCTGCGCATGGAGGAGTCGGTGGAATTGACCTCGGTGTACGGGGTTGCTCTTGGCACCCTCTTTGTGTTCATCGTCACGGGCGCCTTGTTCATGCTGAACCTCCCCGGCGCCGTTCAGAAGTGGCGCGAAGCACGAAGCGAGTGACCGTTCAGGTCACATCGACCGTCCACGATGCCGATGCGATCAGCCTCCCCAGCGCATCGCGGACGTTGGCCCGCGGCACGAGGAATCGAAGTCGCAGCGCTTCGGCGTCGACCGGCTCTGACCCGGTTGCACTTCCAAGCAGAGCAGCCGCTTCTTCCGGAGCGGCCCATGAGCCAAGGACGGTAATCAGTGCAGAGGCTTCGCCCACATCAACAATCGAGGAGCCTGCAGCGCGGATCACCTCGGCGGCTTCCTCCAGCCTTGGGGCATCAATGATCAGCCGGGCACCGTCGGGCCACTGGGTCGATGCGTGAACACCGATGCCTTTCGACGCCAACCGGCTCAACACGTTCGCTGTGGAGGCGCCCGGGGTGATGGACGGTGGGTGGGTCACCTGCATGGTCATCACGTCAAGGGTGCACGACGCGGCCATCGGCCCTTGGTCTGCATGCACTCCGGGACCGATGATGGTTCCAGCAGGACCTCTGGTGTCTTCGTGGAGCCGCCGGACCTCGATAGGAATGCCTTCCGTGATGCATGGACCCACGGTCGCGGGATGCAGTACAGTCGCATCGATGGCAGCAGCCATCTGAGCGTGTTCGTAGGTCATGTAGCGAATGGGCGCCGTGGTGAGTCCCCACCTGGGATTGATCAGGTGGATTCCTTCGACGTCCTTCCACAGGATGACGCGGTGAGCCCGAAGGAGGTGTGCGATGGCGGTGGCGGTATGGTCCGAACCGCCACGTCCAAGCAGCGCAAGGGCGCCGTCCTCACCCGAACCAAGCCACCCTGTGATGACGGGCGTGCCGTGCAATGCGTTTCGGTCGAAGGAGGATTCACTTGCTGGCAAATCCACAGCTTCCGCCTCCCCACGGCCCTTGAGCACAAGTCCGATGTCCTCGGCACCCACAGCGTGTGCGTCGAATCCGCAGCGCCGCAAGTGGTGGGCGACGACAAGCGCGGAGAGGCGCTCGCCTGTGGCCAGCAATTGGGTGCGAGCACGTTGGTCGGTCGGGTTTGCACGTCGCGCTTCGAGGGCGTGGCCCATCGAGGACAAAACACGCTCAAATCGCTCACTGTCCCTTCCGGTGGCGAGTCGTGGAGCAAACATGAGGTGGTGGGCCCTGAGGTCGGCGACAAGGCGATCGGCATACGCAGGGTCGTCAACCGCTCGAAGGAGCCTATCGGTTGTCCCCCAAAGCGCGGAGACGACGAGTGCGTTTCGACCGGCAGACTCGGACACGCGGTCAGCAAGCCGGTCGAGGTCAGGTGCACCTCGGAGAACTGAACCTCCGAACTTGTGCACCGTCCAATGTTCATCCATGCAGGTGTCCTCCGCGCACGGCGAGGTCGGTCAACACGAGCACCGCCATCGCCTCGACCACGGCCACGCCACGCGGCGCAAGCACCGGGTCGTGCCGACCTTTCACGGTCACTTCCACCTCTTCCGACGTTCGAAGATCGATGGTCGGTTGAGGACGTGGAATGCTCGAGGGTGGCTTGAGCGTCAACCGGAGGACGAGGTCTGCTCCAGAGGTCAGTCCGCCCAAGGCCCCTTCGCCCACCTCTGAATGCAACTCTGGACCACCCACACCATGGCGCCAAGCGCCATGGTGCTCAGAGCCGCGCATGCGCAAGGCTCGCACACCCTGGCCGACTTCGAGCGCGCGCGCCCCCGGCACCGCCATCATGGCGCGCGCCAGAGCGGGTTCGACGCCGTCAAACCACGGTTCGCCCATTCCCATGGGCAGCCCTGATACGATGAGGTCCACACGAGAACCGATGCTGTCGCGTTCGGAACGTGTTGCTTCGACGAGGGCACGCATCGCCGAAGCCGCCTCCGCATCTTGGCAGCGGAGGTCAAGGTCCGCGAAGGATGCACCGTGCACGGGCAGCGGTGCTTCGACGTCCCCGATCGCGCCAACATGCGCGGTGATTCGAACGCCCATCCCGTCGAGCAACGGCCTCATGATCGCGGCCGCTGCAACGAGCGGCGCCGTCAGGCGTGCCGATGAAGAACCGCCACCACGCAGGTCGGCATGTCCGTTGCTGCGTTCCGTCATCGGAAGGTCTTGATGCGCAGGGCGCGGTCGATCTGGAAGGAAACTGTAGTCGCTGCTGCGAGCATCATGATTCATGATTTCAAGCACCAAGGGTTGGCCAGTGGTGCAGCCGTTGTGCACGCCAGAACGAAGGAGAACCTCGTCGTCTTCCTTGCGCGAGCTTGAGAGGCTCCCTCCTGTTTTTCGAAGGGCCAACGCGGAAGTAATCTCACGCTCATCGAGTTTCAATCCAGCAGGAAGTCCCTCAATCATCGCCCCAACGCTTGGACCGTGGCTGGTCCCAAACAGGGTGGTCATGACCACCTCACCCAGACGCATCCGCATGGTGGTTCAAGGTACCCTTGCTGGTCGCTGTCTTCAACCGTTGCCTTCGCCCGAGTGGTGCGCCTGCACGAAGGTCGTCTTCAGGACGGTTCGGTTGGATGCCCGAGCGGCGTACCACGCTTCAAGACGGCGAACCAACGCTTCGGCCGCGCTGGGGACCACGACCACAATGGCTGGACCTGAACCGGTGAGGCCGGCCGCCCGTGCACCGTTGACAAAGGCGTCGTTGGCGAGCCTCCTGCCTTCTGCATCGTCGGTCACACCGACCATGGCCCTGCCGTTCATCGTCAAGGCGACAAAGAGTTGCCCTTCCTGAACCGCGTTCAACGCTTGCTGAAAGAGCGGGGCCTGCGCACGGAACAGGTCTGGGTGAGGATGTTGCAATCGTGCTTCGCCGGTGATGATCAGGACGGTCCAGTCCTCTGGAACTGGCCCTGGGCCTTCCAGCACGACACGGTGAGCAGCGTCCTCCGCTCCAGCATCGACGAGTTTCCACCCAGCTGCTGCGGCTGCCCATGCATCGTCGTATGCTCCCGTCATTGAGGTTCCCGATTTCAATTGTGCACGACCTGCAAGCTCGACGATGTCCTCGTCGTTGAGGTGAACATCCATGCCTTCACTCAAGGCACGCAAGGCGGCAACGGCTACGGCTGCCGATGACTTCAGGCCCTGGCCCGGAGGAATTGAACTTCGAACGCTCCAATGGGCCTCCGCTGGACGTGGATGAGACGCTTCAGACCATGCCTCAAGGACGGCCGTAAGCAGGCCATGGGGGTCTTCGGGTTCCTTCTTCAGGGGACGGTCGTAGAGACGAACAAGGACTGGAAGGTCGAGACCGAGGCTGACGCCGTACCCGAGTCCAGCGGCGTGAAGCAGGCTACAACCCCCGTTCGCGCGGCCTTCTCCGAGCATCGGCATGCAGTGTTCACTCCTTCACCTCCGACGCGATGTGATGCCCGAGGTGTCGCGCTCCTCCACCCGACCAGACGGTGAGTTGGTCGTTGATTTGTAAGGTGGTGATGGAGTGCGCTGTTCCGTTGGGCCCCACCGCGCGGACGGTCTCTGCATTCTGTAAGAGCGCATGGCCCTCTTGACCCTTGCCATCTTTGTATCGAAGGAGCAACAACGGCCGTCGTTCAATTTTGACACGCCCAACAACGAGGTGTCGCGTTGTGCCGTGCCGGTCTGCGACCAGCACGACATCGCCCGGTCGAAGTTCGCTGAGGTACCGGGTGCTGCCGTCGGGCATCAACACGTACTGGTGCACGGCTCCTGCGTTCACTCGGAAGGGCCGCGTTGGAACGAAGGACGACGGAACGGTTTCGCCGTGCACAAGGAGCATCGGGCACGCCGAACTCCCAACCAACATGCCTTCACCGTCCTCAAGAAGCCCAGCCAGGTCCACGCACGCACGTTCTCCGGCCGCGACGCTGAGGACTTCGAGCAAGGTGGCGTTGCCCATCGGCATGCTCGGAGTCGATGGTGCAGGCGAGGGAGAGGGCATGGCCATGCCTCGGGCGGCCTTCATGGCCAAGGCTGCTTCAATCATCGAAGCCTCGGGCGGTACAGCAACAGCATCGACTCCGGTTTGCAATGCAAAGGCGGCCCCTGCCACCTCGGAAGGTGATCGAAGCAGCGCAGCAATCCTGGTTGGACTGCCTTGGGCAGCAGCGACGAGGTTCTCAACGGGAATCATGGACCAGTCCTCAAAGGAGAGGAGGACCCACGGGGCGAGGCCAACATGGGTCAAAGCCAGGTGTTGGTCTTCTTCTGACCGAACGTGAACATGCACGACCTCTGGGCGCTCGCGCCACGGTTCCATCGGGGCTTGGTCATGTGGTGGAGCGGGAGCCGAATCCTCGGTCAGCCTGAGCCAACGATCGACGTTGAGGGAAGGGTCCGCCCCCTCCGTGGTGCACCAGACTTCCATGCTCAACCCCCAAGATGGCGCATGGCCTCGTCCACGCTCGAGGCTCGATGCACAACGGACGCGATGGCCCGAACCATCCGGTCAGGATGAGGGTGTGCGAAAATCTGCCTTCCCATGCAGACGCCAGCAGCACCGCAGTTCATCGCGAGGTGCACCATGTGAAGCAAGGCCTCATCGTCTCCGGTGCGAGGGCCGCCGGCCACGAGAACTGGGATTGGCGCCGCGTCCACGACGGTACGAAACGACACCTCTTCCCCGGTCCATGCGGCTTTGGCGACGTCACATCCGAGTTCAAAGGCAAGTCGAACGCCGTGCGCTTGACCGCCACTCATGTCTCCAGGCATCGCGTTCAGGTGTTCGCCTCTGGCGTAGACCATGCCGAGCGTTGGTACCCCTTGGTGGAACGCATCTCGGGTCACCACGCCCATGCGTTCAATCATGCGACCCTCTCCTGGTGTGCCGATGTTCACTTGGGCACTCACCGCATGGGCTCCTCGAGCGATGGCTTCCTCCACATCCCCAACGCTGACCTTTTCACCGGCCTCAGGACCTCCATGCCGCGTTGACACCGAGAGGTGGGCGACAAGCCCGAGACCAATCCCCTCATCGTGCCGAAGCACGTGGCTGATCAATCCCTTTTGGGCAACGATGGCGTCCGCTCCTCCATCACGCAAAGCGCGGACCAAGTCAAGCGGATTGTGGAGTCCAGGGACCGGCCAGTCGGAGGCGCCATGATCGATGGGGACCCAGACGCCTCGACCGCCGGGCATCAGGGCGTGGAGTCGCTGCGCACGCAGGTCCATGGTGGAGGCTGGTGGGTCGGTGACGTGAAGGCTTCGCCACCGCCTTGCACCGATACGGTCATGACCGAGCAAGGCGTGGAGGGTTCATGGCCGTCCTTGGCATGGCGCTCTCGGGTGTGCTCGGGTCCGCCTTTGCCTTCGGTGTCTTGCGGCTCATGCTCCGACGGGACAGCCGCATTGACCTTCGTCAGGGCCTTGTTGCAGACGGCCTTGGTACCCGGTCAGCGGGCGCTGATTTCTCGACCCCGCGGGCGGAGTTCGATCGTCAGTTGGCCATCATTCAGGGTCAACGGCGCCGTGTTGAAGCGGACGAGCTTCGTAACAGGGCACGTCACGCGGATCTCCTTCGCCGTGAGGACGAGGCCCGCCGGAAGGAGGACGAGGCCCGCCGCCGAATGGAAGAGGCCGAAGCCCGTCGGTTGGAAGAACAGCGCTTGCGCCGAGAAGCAGACGAAGAAGCCGCCCGCATCGCTGCACGGGAAGCGGAGGAGGCCCGTCTTGCAGAAGAGCGTGAAGCCGCTCGACAAGCGGAACTCTTGGCCATCGAAGAGCAGCGGCGAGCCGAGGTTGAGGCGGCACGCGAACAAGCCGAGATGGAGGCGAGGGCCGCTGCCGAGCGCTCTGCTGCAGAACTCAGGGCCCGGCTTGACCGTGAGGGTGCGTCCTCATCCGACGTGCAGATTTCGCTGATGTGGAACAACTTCAACGACCTCGACCTGCACGTCGTGTGCCCGTCGGGTGAGCGGATCCATGGTGGAAACAAGGCCTCTGCATGCGGAGGCGTGCTCGACGTCGATGCGAACGTCAAACCCGATTCCCGCCGCCCCGTTGAAAACTGCGTGTGGCCCGACGGCGTGGCTCCCGGTGGTGTCTACCAGGTGTACGTCCACCATTACAAGAAGCACGCCAAGCGCCGTTCAAAGGACCCGACAAAGTTCTCCATCATTGTCAACGCTGGTGGCGACCCCCGCGAATACTCAGGTGAACTCAGCGCAGGCGACCCCATCCTGAAGGTCTGTGAGTTTAGCGTGGACCCGCCCGAGGTCAGGGCTGCAAAGCGTGCAGAGCTTGAAGCGGAGTTGGCGGCGGCCACCGAAGCCCTCGCGACCGGTGACTTCCACCTTGACGAAGAAGCGGAGCCTGAGGAGGACGCGGAGGAAGAGCCCGTCCTTGAGGAGGCGGATGAGATGGAGGATGAGGACGATGGCGAGCCTGTGGAGGAGGACGTCAACGACTTGCCTTCCGCCCCTGACCTCGACGAACTGACGGCTTCGGAGACCGAAGACGAAGCGTCCCAGATGGATCGAAAGTTCTGACCCACTGCACGCCGATTGGAACTGGAAGAACCGCTATCAGAGGCGGTTCCGACCTCGGTGCGGGCCTGTTCTCC
>JAURMD010000131.1 GCA_030830875.1 Thermoplasmatota archaeon | reverse complement strand
TCGTCGCTCCATGGACCTCCGTGCGCTGACGCTGGTGCTCCTGCTCCTCTGCCTCCCCCTCTCGGGCTGCCTTGGCGCGGACGACGACGGCGTCGAGACCCAGAGCGGCCTGGTCGTTGGCGGCGTGGCGGCCTCGGACGAAGCCCCGCTCGCCCTCGAGGTCGAGCGCGGCCTGCACGCGACCATCGAGGTGGAGAGCAGCACGGCCTTCGCCGTCGCGCCCTCGGCCTCGCTGTATCTGCAGGACGGCGACGGCGTGCACCGCGTGGGCAACCTCACGTACCCCGCCGGGACGACCGCTTTCTCCTTCCTCGTGGTGGACAGCGAGGCGGACGGCAGCAGCCTCGTCGTGACGGCGGCCGACGGCGCCTCGGTGGAGGTCGACCTCTCCTTCGTGGACGCGGACGACCTCATGCTCGTGGACGGCGCCCGTGCCTACGACACCATCGACATGCTCACCAGCCAGCACAACAACCGCTGGTGCGCGAGCGCCTCGCTGCACGAAGGCGGCTCCAACTACGAAGACGCGGCCGAAGCCATGGCGGAGGAGATGCGGAGTTACGGCTTCGATTTCGTCGAGGTCACCCGATACGAGGACGACCCGGACCAACTGAACGTGGTCGGCTACAACTGGGGGCGCGTGAACCCGGACGAGTACATCGTCGTGGGCGGCCACTTCGACATCGCCTATGTGTTCACCCCGCCCGGCGGCGGCACGAACGAGGGTGCCAACGACGACACCTCGGGGTCGACCGTGTCCCTCGAAATGGCGCAGGCCCTCGCCACGATGGAGTTCGACCACACGGTCGTCGCGGCCCTCTGGGCCTGCGAGGAGGAAGGCTTGCTCGGTTCACTGGCGTACGTCGAGCACCTTCCGGAGAACGTCTCCGTCAAGGCCTACATGAACTTCGATATGGTCTCCCTCAACTACCCCATCCTGCCGCCGACCGCTCCGCTCATCGGGCCCGGTGGGGAGATCTTCTCTGCCTCCAAGTACGACTGGACCATCAGCATCGCCGGCGCGAGCGAGGACAACATGTCCCGGATGCACGATTGGGTCGGCACCACCATCGAGGAGCACCTCGCCTACGAGCCCACCGAGGCCAACCCCATCACTTGGCAGGTCGCCGAATCCTGCGCTTCCGACCACTGCGCCTTCTTTTCCGCGGGCTATCCCACCTTCAATTTCTTCAGCCCCGGCGGTGACATCTCCTTCTGGCAGGAATGGCACTCCCCCTCCGACACGCTGGAGTTCATGACCGCAAAAGCAGGCGGTCGCGATGGCATGGAAAGCGGCTTCAACAGCCTCGTATGGGCCAGCATGAACCTCTTCATCTACGTCGACAACGCCGAGGACTTCCAAGGCAACTGGGCCAACTGAGGCTCGGAATCTTTGATGAAGCGCCGGACCAAGGTGGAACGCATGGGGCTCCTCGACACCGCGGACTGGGGCACCTTCAAGCGCAGCGAGACGTGGAAGGCGTTGGGCATCGCCGTGGTGCTCTTCGCGTCGATTGCGTACGCCTCGCTTTCGTTGTTTGGCAGCATGGACGGTCTGCTGCAGGCCGAAGGCGAGGCGGAACCGCTGCCCGACGTGGTCTTTCAGTCGCTCAACCGCACCGGCATCGAAGCGGGCATCGTGAACGAGACCGGCTGGTTCTCCCTCGCCGACTTCCGAGGCGACGTCATCATCCTCGACTTCATGGCGCACGATTGCTCGAACTGCCATGCGGTGCAGGCCCACCTCGAGCAAGAAATGGAGGGATGGCACGCGATGGCGGAGGCCAACGGCCAGACCCTGCGCATCATCGCCTATGGGGCGTGGTACTACGAGGACCTCGACTACCTCAACACGAGCGGCGGCTCGTACACCGTGCCGCTCTACCCGACGGGCATTGGGTCCGAGACCGCGGCCATCCTTGACAACGGAACGGCCGACCCTGTCCGCTTGTTCACCGCCTCCGGCACCGGCCAGATCCCTGTCGTGGTCATCATCGACGAGCAAGGCTACATCGTGCATCGCCAAAACACCGGCACGCCGACCGACAAATGGGCCGGCTTCGACGGCGCGGTGGAGGCGCTGCTCGACGGCAGCGGCGTCGCCTCCGAGGCGGACCGCATCGCCTGGGCTCCGCCGAAGACCTCGCTTACGGCGGTGTTCGCCTTGGGCGCGCTGCTCTCCATCCTCGTCTATTTCTCGCCGTGCGCCTTCCCCGTGCTTCCCGGCTTCATTTCCTACTACCTCTCGCTCGGCGCCCGCGAAGACGAACTGATCGAGGCCGGGAAACTGAAGACGCGCATGCCGCGCTCGTCGCTCATCGGCCTGCTTGCCGGGCTTGGCATGCTGACCTTCTTCGCTTTCATTGGGCTCCTCGCTGCGGTCATGGGCGAGGCGTTCGCGCGCTCCGGGATCATCCACTACATCGCCATCGGGGTGGCCATCCTGCTCATCGTCCTTGGGAGCATGATGCTCGTGGGCGTCACGAGCCACCTGATGGGATTCGTTCAGAAGTGGGTGGACAAGTGGTCCACCACCGAAGCCGACGAGACCTTCACGCCGCGCCGCAACATGTACCTCTACGGCTTCGGCTACGCCGCGGCCAGCATCGACTGCACCGCCGCGGCGGTCCTGCCCTTCGTGGTCTTCCTCGCAACGCTCGGACGCACCGCGGTCCTTACCGGCCTCGGCGGCCTCATGCTCGGCCTGCTCGTGCTGATGATCGTCGTGGTGATGATGGTCGGGCTTGGGCGCCAGGTGATGGTGAACGTCCTCCGCCGGGCCACGGGCACCATCAAACTGGTCGGGTCGTGGATGATGATCATGGCCGGCGTCGGGCTCACCCTCTTCCTGACGAACCAGACGGCCGTGGCCTCAGTCTTTGGCTGAGACCGTTCTGATGGGAACCCATGGACGCACGATGTGAACGTGGACATTGACGGTGAATGCCACGGTTCAAACCGTGCTCAGGGGGCAAGACGGCGGCGCATCCAGAGGATGCCCAACCCTCCGGCCACGGCGCCCGTCAGTACGTCCCAGAGGTAGTGTTGTTCCGTCGTCATCGTCGAAATGGAGATGGCTACCCACAGGCCGTAAACACCAACCGTAACGCTCCAGCGCCGTCCGGCATCGGCGGTCCACCATCGGTCGAGCACGTAGACCATCAGGAGGGTGTCCCCCACGTGCAGGCTCGGCCACGCGTTCCACGGATGGTCCGTGCCGCGCAGCAGGTCGAGCCAAGCCCCGAAAGCGACACCGTTGGGGGTCGGCGTGCGCGGCACCGTCGAGGGGAACAGCACGAACACAACGCAGTGCAGCAGCGTGAAACCGACCAGCGTGTGCACCAGCACGCGCAGGTCGGGAAGGCGGCCAGCCCGTCGAAGGGTCAGGGCCGGGGGCAACAGGAAGAGCGGGAAAAAGAGGGCGTAGACCAGCACCGTCCACGGCACGAAGGGCATGGCCTCGTCGATGCCCATGCGAACGCTGTGGTCCTGTGTGGCCCTCGCAGCATTCCAGGCGTTGGCGGCCATGTAGGGGCCGATGGCGCCCGCCACGAAGAGCCCGGCCAAGCCGAGCACGCTCCGAAGGTTTGAGCGGGCCTCCATGGGGTCACAACCGTTGCGTGAGACGCCCTCCCTCCATGTGAAACACACGGTCGGCAAAGGCCTCGGCTTCGTCAGGGTCGTGGGTGACGTGCACCGCGGGCAAGCCTCGCTGCTGCAGCACGGCGGCTACGTTCTCCACCAAGCGGCGCCGCAAGGTTCCGTCCAGCGCCGAGAAGGGCTCGTCGAGCAGCAGCGCGCGTGGTTCGGCCAGCAGGGCGCGGGCGAGGGCGACGCGCTGCCCTTCGCCACCGGAAAGGGTGGTCACCGCCCGCGCTTCAAAACCTTCGAGCCCGACCTCCACCAAGGCAGAGGCGATCCGCGTTCGGCGCTCGTCGCGTTTGATCCCGCGCGGAAGGCCGAGGGCGAGGTTCCCGGCCACGTCGCGGTGCGGGTACAGCACGGGGCGCTGGAAGAGCAGCCCGATGCCACGGTGCTCTGCGGGTCGATGCGTGACGTCGTCGCCGTCGAGCATCACGAGGCCATCAACTGGTGCCTGGAGGCCTGCGATGGTGCGAAGGAGGGTGGATTTGCCGCATCCACTTGGTCCCAGCACCGCCACGCGTTCGCCCCTTCCCACCACGAGGTCAAGGCCGTCGAGCACCGTGCGGTCGCCGAAGGCCACCGTGAGGCCGTGCAGTGCAAGGCCTTGGGTCATAACCCTCCCCCCATGCGGTCGTCCCGCCATCGTTCGACCGTCAGCATCACGGCTGCTGCGAGCACTCCGAGCACGGATGCGACCGCCATGGCCGCCGGTCGTGTGGTGGCATCGAAGCCGGGCCGGGCCAGCCACGCATCGACGAGGACGGCCAAGGTGGTCGAGCCGGTCGAGCGAACGAGGATCCATGACGCACCAAATTCACCGAGGGAGAAGGCCAAAGCGAGGCCTGCTGCTACGACGGCTGCGGGACGGAGCATGGGCCAACGCACGAGGGACCAACGCCGCCACGGCCCAAGACCGAGCGTGGCGGCCTGTTCCTCGAGGTCGTCAGGCAGGGCGCGCATCGCTGGGAGCAGCACGCGCACCACCACCGGAAGCACGAGGGTCGCGTGGGCCATGGGCAACAGCACAGGCGAGGCGATGAGGTCCGGTGCGAAGCGCAGCA
Source organism: Thermoplasmatota archaeon (assembly GCA_030830875.1). Lineage (GTDB taxonomy): Archaea > Thermoplasmatota > Poseidoniia > Poseidoniales > Poseidoniaceae > MGIIa-L3. The sequence continues at coordinate 148 of JAURMD010000131.1, read as the reverse complement.
GGCCAAGCAGGCTACCCAACCCGACCATCGCAGAGGACACGACCAACGGCGCCATGGCGAGCAGGTCAAGGACGCGGGCCCTGTGGTGGTGACCTGAACGCTCCGCCGTCAAGACCGCCGATGCGCACCACCAGCCGACGGGTAGAGC
>JAURMD010000130.1 GCA_030830875.1 Thermoplasmatota archaeon | reverse complement strand
GGAGTTCCTCAGCGATGTCGTCGAGCGTGGCGCGGACGCCTTCCTCGAGGCCGGCCATGGGAATCGGGGACTTGCCTCCGGTGCGGCGGGCGGCAAAGACGCTGCCCTGCTCAACGTCCCTCGGGCCGATTTCAAGCCGCAAGGGGACACCCTTGATCTCCCAGTCGTAGTACTTCTGACCGGGGTGCAGGTCACGGTCATCGACCTTGACCCGGAAACCTGCCGTGCGCAAGCGATTGGCAACATCGTGCGCCACGGCCACGGTGTCCACGGTGGAGTTCTTCCGAACCAGCGGGCAGATGACCACCTGGTGTGGGGCGATGGCGGGCGGCATGATGAGGCCGGCGTCGTCGCCGTGCATCCCGACCACGGCGCCGAGGAGGCGTTCAGACATGCCGTAGGTCGTTTGGTGCACGTGGGTATGGTCCGCCTCCTTTGTCTCGTAGGTGATATCGAAGGCCTTGGCCCACTGGTCGCGGTAGTGGTGGCATGAGGCCACCTGCAAGGTGCGCCCGTTCGGCATGATGGCGTCGATGCCGATGGTGTACCATGCACCTGGGAAGGTGTCCCACAGGGGGCGCTTCGCCTTCAGCACGGGCAGGCAGAGGTGGTGCATGAGCCGGTCCACAATCTCAAGGTCCTGCTCGATCTGTCGGGTTGCATCGTCCTCGTCCACGTGGGCTGTGTGGGCTTCAAAAAAGTGGATTTCACGCACGCGGATGAAGGAGCGGGTTTGCTTGGTTTCGTACCGGAAGGTGTTGACCATTTGGTAGACCTTCAGCGGAAGGTCCGCATGGGAGCGGATCCACAACGGAAACATGGTGTACATGGCGGTCTCCGACGTGGGTCGAAGGAACATGGGGACGTCGAGTTCGTTCTCACCCGCGTGACGCACCCAGTAGACTTCCTTCTTGAAGCCGGCTTCTTCCTCTTCATCGCGCAACTCGTCCGGGTCGACGCCTTCTTCACGTGCGCGCTTGAGGCGGGCCACCAAGGCGTTCTCGCGTTCCAGAAGGTCTTCTGGAATCAGAAGAGGGAAGTTGACCTCCTCGTGGTTCGTCCGCTCCATTTCAGCATGGGTGAGGTCGTCGATGAGCCTCATCGTTTTCCAGCCGTACGGCCGCCATACGTCCATCCCTTTGATGGGGTAGCGCTTGTCAACGAGGTCGGCCGCTTCGACGATGAAGGGGTACCATTCCGTGAAGGCCTCAGCCTTGGAAGGAATGCCTCGGTTCGCCTTGGCGACGTCCTGGCCCATGCCACGAGGCCGGTGAGGCTTCTCATCAAGATGACGGCCTCAGCGTCGTCGAAGGCCAAGGAGCAGAAGCAGGCCACTTGCGCCGGCCGCGACGATGTCGGGAATGCCCCAGGCGCCCGTCGGGCCCCAAGCGATGTGCTCGCTGGTTCGGTAGACCTCAAGCCAGTTGAGTTTCATGGAGGAGGTACACGACACATGGCCGCTGCACGCATTGATGAGGTTTCCAAGGCCCCAGTACATGTTGACCAGCACCAGGGCAAGCCCGAGAAGACCAAGCAGCAGACCACCGTTGCCTCTGGACGCAACCTCCACCGGTTTCACCACGGGTGGAAGCGGAGCAAGGTCGCCGGGCATGGGCCCGGTAAGCATGGGTGAGGCCGGGGCCACGGAGGGCCCTCCTGGGATCACCTCGACAAGGAGCGACGCAGCGGGTTCAGGCGTGGTGCTGTTGGCTTCAGCGATGGCCAAGGCATCCCGTGGCTTGGTCGGCCGGATGGCAGGGTCCACCTTGATGCCGTACACGCGGTCGGCGATGCTGGCCAAGACCCCGTCGTTGGCGAGTTGCCCAGCGTCGATGTCGCCGTCGAGCAAGCGACGGAGGCGTTCATTGTCCACGACATCAGCCTCCTGAGCGTCGGTCGAGCGCCTCCTTGATGAAGGCTCCCTTGACGGGTCTCAGGCCTTGCCCTGCGCTTCGACCTCTGCCCAGTCGCGCATGAATCCCTCGAGCCCGCGGTCGGTCAGCGGGTGGGACATGAGCTGCCGGAACACCTTGGTGGGCATCGTCGCCGTGTGGGCTCCGAGTTGCATGCATTGCAGCACATGCGTGGGGTGGCGGATGGACGCAGCCAGCACCTTGGTCTCAATCCAAGGGTACTGAGCCCAGGTCGTCATGATGTCGGCGATCAGTTCCATGCCGTCGTGGCCGGTGTCATCGATGCGGCCAACGAAGGGTGAAACATAGGTCGCTCCTGCCTTCGCAGCCAACAGCGCCTGCGCGGCGGAGAAGACCAAGGTCACGTTCGTCATCACGCCTTCCGCTGTGAGGGCTTTCGTTGCGGCGAGTCCCTCAGGGGTACAGGGAATTTTGATGATCACGTTCTCAGGAAGGTCCTGCTTGAGCGCGCGCGCCTGCTCAAGCATGCCTGCCGTGTCCATCGCGGTGACTTCAGCGGAGATGGGTCCATCGCAAATGGAGGCGATTTCAGCGACCACTTCACGAAAATCGCGTCCACTTTTCTTGATGAGGGACGGGTTGGTGGTCACGCCGTCGAGGATGCCCCACGCGGCGATTTCCCGAATCTCGTCAACGTCGGCGGTGTCGAGGAAGAACTCCATGATACTCCGCCTTGAGGGCGACCCTTGAACCTATGGTGGTGTCATCGTCGAGCCATCGCACGCTTCGCGGCCTTCGCCACGTCAGCAGCGGTCAGGCCCATGATTTCGAGCATCTCATCGGATTCCGCGGATTCACCGAATCGGTCGGGAACGCCAACGCGTTCCAACGGTGCGGGGCGATGGGCTGCGAGGTGCTCGGCCACTGCCCCTACAAGTCCACCGATCACGGAATGGTCCTCGGCGGTGACGAGGCAGCCACACCGTTCGACGACCTCATTCACATGGTCCCCGTCGAGGGGTTTGATGGTGTGCATGTCCACCACCG
>JAURMD010000129.1 GCA_030830875.1 Thermoplasmatota archaeon | reverse complement strand
GGGCCAACCGGTCAACGTACGGACCCTCGGTCATGTTGCTTCCAAAACACCTCGATGAAGAGGTGGCCTTGCTTCACCTGGAGCGCATCGGTGCCAAATTGACCACGCTCAGTTCGGACCAAGCCGAATACATCGGTGTTGACGCCGCTGGCCCGTTCAAGAACGACGCCTACCGTTACTGAGGTTCAGGTCAGGACCTCAAGCAGGCGGTCTTGTTCCGCTGCACGCCGAAGTTCCATGGCGATGCGCCGACCGCTGCTCATCGGCTTGCGCCACAGCGCATTGCCGTACGGGTGTCCCACGTTGACGTGAACGTTCGTTCCTCCACCAAGGCGTGGTGCCACGTCGTAGATGGCGTAGTTCATGTCCTTGTCAATGCAGGTCTGGAGGCAAAACGGCCCAATGACGCCGGGGTCGTAGTGTTCCTTTGATGCCTCGATGAATTTCTCACCAAGTTCGAAGGCCGTCTCAAGCAGGGATTCACGGATGGTGGCCGTGTTGTGCCCCACGACCGTCATTTCTGGAATCTGTTGATGCGCGGGCATGGTCATTTGCTGGGGCGCTGGGAGGCGGACGTGCCCGTCAAGGGAGGATTCGAAGCGCCAATCGACCCCCAAGAGTTCCAGAGCCTCGTCTCGTTCGGCAAGCGGGCTGTGGAAGAAGTTCAAATTGAACACAGGTCCAATCACGTAGCGTTCGATTCGAGCACCGTCAAGGCTGGCTTGGTCAATGACACCCTCCTTCAGCAAGGTTTGGGATTTTTCGAGGTATTCTTCGTAGGAGGCGCAGGTGAAGAAACCACGTTCAAGTTTCTTTTGAGCGTGGTGCAGCTTGACGATGACAAGGCAATCAATGTCTTGAGGGTCATCGATTTTCTCTGGATACGGGAGGCCTGCCTTGTCGAGGATCCAGTAGTAATCCTGGTCCTCGGTCCGCTCTTCCATGCGCAGCATGTTGCGGGAACCAAACATCGGCACGTGGAAGTCGTTTTCGATGGCGTTGATGTCGCAATAGGAGGTAAACGAACGGTTCGGGATGTACACGACGTTCCGGTCCCGCATCGCCTGCTGCATCTCAGGATTCAGCACACCGTCAAAGGTCGGCATCACGATGGCTTTGTCCACCATGCCCCGCTTGACCCGGCCTGTTTGGCTTCGGTGTGCCTTGAAGTACTGCGCGTAGGTTTTCTCTCGACCCTCTTTGCAGTAGGCCACCGTTGGAAATCCCTCTTCGATGGCGCCGTCGCAGATGTCGAGGGCTGAATGGGATGCAGTCATCCCAATCCTAAGCTTCATTCGGTCGTACTCGTCAACGATTCCGGCGATGTCGTCTCGCGTGATCATGGACAGGCCCCGTCGGTCGTCGTGCAGACTGGTCTTCAGTCATACCGCTGGAGTTGCATCAATTCCTCCGTTGAGAGGGTCTCGCCAGACATGAGTTTGCCCATCAAGTCCGACACTTCCATGCGCGGCGTTGGGCGGTGTCCTTCACCCTCCTCGGCGTTGCGCATGGCACGGAGCATGTCCTGGATGGAGTGCAGGCAGCGAATGGCGACAGCGAATTGCTGGTGAGCCGTGTCGGCTTCACGCTTGATGCTTCGCAATTCTCGGTGAGCACGCTCTTGCTTCGCCCGGGTCTCGTCCACTTGAGCGTTCCACTTCAACATCAAGTCGTGGGCGTCTTGGGCAGCCTGCGCTGCGGCTTCGACCTCCTGATGAGCAGCCTCCTGAGCCTCCTGAGCGGCCTTCAAGTCTGCACCTCCTGCTGCACCATCGCCACCCAATTCCGTGGCCTTCATGTCCTTGATTTGTTTCTGGATGGCTTTCATTCGCTCCATGACCTTCTTTTCGTTGTTCCCGGTGTGCTTACCCTGCTCAAACTCACGTTCGAGGCGGTCAAGGTCACGGCGAAGGCTGTGAAGGGTCACAGGTCGCTCTCGGCGACCACGCTGATCGAAGGTCGGCTCCACCGGCCCCTTGGTCACCTCGATGGTCGACCGAGCGGCACGCACTTTTTCTGTGGCCTCGCGGCGCACGTCTTTCTTTGCCCGAACAATTTCGTTCAATTGGTCACGGACCACCTGTTGTTTCTTGACTTCTTCGATGAGTTCACGAACTTCACCCGTCAATTGGTCACGCGAAGATCGAGCTTCACGTGCCTTCTCGTTGTGGGCGTCACGGGACTCGCGGTAGGCCGTGGCTTTCGCGTCCACCATGTTCCGTCGCTCTTCGAGCAGGGCCTTCAAGTCGGTCATTGTGCGTCACCGTCGCCGTGAAGCGACGTGCGAGCCACCTGCCGGTCCCATTTAACCCTTCAGCGCCGCAAGAGGTCCAGCCGATGACGGCTGGCCGCGATGACCGCTCCAAGGTGAGGCGTTCCCTCGAGAAGGAGAACGGCCAGCACGTCCTCTGACCAACGGTGCAGCACCACCGTACCGTCCCGGGCTTCGATGAGCATCAACCCTTCTTTCAGCACGTCAGGATCGGCTGCGGCGCCTGCGCAACGTGCCGCTTCAGCCTTAGGGCCGCCCGATGCAAGGCAGAGGCCGTCGTCGCCAACAAGAGCGACGCCGAGGATGTCCGACCGCTCGGCGAGCACACCGTCAACGAGTTGCTGGTGCATGGAGCAACGAGACGGTGGACGGCCATCAGGCTTCGCCCACGTCATCGAGGAGAGGGCCCGTCATCAAGAGGCCGAGGCCGTCACGGTAGTATCCTTGAAGTTCCTGAGCGACCCGAAGGCCTCGACGTTCGTAGAATCGAATCGCAGCATGGTTCTCGGATCGGACCTCAAGACGCGTGGAGGTCAATCCGCGTGCTCGTCCCGCGTCCATCGCAAGCCGCCAGCCTTCGCTTCCATATCCGGCGCCTTGGAAGGACCGTTCGATGGCGAACGCGACGATCCTGAGGTCCCTGTCTTGGAAGGGGGTGCACCAAAGCACTCCACGCAAGCGCTCGCTTGGGAGGGTTGCCACATCTTCGTTGGCTTCGTGTTCCAAGAGCAGGAGGTTGCCTGGCCATGTAGGGACAGGTAAGGCGCCCAGGCTCGTCGGTGTGTAGAATTCACCCGTTTCGGCCTCGAACAAGCGGCATGCGGCCATGGCCCACGCGTCCGGCCACGACCCTGGGGTCGTCCCCGTGCACCAGGTGAGCACACCATCACCTCGAACCGCGTTTTCCTCGGGCTTCGTTGCCCCGCCGTTGTTTGGTGCCTTCCGTACGCTTCTGAGAGTGCCGTTTTTTGGAGGACGTGTCTCGTTGGCGGGTGCGGGTGGGGGGCGTGCCGATGGAGCCCGTCAGGCCCCCATCGTCCAGCAACGCGCCGAGGTCCTCCAGGGAGATCGTTCCGCCGTCAAAGGCACGTTGGCGAACCTCTGCCACGTCCACCCTTGTTCGACGAGGTCGGTGCCCTTCGTGGTTGCCTCGCCGACCTCGCCCCTCCTGTGGTTGAGCATTGCGAAGGAAGGCTTCGAGTCGGCCAACTTCACGTGACAGGCGTTTCCGTTCACGACGATGGTCGCGAACGAGCAGGCTGAGTCGATTCGCTCGTCGATCGTATTCGTCCACATCTCCGGTACGGATCCTCACGGCCTTCAGGTCCACCTCTTCAAGCCGTGAGTCAGGACCTGATTCCGCCTCGAGATGAAGCACACCAAGGCGCTTCACGTCGTCACGTTGAGCCCGCAGCAATTCGACATACGCTGCGTGGCTCGCGTCCGATGTGGGTTTTGAACGGTGCATGGCCTGCACGGCAAGGAAACGGGCGAAGTCACGTTGTTCATGTTGAAGCGAGGGGACGTTGTCGATGCCGACCTCGGTCGTCAGGCTGCGGTGGAGCCGTTCTAATTCCTGAAGAATTCGATTCATTGGCAGGATCGCCACTTCGTCGATGCCGTCACGATGGTCCTGATGCAGTTTCATCTCCATGGCACGCGCTTGGAGGGCCTCGACCAACGCAAGGACCTCCTCACTCATTCCCTTCGTGACCTGATACGTGCCTCGCATCGCCTTGGCCAAGGCAATTGTCCGTTCACGTTCCTTGATGAGCGCATCCAGCACACCCTGGGTCTTCGTTTGGGCGTCGCGAGCTTCTCGAAGCATGCGTTCAACCTCGGAACGAGGGCGGTCGCGGAGGTCATCGAACAACCCCTGTGGTGATTCATCAAGCGGCGCGTGTTCGACCGTTTGCAGCAGCTGAACGAGTGGTATACCGTTCACCAATCCGTGCCACATGCGGAGGCCTTCTTCCATGATATCGGCCCAGCCTTCTGCACGAACGACACGGGAGAGGTCGTGCTCGAGGTCGAAGGGATCCTCGATGGGGAGGACGTGGTCGCCGGTTCGGTCGGACCGGCCTTGAAGCACGTCGATGGGTCCGGGTTTTGGTGAAGGCCAACCATGGGTCTTTCTCGTAAACTCAGTGGCTTCTCGGAGGCTGACCACCTTTCCCGCCCAGTCGTGCTCGACAAACCAACGATGGAAGAAACCAGCAAAGAGCCCTCCCAAGGAGTGATCGCAGGAAAGGGATTCACCTTGTGCAATGGTGGTATCGTAGGTCCGTCCGTCGATGGATTCGATGCGTCGTTCTGTCCCCTCCTGGAGGTTCGGAACCAACGGCGGTGAGGCAGATTGGAGGAAGCGAAGCGCGAGAACAGTCCACGCATAGGACGAAAGGGTTCCTCCAAAGGCATCTGCTATGCCTCGATGCAAGGCCCAATGCTTCACCAGGACCACGAGGTCTCGAACGCGTGGGTCAAGGTCGACGTAGGCACGAATCAATTCCGTGTTTCGAAGCGCGAGCGTGTTGTTCACGCTGATGTCGATCGGAAGTTTCGTGACCGCATCACGGCACTTGACAATGGGAACCTTCGCACGCGTGATGGGTTGAATAGCGACGTAGTTCTCATCGCGAAGGGCACGAGCGATGTCCCTGACCAACCGCTTCTGATCCCTGTCCGAGGGGGTCGCCACGCACACGTCGACGTCACCATGCCGCAACACGAGGCCCGTTGAGGCGGAGCCAAAGGGCATCACCTTCGCGCCGCGGACGGTGCGTTCAAGCACGGGCGTCAAGTTGGCCACAATCCGCTCTCGGGTGAAGGCCTCCTCCTGCGTCGGCAACGCGGCATGAACCACATCGTTCAGCGCATTGTCGAGGGCCGTTCTCGCTTCCATCGGCATTGCGTCGTTCGGTGGTGGGGTCCACGTCCCGTCAAGCCGGGACACAAGCAGCGGCCAACGTTCACGCTGAGCCTTCGTCCAACCCTCCGTCATGACCGACCCTCCACAGAGCGCCCGGACGTGGCAAGGATGTTCTGGGCTTCGCGCTGCAGCGGGTGCGACGCATCAATGCCGGAAGCGATGGCTGCTTGCCAGTAGGTGATGGCTTCCTCGCACTGCCGAAGGGCGTTGGTCAGTTTTCGTACGCGTGAATCGGCCCTTCGAAGGGCAGCATCGGCCTTGCTGAACGCCTGAGAATGCATGTCGAGTTCCTCCGCATGGGTTTGGCGTGCGAGTTCGGCCTTCTGCGCTGCGTCAAGGTGGCCGGTGACCACCGACTTGCTGGTCTGCTCTGCGTCCCTTGCGTGCGTTCTGAGGTTGTCCAGTACCGCTGCGAACGACGCGTTGTCCATCGAAGCACCGAGGCCGAGCAGTTCCGAAGCGCGCCCAACATAGCCGTCACGTTCCCGTTGGAGTCGTTCGATCATGCTCGCCGACGCGTCACGCGCACGCTTTGTGGACGAAGCGACGGCCACCGTTTGATTGAGCGCGCTTCGAGCCTCGTTGAGCAACGCGGGAATGGATTCGGCCAAACGCTCGCGTCGATGGAGAATGAGCCGCGCGAGCAGGTCCGGTTGAACGTCGAGCAGCGCCTCGACGTCCATGCGCGCCTTCGGCACGCCGTCGTGTGTAAAGGCTCCCCTAGGCACGATGCTGCGTGAAGGTGAAGAACCTCGGCGCTGGACATGCCCCATGGAGCCGCGTCGCTTGCGTGCGTTGCTGCTCGTGGCGGTGTTGCTTGGGCTCAGCCTACCCGCCGCTGCCAGCACGGATGGGGTTGCCATCGTTGCCTCCTCCGTTCCTGCAGCGACGGTGGACGTCGACGAAACAGGAAACGTAACCATCGACCTCGCTGCTGAGGGTTCCGGAGGGGTCGTGCAGATCGTCTTTCACATCTCCAACGCAGAAGGCAACATCGTCTGGAATCAATCGTCAACGGTGCAACTTGGGCCCGGGGAAACGGGCATCGTCAGCGTGGACCTTTCCCAGGTCCCCCATGGCAGCCATACGGTGGTGGTCACGCTCAGCGGTGACGTGTTGCCGAACAACGCAACGCATGCCTCCAACGCCTCCTTCACGGTGCAGCGGGACCGGCCGCTCAACATCAGCATCGTTGCCAGCAACTCCGACCGCGTTGAGGCGTTGGACGACCAAGGTTTGCCGAGCGGCCGTGATGCGCGGCATGGAGACAAGGTCGCCTGGTTCGTGACTTTGCGGAACCAGGGTGATGTGGCCTGGGCGGGCAACCTAACGGCGACCTTTGAACAGGGTTCTCAGAACGAATCGGTGGAGATGAACGTGAACGTGAACGGCACCTCCGATGTACAGGTGGTGCTCGTCACCACCGCGTCGTGGGAGGAAGGAGCGGTCCTGCTGAATGCGAGCCTGCTCGACGTCGATGATGGCCATCCATTGGACGATCGCCTCGAATGGACAGCGTTGATTGGTGCACCCCCGCTTCCCTCGCTGAACATGTCGCTTGAGCGCTTGTCCACACCTGAGGCTCCGGGCGAAACGATGAGCCATCGATTGTGGGTCAACAACACAGGCGAGGCGGAGTTCAACGGCACACTTGAGTGCCTGTGGGGCGATGGACAAGCCTACGCCGCCATCCTTCAAGCGTCGATTACCGCAGGCAACGGCACGGTGTTCCACCTCACTGGAACCGCCCGAGACGGTGTGCTGATGTGTTCAGCGCAGGGAGTGAGGCTCGAGGCAGGAAGCCAACAGAGCGTGAGCGACACCTTGAGCATGCCCAGCGCGCGATTCGAATTGGTGGCTCGAGGCGCTCCACTGGCCCTCAACGGCCCGTGGGACGTCGGCGATGACGTGACGTGGTCTGCCGTCGTCCGGAACGTTGGTGACCGCGAAGGTGAGGTCAGCCTACGGTTGAGCTCGGACAATTTGAACCACAGTTCTGCACCCACCCGCCTTGCTCCCGGAGGGGCTGCTGAACTCCGGGTGTCGTTTCCGCTTGAGCGCGAAGGTTACGCGTTGTGGGCATGGTCAATCGACAGCCCGGACGGTACCGTGCTGAGCGAAGGAGGAAGCACGCCCGTCGACGTCCATGCCGCTCCGTCCCTCCACCTTGAGGTAGGGGCCTTGGTCCTGGGCAGCGACGGTATTGTCGTGCCATGGTCCGTGAACGTGACGTCCTCGAGGGCTCGAGAAGCGCTTCTTGAGGTCGGCCATGGTGCGCCGGGTGCGTGGATGTGGTCAACGGCGATTCCGTTGACGCTCGACAACGGTTGGATGGAGGGCGAGGCTTCGCTTGGCTGGCCATCGTCCGAACGCATCGCGGTTCGCATCTCGCCGGTTGGGTGGGCGCATGAGGCTGGCCCCCTGCTCTTGTCAGCAACCTTGGAAAGCACGAGCCCGTCCTTGTCGCTTCAAATTCAACGGCAGGTGCAGCCCACAGACCCTGCTCCGGGAGCCGCCGCGACGGTGACGGTTTCATTGAGCAACTCAGGCGACAAGCAAAGCGTGGAAGGCTCCATCCACCTCATCGCAGGCCGAGGTTCAATCCTCGCAAGCGACACCTTGCCCTCCCTCGCTCCCGGAGAGCAGCGAGATCTTCGATTTACTATAGAATGGCCCGCAGGGGCCACGGTGGAGATGACCGCCTATGCTTGGAGCGAACATGGCCTTGTTCTCGACCAGCTGACCTTTGAACTCGCCACCGTGGACGAAGGTGCGTCCCTCACGATTCCGTGGACGTCCGTGGCGCTTGGTGCAAGCGGCGGCGTGGTGCTGCTGCTTGTCGAATCCATCCGTCGGAGATCGCCGTCGACGCCACGCGACGCGTCGGCGTCAGGTGCATCCACAGCACCCAACCCTCCACCGTCCAGCAGAGCCTCGCAACACGAGGAGAAGGTTGAGGTGGCCTGCCCTGCGTGCGCTCGTTCCTTGCGCGTTCCTGCGACCTACAGCGGTGCGGTGCGTTGCCCTGATTGCAAGGAGCGGTTCGACGTTGAAACCCCTACCTCCGACGACAACGAAGCCTCAGCGTCTGCACCTGATGTTGAGGTCGAGGAGGCTCCCAAAAAAGTGGACATCGCTTGTCCAGCCTGCGCTCAGACGCTTCGTGTTCCAACGAGCTTCAACGGACGAGTACGATGCCCGGCGTGCCGTGAAGAATTCCAACGAACGGAGGCCGCGTGAGGTGAGCGGACATTTCCAAGAATTCGAGGACGAATACCTCGAAACACTGTACGAGTTTCACGAGGAGGAGGGGTCCCGCCGTGTCCGAACAGGGGAATTGGCGGCTCGCCTAGGCGTTTCTGCGGCAGCCGCTTCGGAAATGGTTCAGCGGTTGGCCCAGCGTGGATTCCTCGACTACGTCGCCTACCAAGGCGTCCGACTCACCGAAGAAGGCCTGAGCCACGGTCGACGCATGAAGCGTCGTCACCGCTTGGCGGAAGTGCTGCTTGATGTGCTCCCCTACGACGGCGACGCTCACGCCACAGCCTGCCGATTGGAGCATGCGATTGACGATGACCTCGAGGTTGCGTTGACGCTATGGCTTCAAGATCCTCAGGTTGACCCCTCAGGTCGCGACATCCCCGTGGCGGAAGGTGACGTTGCCCGTCGCCTCGCCGAGCGAGGCCGGCCCCGTTTTTCCACCCTTCTTGGATTGAAGGAGGGCGAGGAAGGCGAG
>JAURMD010000010.1 GCA_030830875.1 Thermoplasmatota archaeon | reverse complement strand
CGTGCCGTTCGGCTATGCGTCCTGCACCACCGACAGCGATGGCAACAGCCAGTGGAGTTTCACGGTGTCGTCGTCCCGGATCACCCTCAGCGACGGCACCGAGGTGGGGTTCGACAGCAGCAACATCCCCGTGAACTACCCCACCAACACCGGGTGCTCAAATTACGAAGTTGGGGGCAACGAGGACATCGAGGTGCTGTTGTTCGTCAGCGTCCTCAACGAGGGCCTCGAGGTCAGCGCCCACGGCTTTGGTGTGCTTGGCCAAGAGCCTGCACGCCCCATGGCGCGCATGGCTGCCTTCAGCTTCTCGTACGCCGTCTTCGCCGGGGCAGCGCTGGTGCTGATGGGCGCGACCTCCCCGCCCGGAGCACGGAATTTCGCAAAGATGCAGAAAGAGCACAATCCACGTCCACGCCTCCACAAGGACGCTGAGGGCCTGCGCTATGCCATCGCCCCGGAATGGGAAGGGGACCAGCACGACTGGCTGTTTGACCCCCCAGGCCACGAGGTGTGGAACCGGGCAAACCCGTATGCAGCAGACCACCCCGAGGCCTTGCTGCCTGAGCATCCCAACAACCTCGGCAGCATCCACCTCGCGACCTTCACGCTCTATTCGGTGTGGGGCTTGGGATTCGTGGCTGCGGTCACGGCCGCCGGCCTCTACACGGACCGCTCCTTCGACCGGTGGTTGGCCGTTGGCGTGCAATTGGTGCTCCTCCTCCTGAGCATCTGCGTGCTGTCCGTTTCCTACGGGCGCTGGAAGCGCCTTCACAGCATGATCGACACCCCCACCTCGACCGTGCGCTCCGTGGCCGTTGGCCCTGCCGAATTGGTGGGCGAGGTTCGCCCCGCGATGTCAGGTTCCCTTCGGGTGACGGTGGGGACATCGAGCGTTCCTGGGGCGCAGGTGGCGCTCACGGCCCTCACCGACGGCGTGGTCGACGCGATGGTGAAGCAGGTGGGTGGCCAACACTTGCCTCAGCACACGGTCGACGGCGTGGTGGCCTTCGAATGGCTGCAAGAGGTCTGGGAAACGCGCGAGACCGGGTCCGGTGACAATCGAAAATCGGTCACGAAATGGTGGTACGAAGCCTCGGACGGCGGTTCGACGGAGTTCATACTTCACGACGGCACGGGCGGCATCCTCGTGGACCCCTCGACGTGGATGAAGCGTGGAACTTCATCGGCCGCGAAGGGGTCGAGGATGGGCAGCCTCTTCGGCGGGGGCCACGCGACCTTTGGCTTCGGCCCTGCCGTCTTCACGTGGCAGCACGGGCAGATCATGAAATTCAGCCTCGGCCGCCTCACCGGTTTGGACAAACCACGACGCTGGAGCATGAGTTGCCTCCGTGTTGGGGACCCTGTGTACGCCCTCGGAAAGGTCATGCCGCGCGCGAAGGCGGAACTTGACGCCGAGGGCATGGACGGCAGCACCCCGTCCAGCAACCTCAGGGTCATTGGTGAAGACGACGTCGGTGTGAAGGCGAGCATGCACCGCGGCACCGAATTTTCGCTCATGTGCTCCGTTCGCTCCACCGCGGAAGCCATCGCCATTCCGGTGTTGATGGTGATCGGGTCCATTCTCCCTCTGCTCTCGTGAGACGTCGAACCGAGCGTGCGGTGAGGCAACGCTCATAGAGGTCGGCCGACGGCTTCAGAGCCCGTTGAGGGGCATGAGGTACATCGTCGTCTCCGGAGGCGTCCTCAGCGGGCTCGGCAAGGGTGTCACCGCCAGCAGCATTGGGGTCCTCATGAAGGCCTGCGGACTCAAGGTGACGTCGATCAAAATTGACCCGTACCTGAATTCCGACGCAGGAACGATGAGCCCCTTCGAGCACGGAGAGGTCTTCGTGCTCGACGACGGTGGTGAGGTTGACCTTGACCTCGGAAACTACGAGCGATTCCTCGACATCAACTTGCAACGTGACAACAACCTGACCACAGGAAAAGTGTACAGCAAGGTCATCGAAGCCGAGCGACGAGGGGATTACCTCGGCAAAACGGTCCAGGTGGTCCCACACATCACGGACGCTGTGCAGGACTGGATCGAGGACGTCGCCCATCGCTCGAGCGACGGCACTGGAACCGCTCCAGACGTGTGCATCATCGAACTCGGCGGGACGGTCGGTGACATCGAATCAGCACCCTATTTGGAAGCGCTTCGCCAATTCCAATTCCGTGTTGGCCGGGAGAACGTCACCTTCGTTCACGTGTCCCTCGTGCCCGTCATGGGACCGGTAGGGGAGCAGAAAACAAAGCCAACGCAGCACACGGTCAAGGAACTCATGGGACTTGGCATCACACCGGACCTGCTCGTCTGCCGCTCTTCCTCGCCCTTGCATGAGGAAACGCGAGCGAAACTCGCGGCCTTCTGCCATGTCGTTCCCGGGGCAGTGTTCAGCACGCACGACGTGCCGAACATCTACCACGTGCCGCTCATGCTTGAGGAACAGGGGCTCTGCGCGGCCCTCGGACTGAGCGTGCAGGACGGCGGGCTGCTGGACGAATGGCGGCGAATGGCCCACCACCTCGACACGCTCACGGAGGAGGTTCGCATCGCGATGGTTGGGAAGTACACCGACCTCTCCGATGCCTATCTGTCCGTCATCAAAGCACTTCAGCATGCGGCCATGGCCGCGAACCGTAAACTCGTGATCGATTGGCTGGAAGCCGAGCATCTTGAGCCGGGAAGCGACGCCGACGCCCACGATGCCGCGTGGGCGATGCTTCGAGGAGCCGACGGGGTGCTGGTCCCCGGAGGCTTCGGTGCTCGCGGGGTTGAGGGCAAAATCCTCGCTGCCGAACACGCACGAACAAACGACGTCCCTTACCTCGGGATTTGCCTTGGCCTGCAGGTCGCCACCATCGGCTTCGCACGCAGCGTGCTCGGCCTGAAAGGCAGCACGTCGACGGAATTCGATGAGGAGTGCCCCAATCCTGCGGTCGTGTTCATGCCGGAAATCTCCACGACACACCTCGGAGGCACCATGCGGCTTGGAAGCCGTCCGACCTTGTTCCAGGTCGACGATTGCCGCATCCGACGGCTGTACGGAGGCTTGAGCAGTGTGGACGAGCGTCACCGTCATCGCTACGAGGTCAACCCAGACCTCATTGAGCGGCTCGAGTCGGCCGGTTTGACCTTCGTCGGCAAGGACGAAACCGGTCAACGATGTGAAATCTTGGAACTCGCCAACCATCCGTATTTCGTCGCCGTGCAGTACCATCCCGAGTTCAAGTCCCGTCCGGGAAGGCCAAGCCCGCCCTTCCTCGGCCTCGTTCTTGCCGCATCCAGGCAGCCGCTTCCTTGAATCCCGCCCTTTCAGATTCGTCACCCTCAAGACCTGCACATCGCAGGCATCCTGCCCGAGGGAATCGAAGAGTTCGGGGCGTGGAAGCGTTCCCACGGGAGTCAACATCGTTCGACGGACGTCAGGTGCCGTGCACCCGGATGACACGCGTGGTTCGGAACCCTTGCAGCACCTTCACGAAGCGGCGGTTTCGGAAGTCCTCGTCGAGCGCGGCTTCGCCTGTATCGATGCGCACGGCCTCCAGCCCGAGCAGTTTGGAAGGTGTGGCAACCGCGAGGAGGTGTTCGATCCCAATGGCTCGGAGCACGTCAGGGGAAAGTTGCAGGTTGCCCCGACCAATCAGGAAGCCTTGGCCACCCATCGGTGAGAGCAAGAGCAAGCGCGGCCCCTCATGTGCGCGAATCAGGTCCAGCAACCGCCCTTCGTCAAGGTCACAATGCACCGTGCCGCCATGGACGACGTCGATGCCAAGAAGCGTGAGGTCCAGACCGAGGTGTTCACCGATGACACGCAGCGTTCCTCCGCTGCCCCAGACCATCAACAGGTCAGGATCTTCCATCATCAGCCCGAGGTGTTCCGCCATGCCTTCGAGGGTCTCTTCTTCCGATTCCCGCTCCACCTGCTCTTTGGCACCCTGCATGTAGCGAGGGCTTGCGGGGGTCATGGCCTCACCGTACATTCGAACGCGCCATTCGCCTTGCAGGTAGACCTCTTCATCGAGGTCCATGACTTCGGTCACCGCACAACGAAGGTCGCCTAAGGCGAAGGCCAGCAGGACATCGGCTGCTGCCTCGGGGGTGGTGGCGAAGCAACCGCTGTGCATCTTCACCCCACCCGGGACACCGATCAGGGGCAGCTTCCGAGCCTCACCATCGCATGCTTCGAGGGCCTGAACGATGTCCCGCGTCGTGCCGTCACCGCCTGCGTAGAGAATGACGTCCACCTTCGCCTCAACGAGGGCTCGCACAAGGGCCATCGTGGTCTCAGCCGAGGTCGAAGGAGGGGTGTCGCCAAGCGATTCAAAGGGCCATCCTGTTGGCATCCACGTGTTGCCCATTCGACCGGACCAGCCCACGACATCAAGCGACACACCCGTGCGGTTCAGGGGCGAGGCGAGGAGTGATTGAGCGAGGGTGAGGGCTTCCATCATGCGGGGCCCTGCGCGGTCCTCGGCTCCTGCAGCACGGGCTTCCGCTGCCCGTCCGTCGCTGCCTTTGAAGGCCAAGCGCCCTCCAAGGCCTGCGTCTGGATTGACCACAAGTCCGACGCGCATGGTCCGCCGAGCGGCAGGAACCTCATCAACCTCCGCTCGAGACTGCGGCACCTTCATTCAGCAACGAAGGCCTGATGGTGCATGGAGCAGCGTCATCCTGACGACAAGGTGCCGCGCGTCGAGGACCTCTTTGCGGCGGGCATCGCCGCGATGAAGGCACCTGCTGAGCCGAAGGAGGACACGTCGTCCGACGCGCCTGAACCCGCTCCACCCCCGGAGGCACCGGTGAACTATCGAGGAGCGACCCAGGCCACGGTTCGTGAGGCCCTCCACATGCCCGGAAAAGGACCAACGGAGGCTCCGAAGGTCGCTTTGAGTGAGAAGCCGACGGTGGCCCTCGCCGACGACGAGGACATCGAGTGGTGAGCCCTTCGGGGACGCACGGTTCAAGTCCTCCCACCCGACCGATGCCACAGGGAGCACCATGGCCATGGTTCACGTGACGCTGCCCGACGGCACGGTGAACGAATACGCCTCCGGCGTGACCGCCGGCGAGGTCGTCATCGACGCCCTTGGCAGCAAGCACGGCTGCGTCGCCGCGCTGGTGGACGGCGCCGAGCGCGACTTCTCCACCACGCTTGATGAGGACTGCAGCGTGACCGGCATCGCCGCCGACAGCGACGCTGGCCTCCACATCCTGCGCCACTCCGCGGCGCACCTGCTTGCCCAAGCGGTGACGGCCTTGTACCCCGACGCCAAGCCAACCATTGGTCCGGCCATCGACCGAGGCTTCTACTACGACTTCGCGATGGAACCCATCGGTGAGGGCGACCTCAACGCGATCCAGAAGAAAATGCACGAGATCGCCCGGCGCAACCACACCGTGGAACGGGTGGAACTCGACGTGGACGACCTGCACGAGCACTTTGCGCACAACCCGTACAAGATCGAGATCATCAACGATAAACTGGAGGCGGGCGACGGCTCCACCATCTACCGGCAGGGCGAGTGGTACGACCTCTGCCTTGGTCCTCACGTGCCCTCCACAGCCATGCTGCAGCACGTGCGGCTCACGTCAGTGTCAACGGCCTACTGGCGCGGCGACCAGTCCCGCGAACAACTCGTTCGTATTTACGGGCTGGTCGAGCCGTCGAAGGAGGCGCTCCAGGCCACGCTCCAGCGCCTCGAGGAAGCAAAGAAGCGCGACCACCGACGCTTGGGCAAGGAACTGCAGTTGTTCCACGTCGACGAGGAGGTGGGTCAAGGCCTCATCCTCTGGACGCCCCGTGGCGCGGTCCTGCGCCAGGAACTGCAGGACTTCATCTCCCATCACCTTCGACGTCAGGGCTACCATCAGGTCTTCACGCCGAACATCGGGAAGTTGGACCTCTACCGCACCTCGGGCCATTTCCCGTATTATCAGGACAGCCAGTACCCGCCGCTCGTCGAGCGGGACCTGATGAAGCGGCTGGCCGACGAGGGCTGCACCTGCGGCGAACTCTCGAACCTGATGAGCGCTGGAGACATCGAAGGCTACCTCCTCAAGCCGATGAATTGCCCGCACCACGTCAAGATCTACGCCTCGCAGCCCCGTTCCTACCGCGACCTGCCACTCCGTCTCGCGGAATTTGGGACCGTCTACCGCTGGGAACAATCCGGCGAAATTTCGGGGATGACCCGCGTTCGTGGCTTCACGCAGGACGACGCGCACCTCTTCGTGACCGAGGACCAAATCGCGCAGGAAGTCCTGGGCTGCATCGAACTCGTGCAGATCATCTTTGGGACGCTCGGGATGAACGACTACCGCGTTCGTGTTGGCCTGCGTGATCCAGATTCCTCGAAGTACGTCGGCGACCCCGCGCGCTGGGACCGTGCTGAAGCGGCCTGCCGCAACGCCGCTGAGAGCCTTGGCGTGCCATGGACCGAAGAGCCCGGAGAGGCCGCCTTTTACGGCCCAAAGATCGACTTCGTTGTGAAGGACGTCATCGGCCGCGAGTGGCAGTTGGGCACCGTGCAGGTGGACTACAACCTCCCCGAACGCTTCGACCTGTGGTACAAGGGAAGCGACGGCGAGATGCACCGCCCGGTGATGATCCACCGCGCGCCCTTCGGGTCGATGGAGCGCTTCGTCGGCGTGCTCATCGAGCACTTCGAGGGCATGTTCCCCACCTGGCTCTCGCCGACGCAGGTGCACGTGCTCACCATCTCCGAGAAGCACCGTGCCTACGCCAGCGAGGTCGCCGCAAGCCTTCGCGAGGCGGGCGTTCGCGTCGAGGTGGACGACAGCGACGACACCATCGGGAAGAAGTTGCGAACCCACCGCCGCATGCGCCCGGCCTACCTGCTCATCCTTGGCGACGAAGAAGCAGAGCAGCGCACCGTGACCTTCCTTGGTCCAGACCGTGAGGAACAGAAGGGCGTGCCCTTCGACGCCTTCCAAACTGACCTCCTCAAGGAGATCGCCGAACGACGCTGAATCGGGGCACTGCGCGGTGTTGAAAAACACCGCATTATAATCCCAATTTGCTCACACGCGAACATGTCCGGGTTGCTCCACGGCTTGACCGACGCCTCGACCTCGCGGCCAAAGACCACCCTCGTGGTGGTGCTTGTCCTCTTGATGGCCCTCTCGGCGGGCGCGCAGCACCTCGTCTTCGACAACAGCGAGGACGGGTTCTTCCCCGACGACCCGACCGTGGACCTGCTGTACGAGATCGAAGACGAATACCGGGCAACGGTCGACTTCCTCCGCCTCATCGAGGACATCGAAGCAGGCGACCTCGAGGACCAAGCCACGTGGGAGCGCTTGGCGCAGCACGAAGCCGCCCTTCTCGCACATCCCGAGTTGGCCGAGCATCACGTGCCGCTCTTTGGCACGCAGGCGAACAGCGGCCCAGCAGGACACGCCATGCAATGGATGGCGCTGCAGGACCCGCTGACCGCTGCTTCGTGGATCGACGGCGTCTCGCAGGCCTTGGCCGCCGTCGAGGCGAGCGATGATTCGAACCTCTCCATGCACCTTGGCGCCCTGATCGGCGCAGCGGCGAGCGTGCCAGCGGTGGAACCCGTCACGGCCGAGCGCCTGCTCAACTGGACGCCGGGCGACCCCGCCGTTTGGCTCGACAGGATGGACGGCGGGGAGAACCTCAGCGCACAGGTGGAGGCGATGATGGGGCGCGCAGCGGCGCTTCCTTCGCTGCATCCCAACCGCAGCGCCGAGGTCGGCCCGGCCGTTGGGATGTTGAGCGGCGCGCTCGGGCCGGTGCTGGGCCTGCAGTCCGTGGACTTCCGCACCCTCATCCTGACCACCCTCCCTGCAGAAGACGAAGCCGACCCATGGGCCAGCGACGGGCCGGTGCTCATCACCCTCGTCGTGGACGGCGAGCCGGCCGCCTGGGGCCTCGAGACCTCGGACGAGGCCAACGAACGACTGAAGGGCATCATGGACGCCCTTGAGTCAGACCTCATCGCCACCGATGGGGAGGTGGTTCGCTCCTTCTCCTTCGCGCAGTTTTCGGAAGAGGCCAACGCGAGCATCGGCGCGGAAATTGGCATCTTGACCTCGGCGGCCTTTGTGCTGCTCGGCGTCATTTTGTGGTTCAACTTCCGCAGCCTGCGCGACACCTCCTACGTGCTCATGCTCACCTTGTTCGCCATCACGGCGACCTACGGCCTCTCTGGATGGCTCCAGTTCATCGGGGTGGAGATGACCTTCAACGCGGCCATGAACTCCATTCCCGTCTTGTTGCTGGCCATCGGGGTCGACTACGGCCTGCACGTGGTGTCACGCGTGCGTGAGGAATTCCAACTGGAGGCCCCCGACGGGGCAGCCACGATGCGCGACCTTGACCTTGAACTGCGTCGAAAGGCCATCCAGCACGGCGCGGTGATGACCTCCATCGCGCTGGCCATCGCCATCCTCACCGACGTGGTTGGCTTCCTTTCCTTCCGCTTCTCCTCCCTGGTGTTCCTGCAGGTGTTCGGTACCGTGATTGCCATTGGTCTGGTCTTCACCTACCTGCTCAGCATCACGGCCCTGCCGGCCCTGATGCTGACCCTCCCTCCCAAGCGCCTTCCCCTTGAGCGGGCGACGAAAACAGAACCGGGGAACCTTTCGAAGGCCCTCGCGCGCCTCTCGGCGGATCCAAAGAAGGTCGCCGTGATCACCGTGCTCTTGCTGCTCCCCATGGTGGCGGGCTTCGCCCAACTTGAGGTCGCCTTCGACGAGCGGGACCAACTCGATGGCGAGGTCCCGGTCGTCGCGGACTTCCTGCTCTTGGCGGATGCCTTCGCGCAGAGCCCCGCTCCAAGTTACGTGGTGGTGGACGGGACCATCTTCAGCGAGGACGGGCGGGCCGCGTGGGATGCAGCGATGTCCGTCGTTGAATCCGCAGCAGGCACCTCGTCCATCTCGGGGCTGTGGTCCACGCTGGACACCCAGCGCAGCCTTGACCCGGACCTCGACGGTCTGCTGTCGAACCTCGAAGACGGCGAAGCGGGGGCGTTCGATGCGCTTCGGACGTGGGCCCTCGAGAACGTCACTGGACGTGAGGTGACCTCAGCGAGCCTCGCCTCGGACGGCCTGCAAACGGTCATCTCGTTCCAGGTGGAAACGGCTGCATGGGACGAAGTGGTCGCCTTCGCTGAAAACACGGAAGCAGCCTTGATGGACGCTGAAGCGGACCTCGACGGTGACCAGACCCTGGCCCTAGCAGGACGCAGCCTCGTCAACGCGCAGACGACGGCCGACGTCGCCACGGCCTCCATCCTCTCCACCAGCATCGTGGCGGGTGTCATTCTGATCATGCTTGTCGGCATCCACACCACTCGGCAGTCCAGCCTCGAACAGGGCCTGAAGCGCGGTGTCGTGTCGTGGATCCCCCTCATGATGGTCGTCGTCTGGGTCTACGGCCTGATGGGCTTCACAGGCTACGACATCAACCCGCAGACCGTGACCATCGGTGCGCTGTCCCTTGGTCTCGGCGTCGACTACGCCGTGCACATCTCCATCCGGATGGAGGAAGAAGCCGAGCATGACCCCACAGCGACCGAAGAGGAATGGGTCGAGCGGTCCATCGCCACGACCGGCCGAGCCATGTTCGGTGCGGCCCTGACCACGGCGGGTGGCTTCAGCGTGCTGAACCTCTCCAGCCTGTTGCCACTGCGCCTCTTTGGACAGGCCTTCGTGGTGGCCATCACCCTCGCCATGTTGGCGAGCGTGGTCATCCTCCCCGCCTTCTACCGCACCTTCCTCCGCGTGGAGGCCGGCAAAACCCTCGCTGCCCAAGACCACCTCGGTGAAGAGGCCTGAGGCCTCGCATCGTCCCGTGCGGTTCAAGTCCGAGGCCTGACTTGAGACAGCATGACCAGCGCGTACCGGTGCCAGTCAACCGTGTGCCGCAAGGCCTTCGCAAGGGTCACCTTCAGCGAAGAGAACGGCGTGGCCTTACCGGACGATCTCGGAGGATGGAAGTCTTCCTGCTGCCATCGGTGCAGCAACCCAAGATGCCCCGACCACGGTGAATGCTCCTGCCTTGACAACCTCATGGACCGCATGCCCCCAATGTCCGACCAATTGTTTCAGCGACTTCGCGACGCTGTCCTCGAAGAGGACGAAGCGGACGACGATGAGGAATGAACAGCACTTCATAGCGGACAAGCCGATGATGGGGCGTGCGAGCCTTTCCTTGGCTGACCTTCGTGCTGGTGTGTGGAGCCGCCCTGAGTGGATGCGTGGCGCCGGAGCCAATGCTCGGGACCACCGACGTGACGGACAAGCCTCAGCAGACCGAGTCACCAGAACGCATGACCATCGTGGCCAACACGGCGGGAAGGACCTTGGATGGTGGTGCGACGATGGACGTGGTTGAGGCTGCGAACGGTGAACCCACCTTGCTCATCTGGGTCGCTGCAGGGTGCAACGGATGCCACGACTGGACGCAAGCCCTGCGCACGATGCGGGCGAACGGCACCTTCGATGCCAACTTGAGCGTGGTGAGCGTCCACCGCTACCCGTCGTTTGAGGATCCGGAGGACGTCGTCGCCCGTTACGGGACAGTGAACAGCAGCACGGAAGCCACCTGGCCGCTGCTCCTTCCCGACGAGGACGCCGTCGCCGTGGACGCCGCCACCGGCCAGCCTTCCACGACGTCGCTCGTCGAAGCCTTTGGTAACCCCGTCACGCCAACCTTGCAGGTGCTGGACGGTGAGGGACGCCTCGTGTGGGAATCCCGAACCTACTGGGCGAACGCTTCTGTATTGAACGAGGTCGAAGGCCTGATGCATGGGTTGCTTGAGGTGGACGCATGAGCCCCTTGGCGGAGACGATGTTCTGGCTGGCAAGCGCCCTGATTGTTCCCGTGTGGGGGTTGATGTGGTTCCTCCCCGACCACCACCTGACGAAGCGCATCGTGGGTGATGCTCGAATCAGCATCCTGCCCTTGCTGGTCCCCTACGTTGTGCTGGTGATTCCCGTGTTGCCTTCACTGCTGTTGGCCTTCTCCTCCGACATGCCGTCGCCTCAACTCGTGGTCGACCTCTTTGCAGACGAGGACATGGTGGCGCTGGCGTGGATCCACATGCTGGCGCTCGACACGCTTGCCGGGCGATTCGTCTGGCAGCGCATGCTGCGCACTGGTCGAGGCCGCGCCGTGTCCTTCCCAACGCTGTTCCTCTGCGTGATGGTCGCGCCCCTCGGCGTGGCCCTCGGCCTCGCCCTCACCTGGAACACCGTCGAAGGGGAGGCCTCCTCCAATCAGAACGGGCACGGCTCAAGCGCGTCTTGACCGCCCATGTAGGGCTTCAAGGCCTCAGGAACCCGAACGCCTCCTTCGGCGGTCTGGTACTGCTCCATGATGGCGACCAGCGCGCGGCTTGTGGCAACCGCGGTGGAGTTCAGGGTGTGAGCGATGGGCTGGTTCGCGTGCCCGGGCTGGCCGGTGCGGATTTGCAGCCGGTTCGCCTGGTAGTCCGTGCAGTTTGAGCAGGACACGACTTCCTTGTAGTCGCCTGCTCCGGGCAACCACGCCTCAAGGTCGTATTTTCGAGCGGCCACCGTGCCCATGTCCCCGCTGCAGATGTTGACGACCTCGTAGTGCAGGCCAAGCGCGTCCCACAGGTCCACGCAGTTCTGAAGCAGTTCCTCATGGAGGTCCCACGACTGTTCGGCTTCACAGATGACGATCTGCTCGACCTTGCGGAATTGGTGCACACGCCAGATGCCGCGGTCGCTGAGGCTGTGAGAGCCGACCTCACGGCGGAAGCAATCCGACACGCCCACCAGCCGCATCGGAAGGTGTTCGCTGGGCACGGTCTCGCCCATGTACATCGCCGTGAGCGGGTGTTCGCTCGTCGCGGTCATGTAGTAGCCGTCGGGCTCAACGCCGTACATCACGGTCTCAAAGTCGCCAAGGTCGGTCACGCCCTCGTAGGCGGTCCTGTTCATCATCACGGGCGGCTGCACGAAGGTGAAGCCACGGCCGCGGAGGAAGTCGACGGCAAAGGTCGAAAGGGCGACTTCGAGCCGTGCAAGGTCGCCCTTGAGGTAGTAAAATCGGCTCCCCGTGACCTTGGCCGCGCGCTCGAGTTCCACCCACTTGTTCATCTCGATCAGGTCGTTGTGCAAGCGGGGCTCGAAATCGAAGTTCGGTTTGGACCCGTGCACGCTGTGCACCGTGTTGCCGCCCTCGTCCGCCCCTAGCGGGACATCGGGATGCATGATGTTGGGAATGCGCATGCGCACCGCGTCGCGCGCGGCGAGGGCCTCGCCGACCTTCGCCTCCGCCGCACCGATGGCTTCGCCGATGGAGGCCACTTCGGCCATGACGCGGTCGATTTCGGCCTTGTCGCCGGCCTTCTTCGCCTCGCCGATGGCCCGAGCGGCCTTGTTGCGCTCCGCTCGAAGCACGTCGGTCTCCTTGAGCAGGTCCCGCCAGACCCCGTCGAGGCGAATGACCTCGTCGATGGGGTCATGCGGCAACCCTCGACGGTCAAAGTCCGCCCGGATGCGCTCTGGCTCATCTCGGAAGACGGCGATGTCCAACATGTGCCTCGCCTCCTGCTTCCTCGACCGTCACTTCAGGGCTTCGTCCCTCACAAGGAGATGCCGAAGTTGAACACGGCTCCACCAACAACGGCGAGGCCGCTGAAGACGTACCCGAGGATGGCCCCTCCGTTCAACAGCGGCAACCCCGCTTGTGCACGACCAGTTGCCACAGCCCGCATCAGCACTGCGTACCCAAGAAGGCCACCCAACATCGTGCACATGGCGACGAGGAATCCATCGCTTCCTCCGAGGTACTGCACGGCGGACACCACCAACATCCCGGGGAAAATGACGTCACCCAAGCCCATGAACATCGCCTCACGGCTGCCACCCGACGATGTCGATGCAGTGGGCCGAGCCTCACCCTGAGCATCTACGTCCGGACGGTCGTCCGTGAATCGCCCGTCACCGTAGGCAGCGCTGTCCTCAATGTAGGAATAGTTCCGCGTTTGCGGAGCCACGAGAAGGATGGGTAATCGCATGCCGATCATCGTGTCCGCGAGTTCCAGCATGTGCTTGCTTCGATACACGGCCCAGGCGTCGTAGACAGCAGCGGCCACCATGAAGAGGATCAGCAGAGGTGGCGCAAAACTGACCCCAAGCATCGTGATGACGCCTGCGCCAACGAGAAGGCCGACGGTGTTCACCACGTACCATTCGGAGTGCACGTACAGCAACACGACCAGAACAAGTCCTGCGATGAGCCCAATCGTGGTAGCGAGGCCGTCAAAGGCAATTCCAGACGAGAGGAACATCGCACCCGTGACCTCACCTTGCTGCACACCGTCCTCGTCCATCGTCACGGCGGTCCACACATCGTCCACGGACGTGACCACGAGGCTGTTTCCCGTCACCTCGGCCTCGAACATACGGGTCAAGCTCTGGAAGGCGTGCATGTTGAGGACGCCGTCCTGCAACACCCACACCTCGACGCCTCCTTCACCGTCGATGTCGGAAACGACGAGGTCCAGAACGGCGCTGCCAAGGCCGTCCATGTGCAAGCGGGACTCTGCATCGAGTTCGGTGATGTCCCCCTCTGCCCATGAGGCGTTCCAACGCCATGCCAGAACGGTACCGTCTGCATCACCAACCCAGAGGAGCAGGTCATCGCCACCCTCTGCCCATGGTGAAGGACCGACCGTGGCGGTCGTGAAGGGGGTCGCACCGTCGTCAGATCGGTCCACCACGAGCAGGGTGGTGGCGTTGTCCACGCTGCCCAAGAAGGGGCTGAGGATGCCATCCGACGTGGCTTCGAGGAGGACGACCGTGACCATGGTCTCGCTGACAAGCATCAGGTGGTCGGCCCCGAGTTGCGTGGCGCTCAGGAACCCGTTGTTCAGGGACAGGCCGGAAGGAAGTTGCCATGCTGCCTGTTGACGGTACACGGTCTCGCCGGTAACGGCATCCTCCACGCCGACGTAGCGCCACAAGACATCGGCGGCATCGACGACGTAGAGGTCGTCGCTGCGCAGAAGGGCCGTCCCGCAAGGAATGGTCTCCACAGGGCCTTGCTCACCCATCTCAAAGCAATCCGCCCCTTCAACCACAGTCCCGTCCGAACCTACCGTCCACACGTACGCGCCGTTTGTCATGCTGACCACTCCACTACCGAAACCGTTGGACACCACGCGAACAAGCCGTTCGTCGCTCATGGGGGAATGTGCGTGCTCGACGCTCCAAGCGGTGGTGTTCGAGGTCCATCCATCGGCCTGCACGAGATCCAATCGAAGCGCCAACGGCGCGTCTTCATCTCCGCTGTCAACCAGGGAAGCAAAGATGGCGTCGTCGATGCCGAAACTGCCAACCACTTCTCCTTCCGGAACGTCAACGGCCGTGGTCACGAAGGAGTCAGGTCCGAGGTCGTCGACCAGCAGCACGTGAGCCATGGGCACCGTCGCGTACACCAGTGCAAGGGTTAGGATGGCGAGGATGCCGTACCGAATGACCCACTGCGCGCCGAGTCGAACGAGGAACAAAATGGCCGCTGTGAAGACGAGGATCATGGTCAATTCGAGGAGAATGAACCTGACTTGCGTTGCACCTGCTTCACCGAAGGCCTGGAGTTGGTTGGCATCGTAAAAGGGCCGAATGAGCAGACCGAGGAGGATGGTCACGACGAACATGCCTGCCATGGCGAGCATCGAAAGCAACTCGCCGCGGTCGGTCGAGGGCTCCGAGGAGGTCATGGCGCTTCGTGGACGGGGGTGGATTTGACCGCATCGGTGCTCCAAGCGCCATCCTGATGGCCTGCAGGCCTAAGCGAAGGCCGTGGAGGGCGAGGCTCGGGCATGGTTGGTCGACCTCGCACGCATGGGCATGAACTTCGGTTTGGAAAGCACCAGAACCTTGCTCGACGGCCTTGGCCGCCCCGATGAACGGGTTCCCCTTGTCCTACACGTCGCAGGATCCAACGGCAAGGGCACGGTCTGTGCCCTGCTTGCCGCGCTAGCGCAGACTCGAGGCCATCGTGTCCTCCTCTTCACCTCACCCCACGTTGCGCGCCTTGAGGAGCGGGTCCGCATCGATGGTCGACCCGTGTCGACGTCCCGTTTCGACGCAGCGGTGAGGTCGCTCAGGGAGACGGTAGAACGAACGGGTACGGTACCGACCTTCTTCGAAGCCACGATGCTCGTGGCGTGGATCATTGCCAAGGAGGAGGGAGTGGACGTCGTGGTGCAAGAAACAGGCCTCGGTGGGCGCTTGGATGCAACCAGGGCGACGCGCGCGGACCTGGCCGTGGTCACGCGCGTCGATGTCGAGCATGCTTCGGTCCTCGGTTCGACACGGGAAGCGGTCATGACGGAGAAAGCGGCCATTGCCCGGCCACGCATGCCCCTCGTGATCCGAGACCCGGATGATGATGCAGTGGAGCATGCCGCCCGTACCGCTGCACAGATTGCGGGGCCTCCGTCCGTGGTTGAGGTGGTGCAGGTTCCTGCACAAGCCGACGTGCGGGAGGAGGCACGCCTTCTCGCTGCGGCCGCGGCACGTCACTTGGGATGGGAGCCTGAACCGCTGGAGCGATTGGCTGCGCAGGTGCGTTGGCCAGGGCGCGCTCAGTACGTGCCCGCAGATCGCAGTGGGGTAGGCCCGCTCCTTCTTGACGCCGCTCACAACCCTTCGGGGCTCCGTCGCGTCCTTCCTGAGGTGCATGCATTGCTGCATCGCCATGTTGGTCCTTCGCCGTGGCGGCTGGCCTTCGGTTGCACCGAACAAGAAGACCTCGACAGCATGCTCACGCCGCTGCTCGCCTTCCTCACCGACCATCCTCCACTCGAGGTATTTCTTGTGGCACCTGAAGGCGGTCGACGACCAGGCGTCGCCCCGTCGCGGATGGCGTCGGCCCCATGGCCGGCCCCAGTGCATTGTTTTGATTCGGTCGAAGGCATGCTTGCTCGCATGCGCGTCAACCCCGAGCCAACCTTGCTCCTCGGGTCCCTGTACCTCGTCGGAAACGTTCTGGCTGCGCTGGAACTGGACGGAGACGACGACTTGACCTTGCTTCCTTCGGAAGGGTGAAGGTGACCGGCCGTGAGGGAGGGTTGGTCGTCATGAAGGCGAAGCATTTGGCCATCCGCATCGAACAGTGCTTGGCGCTCTCAAAAGCGTCGAACTGCCCTCGCCGCCAATTCGGAGCGTTGCTGGTGGACCCCGACCGGAACGTGGTGTTGATGGACGGCTACAACGGTGGCCCTCGGGGGGGAGGGCGCTTGTGTGGCGGCGAGACGTGCCTTCGTGAAACGATGGACATCCCGAGCGGCACGCGCGTGGAAATCGGGTGCCACCATGCCGAGATGAACCTGATCTGCAACGCCGCGGCCAATGGCGTGTCGACGAAGGACGCTTGGCTGCTCGTCACGGGAGAACCGTGCATGATGTGTGCCAAACTGATCCATCACTCGGGCATCGCCCGCGTCGTGATTGTCGACGGCGGATTCGCAGGCGCCAACGGTGTGGATTACCTCGAAACACATGGCGTCGACGTGCAGCGAACCGAGGGGCCGAAGGACCCTCGTTTGGCGTGATCAGGACCAAAATCGCCGGGTACGAGCGTACTCGATTTCTGCTTCGTGAATCGCCTCAAGCAACCGTTCCACGTCACCTCGGGGAACCTTTCGCAGCAGGCGTTGGGCGGTGGCTTCCCCCACGCCTCGACCCATCAGGGCGAGGATGGCCTCCATGCCCCGCGAAGCGACGACCTGAGCATTCTTCTCCATGCGTGCTGCGTCCTTCTCGTCGTTGCTCGACACCCAACCTTCGAGCATTGAGAGCATGCCCTCACGGGCGCAAGCGAGCATGCGCCCCCCGCACGATCGGCATCGATCGACGTCCTTCTGGTCGGGATAGGTCGCGACTCGAAACCGTCGAACTTGCTTGCAGTTGAGGCAGCACAGGGCGGCGCGTTCGTTGAACAGGCGAAGGCGCAAGCGTTCGCGAACCGCAGCGTTGTCCCATTGCGGAAGCAAGAGGTCGTGCCCTGACCGGTTGGACAGGCTCAGCGGGCCTGCGGCTGTGTGCACGACGGCGATGACGCCGGCACCGATGGCGTGCAGGACCTCAGCCGCGCCCTCAACGTCCATGCGTTCGTGGAAGAGTTTTCCAAGCACTTCATCCATGACCACCGTTCCGCGGTAGCGCTTGAGCAGGGCCTGCAGGTTGATTCGTCGAGGGTCAACACCGTGGCGAAGGATGCCGAAGGTCTTCGCCACCTCTGCAAAGCGCCATCGGACCTGACGAGAATTCGGCAAAGTGACCGAAAGCAGCCCAACGAGCGCGTCTGGGGGGGTACTCGTGAGCCATTCAATGACGTCGTCTACACCGATTCCAGCAGCTTGCAAGGAAATGCGCGTGGGTTCAACGACCAACCGGCCCCACGCACCGGTACGGGTGGTTGCCATCGCGAGAAGAAAGTGGCCCAACGCTTCGTTGATGAGGCTACCATGGCATGCGTTCACCACGATCGCGTCTTCACGCTGTTCGACGGTCATACGCCGCTCGGTGGGGAGGTCGCCCGTGGTGTCGACGTGGGTGATGATCGCCTCCGCCAAGAGGCTGCGTGCTTCAGGGTCGAGCGGGTATGCGTCCAGCGCAGGACCTTCCTTCATCAGTCCGAGGAGGTCCAGTCCTGACGGTCTTACGTCGTCTGGAAGCGGCAACCCAAGGTCGACAGCGACCGTACGGCGAAGTCGGCCAATGTCGCGTGCTACCTCCGTCGGGACGGGTGGAAGTTCGCCGATCCACGTTGGCGCCTTGGCGACGTCTTTGGTAGGCATCACAAGCAGCTCGCTCTGTTCAGGGTCCGCGTCCACAATGGTCCAGGTCATCCCCGCCATCACGAAGCGGGCTGTGCGTCCGTCGTCCTCTTCACCGCTGTCGTTCAGGGAGAGGACAAAGGCCTCGTCCACCGACCCGATGGCACGTCGCGTCACCGCATCTCGCACCCGGTAAACGTGCTTATCGGGAATCATGGAAAGGTGGTTGCTGACCCAATCGCGGGTTCGTCCTGCTGGGGCATACCATCCTGAAGCAAAGTGCTGCGGGAGGGGCGCGCTGAAGGCCTTCAGTTCAGCAGGGACGTCGTCGTCAGCAATGCCCCAATCCGGTTGCTCTGGTACACCTTGCCCTTTGGCTTCCATCAAGGCTGCAGAAGCATCCCATACCCTGCGGGGCCAGCGCCACCACGGTTCTTCCGCGGGCGTCTCGACCAGACGCACAACCCAGCCGTCAGCGAGCACGCGCAGGCAGTCGATGGAATCCTTCCTTGTCCAACCTTCAAACTGTGGTGCATCGGCAAGGATGGATGTCGCATGGTCGATGGGCACTGCACCATGAGCGTGCGCCATCATCACGAGTTGGTTGGCCGCAACGCTGAGCGGCCGCTGCCGCCAAGAGACCGGTTCGATGTCCCCCTCCATGGCTCGCAGCGCCGTCACGGCCGATTCGCTGACCTCGTCAACCTCCCAGACCAGAAGGTGCCCTCGACCAAGGCCTCCGAGACGGTGATCGGCACGACCGACACGTTGCAGCATGCGGTCGACCGAACGCGGCGAATGGATCTGGATAACACGCCGGATGCTGCCAACGTCAATCCCGAGTTCAAGGCTTGATGTGCACACGAGCGCATCGAGGTCGCCCGAACGAAGGTCGTCCTCCATCGACGTTCGCGTGTCCTGCGCAAGGCTTCCGTGATGCACACCGATACGGAGGTGCGGCGCCATCTGCTGAAGGCGCTGCCCGATGGTCTCCGCATCGGACCGGCTGTTGACAAACACCAACGCAGGTGCATCGGCCTCAAGGAGCCGAATGAGGCGACGAAACACGGCATGAGCTCGAGGAGGCAACCCATGCTCCACGGCTCCAACCTCGTCCTCCTCACGCTGGGCCTCAGACTCGACGGTCAGCACCGTGTCGCGGGGGGCATCGGCCACGTAGGCCTGTCCCCGGGTCGGAGCGAGCCACCCGGCGACCTGCTCGGGATTGCCGACGGTCGCGGAGAGGCCAATGCGCTGAACACGACGGCCGCAGAGGTCATCGAGGCGAGAGAGACCAACACTGAGCTGCCAGCCACGTTCGCTGGCCGCAAGGTCGTGGACTTCGTCAACGACCACGGCACGGACGCTGCGCAACATGCCGCGAAGCCGGTGGCCCGTGAAGAGCAATTGGAAGGTTTCAGGGGTGGTCACCAGCACGTGCGGCGGTCGTCGAACCTGCCGATCTCGCTCGCTTTGGCTGGTATCCCCGTGACGAAGGGCGACCTCAAGCCCAACAGCCTCGGCGACCTCGATCAACCGTCGGTCGACGTCCCTGTTCAACGCACGCAGCGGCGTGATGTAGAGGATGGCCAACGGCTCCCATGCCTCGGTCAAACAGCGGTGCAGGAGCGGGAGCATCGCGGCCATCGTTTTGCCAGAACCTGTGGGTGCGACCACGATGCCTTCACCTCCGGCGGCAAGGGCGGGCAAGGCAAGGTGCTGGACGGGCGTTGGCGTCCAGTCGCGGGACACCACAAGGCTCTGCAACGAGGGGTGCAGGTCCTCGAACACCGACGGCATGCGACCCTCCCCGGAGGAGGGGCCACCTCGGCCACACTTAGGACCGACGCTTTGCTCAACGGGGGCTGACGCATGGTTGAAACATCACCGCGAACGGTGGCCATTCATGCCAGAGAACGACAACCCGTACCGACTCAACGACGATGTTGCGCCCACGGCGTACATGATTCGACTCGCACCGGATCTGAGGGATTTCTCGACGACGGGAAGCGTCACCATCGACGTTCAAGTCCGTCGGGGTTCGGACGCCATCACCCTGAACCTCAAGGACATCGAACTGATTGATGCCGTGCTGACGGATGCTGCGGGCGTGATGTCCATGACCAGCCACGACATGGACGACCTCCACGAAACCTGCACCCTCCGTTTTCCTCGGGCTGCCGTCGAAGGGCCCGCCACCTTGGACATCGCCTTCCGTGGCGAAGTCAACGACGGCCTGCACGGACTATACCGGGCAACGTACGTCGACCCGGAAGGCTCGACGCAGGTGCTGGCGGCGACGCAGTGCCAAGACACCCATGCGCGCAGCGTCTTTCCTTGCTGGGACGAGCCGGCGTTCAAAGCCACCTTCCAGATGGAATTGACGGTGGCCGAGGACCTTCAGGCCTACGCGAACGGCGCCGAAGTTGAACGAGAGGACTTGGGTGACGGCCGTCATCGAGTGACCTTTGCCGCCACCATGCCGATGTCGACCTACCTTGTTGCGTTCGCAGTTGGTCGGTTTGAAACAACCGAAACCAGAGATGTGAATGGCGTACCTGTCCGCGTCATCACCCCCGTAGGACGTCTGGGGCTCACCACGTTGGCCATGGAGAGTGCATGCTTCGCTTTGGACTTCTTCACCGACTACTTCGGCATCCCCTACCCGGGCGACAAAGTGGACCTCATCGCGATTCCCGACTTTGCCTTTGGCGCGATGGAGAACCTTGGCCTCGTCACCTTCCGTGACACCGCGCTCCTCGTCGATACCTCGACGGCCTCGCAAACGGAGATGCAGAGGGTGGCACAGGTGGTCAACCACGAACTGGCCCACATGTGGTTTGGTGACCTCGTCACGATGGCGTGGTGGGAGGGCATTTGGCTCAACGAGGCCTTTGCAACCTTCATGGAAACGATCTGCACCGACGCGTTCCGCCCAGAGTGGAAGATTTGGGAGGGCTTCATGCAGAGCCGCGAAGTCGCTTTGAACACCGATGGACTTCACAGCACGCGTCCCATCGAGTACGAGGTCATCACACCTGCAGACGCGACAGGAATGTTCGACATCCTGACCTACGTCAAGGGCTGCGCCGTGATGAGGATGCTTGAGCAGTGGATCACGCCCGATGCCTTCCGAGAAGGGGTGCGCATCTACCTCAAGCGGCACGCCTACGGCAACACGGTCACGAGCGACCTCTGGACGGCCCTCGAAGAGGCCTCTGGACTCGACGTAGGCGACGTCATGGACACGTGGATCCTCCAAGGTGGCCATCCACACATCGAGGTGTGCGACGGCTGTGCACGCCAGCAGCCGTTCAGTTACCTTCCACCACGTGCAGACTCGGCCATCGGCGAGTTCTGGCACGTACCCGTCCATACCCGCGACCTCGACGGCGGCCCGTCGACCACGCGGATGTTGAGGGCCGAGGACGACCACCTTGAGGTTCCGCGCGGTCATCTGGTAAATGCGGGTGCCGTCGGCGTCTACCGCACCACCTACGCCAGCGACGAAGTGTCCTCCTTGGCTGCACGCCTCTCGGACCTCACGCCCATGGAGCGTGCTTCGCTGCTTGCAGACAGCTGGGCGGCTGCCCTCATCGGTCAGGCCAACCCTTCCGATGTGCTTCGCCTCGGGCGAGGACTCGTCCCCCTCAACGAACCGTCGACGTGGGCGACGCTGAACACCGCCCTCGGTTTGCTCAATCGAATGACGAACGATGCAGGACGCGAACACATCGAAACCTACGTGCGCGAGGTTCACGGTGCCGCCTTCGCACGCATCGGTTGGGACCCAGTCGATGCCGAAGGCTCAGAGGTCGGCGAGATGCGAGGCATGCTCGTCCAGATGCTGGGGCTTCTCGGAAAAGACGAGGCCGTGATCGCCGAATCCACGCGCCGAT
>JAURMD010000128.1 GCA_030830875.1 Thermoplasmatota archaeon | reverse complement strand
GCGGACGTCAATTACAATGCAATGGCCGCGTCACCAATCAGCGTGACGCCCATCATTGACGCCGACCTTGACGGCATCGTGCTGGGCGACGGAAGCGCCTGCTGGATGAACAGCCAGGAACAGGTCGTCTGCGGCGCGAACCAAGGGGCCAGCTACTTGGGCTACCTTGGCGACGAAATGACGCTCAACGCCATGGGGCTGGCTCCGACCGCGATGTGGGATGGAGCGACCGCGTCATCTTTCGCGTACGTGCCGTCGTGGGAGCAGGGGTACCTGTGCGCTTCGCTCACCAACCTCACCTTGGTCTGCAACGTGGGTACGAACAACCCGGTGCTCTCGGGCGATGCGGGCGACAGCACGGTGTGGATCGAAAACGCCAACGTGACGGCCTTCGTGCCTTCGGGTTATTCGAACGGGTTGTGTGTCCTCGCCGGTGAGGGTGACCTCGGTGAAGGGATTCACTGCGCGGGTGAATACCTGGACAGCCGCCATTTCGTTGAATATGGCAGCCAACTTGCGAGCGGCGTCTTCCACGCCGTCGAGGCCGCCATGGACGACCAAGGTGCTCCGGCCGTGCCCACCTCGGTCTTCCAGTGGTACGGCGCCTGCTCCCAATTCGACAACAACACCGTTCGATGCCTGAACTCGTGGTTCAACAGCACCAACGCCTCCCGGAATTGGGGCGGGAGCGACCTCCCCGCCTTGTTCACGGTGCCGGGCATGGGGGCTGTGGTCCCCGACACGTCGCTTTTTGGTTCGAGCGACTGCGTGCTCGACGACCTCGGGCAGGTCTTCTGCATGGAGATCACCACAAGTTGGGATGAAGGGATGTCCGACGGCGTGTCCCACATCCGTGACTTCGGGGTGGAGGTGTACAACCACACGGCCGAATCGCAGTGGAGCGGCGAATGGAAGCGCCTGGTGGTTCGCAAAGTGGACTTTGGTGGTCCAGTGGTTGACCTCGCGAATTCGTGGGAGCACATGGCCGCGGTGCTCGACGACGGACGGTTGATGACGATCGGCTCGGTTCCCGACCGGATGGGCATCGGCGAATCCGCGTTCAATTTCGGCGTGAATTACAATCCCAACTGGACCCCGACAAACACCACGCAAGTGAACCCGACCGTGGTCGGCCTCACCATCAGCGGCACCCCGCCCGCCGGATACGGCGACAGCCCCATCGTCAGCGTCTGGGGCAACAGTTCCTACGGCGAGCAGGCGGAGCCCCAGACCGGGTTCACGTGGGACGGCGAAGCCGCCAACGTCTACCCCTTCGTGCTCGACTACGTGCATGCGGTCGAGTTCGAGCACGGCTACCTTGAGGTGCTGACCAGCGCGAACGTTTCCATCCCCGTCGAGGTGTACTGCGACTGGTGCACGGACTTTGCCTTCAGCCCGGCGCTGCCGGGCGACTGGACCTTCGATTCAGAAAGCGGAATGATCACCGGCACGCCCGGCACCGCTGGCGCGGCCGTGACCTACACCGTGACGGCCTCGGCCGCGAACGGCTCGGACACCACCGAGGTGACCATCCGCGTGGTGGACGCCTACACCGAGCCCTCCTTGGGCGGCATGGACCTGACGTCGACGAGCGAGAGCAACCCGCAGCAGTTCCTCGTCAACGTGGCCCTGACCGACATCATGCTCGTGGACGACGAGGACGTGACGTCGGAATGGACGATCACCCCCGACCTCCCCATCGGCATGCACCTCGACACGAAGACGGGGCGCATCTTTGGCACCCCCGCGCTGCTCGACGACGCGCCGGTGGCCTACGTCATCAACGCCAGCAGCCCAATGGGCACCTCGGCTGAGGTGACCGTGTGGATGCAGGTCGTGAGCGAATTCACCGTGCCGCTGGACACCGACGGCGACGGTACCCCGGACAGCGAGGACGACGACGACGACAACGACGGCGTGGTCGACAGCGAGGACGCCTTCCCGCTCGACCCGACCGAATCGGCCGATCTTGACGGCGACGGTATCGGCAACAACGCCGACGACGACGCGGACGGCGACGGCGTGCCCGCCAGCGAGGACCAGAACGATCTGGACGCGAGCGTGGGCGCCGCGACCGTCGACGACATGGACGGGGATGGCATCCCCGACGCGCAGGACACGGACCGCGACGGTGACGGCGTGGACAACGACCTCGACGCCTTCCCCGACGACGCGTCTGAAACCGTGGACACGGACGGCGACGGCACCGGCGACGGCGCCGACAGCGACGACGACGGCGACGGCGTGGCCGACGCGGACGACGCCTTCCCGCTCGACGCCAGCGAATCGGCCGACCTTGACGGCGACGGCGTTGGCGACAACAGCGACACGGACGCGGACGGCGACGGCGTGCTCAATGACGTCGACCAGGACGACATGGACGCGACGGTCGGTGCTGCGGACACCGGGTCCAACGGCACCGACACGAACGGCACGGACAACAACACCACGGTGTCCGACCTTGACGGCGACGGCACCCCCGACGCCGAGGACGACGACATCGACGGCGATGGCGTGCCGAACGCGGAGGACCTCTTCCCCGAGGACGCCACCGAATCGGCGGACCTCGACGGCGACGGCGTCGGTGACAACATGGACGACGACGCCGACGGCGACGGCATCCCTGCCAGCGAGGACGCGGACGACTTCGACGCATCGGTCGGTCGGATCGAAGCAGGCGGTGAGGACGAGGGCGGCAATGCTGCTCTGACCCTGGCCCTCGTGGTCTTGGGCATCATCGCGATGCTCTTCATCGTCCTGCGCCGCTCGGACGACGACAAGGCCTGAGTTCATCGCTAGCGACCGCGCTTGCCCCTCCTCGAAGGGTGCTGCGGAGCGGAAGCGTTCCGCCGTGCCGGTGCTGAGGCGATTCAGCCCCGTCGCTCACGGTCACGGCGCGCCCGCGTGGCGAGGTCGTCGTCGAACGCGAGGAAGGGCAGGGCGTTCCAGGTGTGGTCGTCGTCAAGCGCAGCGAAGGCTTCGTTCGACGCCAGCAACGCACCGACCGTGAGCACCGTCGGGTTGCTCCCGTCGTCCAGTTCGTACTGATGGCCGGGCAGGACCAACCAGTCCTCCGGAAGGTTGCGCATGCGGCCCCGGAGGTGGGTCAACGAGGCCCTGAGTTGGTCTGGGTCGCCCCCGAGCAGGTCGGCGCGGCCGCAGCGTCCGAGGAAGAGGCAGTCACCGGAAACGATCACACCGTGGCCGAGGAAGGTCAGGTGACCCGGCGTGTGGCCGGGCGTGCGCACGGCTTCGAAGGCGAGGTCACCGACCTGCAGGGCGGTCGCGACCAGCGGCGCACACGAGATGGCGGTGGTGTGCGGGCCGTTCCAGCCCCGCTCGGCTTCGGCTTCGTGGACGACCACTTCGAATCCTTCTCCACCCATCTCGAGCGCCTCCTCCACGCCTCTGGCGTGGTCCCAATGGCTGTGCGTGAGCCATGCCCCTGTGAGGTGAAGTCCGCGTGAGGCCGCCACGTCGAACCAAAAAGGGGCGTCGAAAGGGTCGACGACGACCGCTTGTTTGGTCGACTTGCACACCAGCATGTGGTTGAGGTTCTGCCAGTCGCCAAGTTGTGCTTGAAGCACCTCCACGCGGTCGTTGGAGAGGACCACCTGCGCCGTCGCCATGCGCAAGCGACGAACCGCTGCCCTTTCAAGGGAGGCTCGTCCTCAACGTGCGATGGCCGAGCGTAGCGTTGCACGGGCCGCGGCGGTCATGCTGCTGCTCCTGCTCGTGCCTTTTGCCACACAAACCGCCTCGGCCGAGTCCGAGGATGGCCTTCGCATTGACGTTCACCTCTCGGGCCTCGACCGACCGTGGTTGACCGAAGGGGCTGAACTTCTCCTTGACGTGGCCTTGACGAACGACGGCGATGTTGCTCAGGACCTGACGATTGACCCTTCATGCGGGCTCGTGCTCTCGGTTGTTGACGCGACCGGGACCCGTATCGTGGAAGGCGCGTCCTCCTGCCGCGGTCAGGAGCGAGGCCTTCACCTCGAACCGGGCACCTCCGGTCTTGCGGATCGCCTCACGTTCAACGCAAGCGCCCTTGACCTGAGCGATGGCACCTACACCTTGGTGGTGCAGGAACCCCTGAGCGGGTCGTCGGCGGACCTTGATGTGCACGTGCGTCGCACGATGGCTTGGCCCGAAGCCTTGCACCTTGACCTGCTCCCCGTTCAACGCAGCCAGGAGGCCGACGACGGGGAAGTGCTGCTCCTCCGCTGGCGCAACGATGGCCCCACAACGGTCGACTGGCCAGAGGGGGACTGCAACGTGCATGCCGTTGAGGACGCATGGCGCCCCGTTGCTGACTGCGATGGCTTGCAAGAAGCCATGGCACCATGGGAGGTCCGCTTTGCTGGCATCCTCCCCATCTCGTCCTTCTTGCTTGACGACAACGGGGACGTGCTCCTTTCCACCCCCAATGCAGAGGTCGTGGCCGCGTACACCCCGACGCACGTCGATGCCTCGCCTCAGGATTTCGAGTTCAGCGTTACCTTCCCTGCGACCATGCCCCTCATCGTTGCTCGTGGAACGGTGGTCGAGCCGATCTTGTCCCTCAGCCATGCGGGCGACGAGGACCTTCCGTTCGATACCTCGACCACCTGCCGAGCGGACTGGTGGGCGGTG
>JAURMD010000127.1 GCA_030830875.1 Thermoplasmatota archaeon | reverse complement strand
GTCGAGTCCGATACCGTGTCCTACACGGTGGTCTGTGATGACGGTGGCGCCGTGGCTGCCTTCGACGATGGCTCCTTCGACGGTGCTACCGACCACGAGGGCGACGGTGCAACGCCGGGGCCGATCACGCTCCTGCCCGGCACCACCTACGTCGTCGTGCTCGACATCCCCAACTGCGGACCAGCGGCGAACACGGACAACGTGCTCATCGTCTCCGTGATGGGCGGTGGCAACACGTACGAAGCCCTCCAATACGGCAGCTCTCCATCCGTCGGTGACGTGGTGGTCTGAACGAGGTGAACGACATGAAGAACAACATGAACAACACGAACAACGAGAAGCAAGACACCATGGCTGCGATCGGCATCGGTGCGATGATCGTCTTCATCGCGCTCATCCTCGTCGCTGCCGTGGCCGCAGCGGTCATCATCCAAACCGCTGAGAAGTTGCAGCAGAACGCCCAGTCCACCGGTGACGACACGACCGACGAGATGTCTGGCAAGATCCAGGTGCTCAACGTCTTCGTCAACGACGCGGACAGTTACGTGGTCTACTTCCGACTCGCTGCGGGTTCCGACGACGTCTCCAACACGGACATGCTGTGGCAGATCTCCTGCGACGACGGTGCTGGAAACTACGAGTACATCGCGGACGACTTCGCCTCCGCCACCATCGAAGCCCTCGACGGCACCGGCGCGGTCACGACCGTGGAGGCCGGAACGGCCTACCGCACCACGATGGACGCGACGGACGCGGACCCCGACGACTGCGGTCCCGACCACCTGTTCTCCAACAACCTGCGCGCGACGCTGTACCTCCACGTTGTCGGCGGTGGCACCACCTACGACGTCCTGAAGGTCAACGACGACTCGATTGGCGCCACTGTGGTCTGAGTAACTCTGTGCCCCGACGCCCCCGGCGACGGGGTGCAGAGGAGGGAAGCCCATGGCATGGCCCTTCAGTGGCGGTGCACGGACGACCCCGGACGACGATGCTTCAGTGACAGAAGGTCACCTGAAGCTGCTGTCCAGCGTCACCATCGAGCAGGTCCCCCACCCTGAGGAGGGGGAACTGACCGAGGAAGATGCGTGGACGATTCGTCCGGCACCGACCCGTGCCCGTCTGAACAGCGTCGGCTCCGTGCCGACCGTGACGCAAGCGATCGCCCCACAAGCCCCTGCGCAAGTCAACGCAACGGTGGACACCTCCGGCCTCGAGCGGCTTATCAGCAGCCGCCTCGACATGGTCGAGGACGTGCTCCGGATGGTGGAAACCCGCGTGGACGAGGCGATGGTCCGACCCACCCTCCCCTCGGCTCACGTCGAGGGCGAGGCGCCAGACCATCACGTGATGGACGGTGACGTGATCGTCACCGCCTCCGGCGAACGTATTCCAGCAGGTGGCGGCTCCGGCCGCCTCAAGGCGGTGGACGAGGCCCCCCTCGTGGAACTCTACGAAGCCCAGGCCCTCGCGTCCAACCCGTTCCTGCAGTCACCCGATGCCTTCAGCGGCGTCGGTGTTGGCGGAGACCGCGTGAACGCGTCCACGGTTGCAGCACTCTTGCTTGACCACATGACCGGCATGGCCGCGTCCTCCTTTACGCAAAAGGCGATGGACAGCGGAATGCTCAACGGCGACGAGGGCCGGCAGGTCCTCGCCATTGTCGGCCTTGCCGACCCTGGCGAAGCAGAGGCGGCCTTGGCCGACCACCTGCCGAACCGCGCCTTGCTGAGCCTCTCCGGCCTCATTCAGGCGTGGCGCTCACAAAGTGAGCGTGCAGCGGCGGCTCGATCGAACGGCGGTGGGATGTGAGTCGATGGCCGGGTCTGCAGGGATTGGTGGTTTGATTGTGGGAACGACGATGCTCGTCGTCTTCGCGCTCGTATTGACCTCCCTGCAGGCCCGCGTCGATGCGCATCTCGAACAAATCGATGCCGCAGAGGAGCCACCACCTGAGTTTGTGGTTGTGAACGCCGTGTTGGAAGAAGACGGTCTCGTTGAGGTCACCGTGACCTCGGCCGGGAGCGGCTATTCCGACGGGGATACGGTCACAGCGGACGGACGCACGGTCGGCAGCATCATCACCGACGGCAGCGGCGGGGTGGATTCGGTCGTGATCACCGAACCATGGAACTTCTCGTCCGGCGCTCCCACCTTCGGGAGCACCGGGGGGGCTGGAGCCACGTTCACAGGGACGCTCGGCAACGTGGTCTTCCTGAACATTACCAACGTCGGTTCCACCACCTTGGACCTCACCACAGCCTTTGCAGCGGTGGACGGAGGCAACCATTCGTTGTTGAGCAACCTCATGCGGACGGACGCAAGTGGAACGAACGTGTACACCGGGGAGACCGGCCGATTGGTCTGGCTTGCCGGGACGAACAGCGCCTGGACGCGCGTCGCCATCACCTCGGGCGACGTTCTTCTGGGCACAACTCTGGAGTGAGGCGATCGCATGGCGGACGGGGGAGCATCTTCGTTCATCATGCTGGTTACCGCGCTGCTCGTCTCGGGTGCCGCCAGCGCCGCCTTGTTGTCCGAATGGAACGCGTTCAGCCGCGCCTCCATGCTCGCTTCGAAAGGTATGGAGGCTGATGCAGCCACCTCAGTCGGCTACGCTGGAGACCCAGCGATGATCACCTACGATGCATCCCAAAATCAGGTGGTCGTCTACCTAGTGAATTCTGGCCAGTTGGAATTGCTCAACGACGAGGTCGCCATACAAGTTGACGGTCTCCCATCGCAGGTGGTGAGCATCGAAGGCTTCGACGCTTCCACAGGTTCCTGGCAATCCACGTTCACGTGGGCACCGGGTAGTTTAGCGAAAGTGGTCGTGGAATCCGGGTCCACGGCGTGGTCCTACAACGACGGTGACGACGTGGTGCTCAACGTGGTGGTTCGGTCCGAGGCCTACCTCGGAGCGTCCGGTTCAGACGTGCTTCAGATCGAAGGGAGGATTGCCCATGCATGAAGCACCGAAGCCCGTCGAAGACGGCTTCCCCTTCGGGGTCGAGACCGATTCGCTCGCGGACTCCATGGGCCTGCATTTGCCGAACCGCTCGTTGTACCTCGTGCAGGGCGACGTCGGTGGAGGGAAGTCCCTGCTTGCTCAACGCTTGACGCACGGCATGCTTGAGAACGGATGCAAGATCCTCGTGGTCACCACCGAACTCACCACGCGTGGTTGGATTGAGCAAATGGAATCCATCGGGTACGGCGTCACGGAGGCCTTGACCGAAGGTCGACTGATCGTGTTCTCACGCTTTGGCACCATCGCTCAACAGGTGCCGGATATCGACGTCACGCACGTTCTTTCCTCGCCTGCTGTCGAGGAGGCGGACGTGGTGGTGCTCGACACTGCAAGTTCGATCCTTCCACCGATGACCACGCAAGCCGAACGTCTTGCGTTCGTCCAGCGCTTGCGTGAAGTGGTCGCTCCTGGTCGCTCCATCCTGATGACCATCGACCCGGCCGAGACCGCCCCCGAGACCCTCCACTTGCTTCGCAGCGGGGCCGAAGTGGTCCTCGACATGAAGACGGCCATGATTGGCGGCGAGATCAAGCGCAACCTCGTGGTGACCCGCTTCCTCAGGGCTGCAGGCCCGGTGCAGAGCAGCATCGGCTGGCGTGTCGAACCAAGCATGGGCTTCATCGTGGACATCACTGCGGTGAGCTGAGGGGGATTCGAGGATGGTTGACGAAGAGCCTCGCTTCGCGAAGGGCGACCTTGCGAGTGTTATGGCCGCTCATCCGCACGTGGCAGAATGGGTTCGCGATTTCGAATCCCGCTATGGTTCAAGGCCAATGTACTACGGTCCGCTTGACAGGGCCGCGAAATCCCAACGGCCATTCAACCTCATTTACATCACGAAGGAGCCCATTTTCGTTCACATCTACGAACCCCCGGCCGACGAAGAAGGAGGAGGTCAGGTGTTATGGTTTGGTCTCGAGCCTCAACTGACCGAGGAAGAAGAGAACATTCGGCGCGAACTCGTTGAAATTCTGCTGCAGGAAGCCCCCGCAGCACCGAATTTCACCACAGACGACGAGTTTGAGAGCATCTTGCTGCAAATGATCGACCGATTCACCGTGCTCGAATCCGCCGTGAGCCTTGGTCCTCGTCGTCAGGGGCGCGTGTGGGACCTGCTTGGCCTTGAGGACAAGCGGTTGATCGTGGACGAAACGCAGCGGGAACGTTTGCGCTACATCATCATTCGTGACCTCATCCGCAACGGCCCGCTTGAGCCCCTTCTTTCCGACGAAATGCTGGAGGACATTCACTCTGTGGGACTGAAGCACATTCACATGGACCACAAAGTGTTCGGCATGGTGACGTCGAACATCCGCTTCCGTGAGCGTGAGGTCCTCTCCCGCTACCTCCGAGCCATGTCGGAACGCATTGGTCGTCCCGTGTCCGACAACAAACCCATCATCGACGGTGCCTTGCTCGACGGCTCTCGTATCAACATCATTTTCTCCGATGACGTTTCCATGTTGGGTCCATCGTTCACGATCCGAAAGTTCGCTGAAGAAACCATCTCGATCACACAACTCATCAACTGGGGGACGATGAGTGCACAGGTTGCTGCTTACGTGTGGATTTGCCTTGAGTACGGCATGTCTGTGCTCGTCTCTGGCGAAACGGCTTCTGGAAAAACCACCACGCTGAATGCCATCCTTCCGTTCATCGACCACAACGTGAAGATTTACTCGGCCGAAGACACGCCAGAAGTCAAGGTTCGGCACAAGATTTGGCAGCGTCTTGTCACGCGTGATTCCAAGAACGAAGATTCGCGCGTCGAAATGTTCGACCTGCTCAAGGCCGCACTCCGAAGCCGTCCTCGCTACATCATCATCGGGGAAATCCGTGGTGTGGAAGGTGCGACCGCTTTCCAGGCCATGCAAACGGGTCACCCCGTGATTGCCACCTTCCACGCTTCGTCCATCGTCAAAATGATTCAGCGGTTCACCGGCGACCCAATCAACGTCCCTATTCGCTTCTTTGACAACCTCAATTTCGCACTCTTTCAGGAGGTCGTCGAAGCCCCCGGCGGCGGCATCGCCCGCCGGATCACCGGTGTTGACGAGGTCATCGGCTACAACAAGCACAGCGACGGTGTTCTGACACGTGGCATGTTTGAATGGGACCCAGTCAAGGACAAGCATTACTTCCGTGGCATGTTCCAATCGCACCTTTTGGAGAACAAGATCGCTGCGATGGCGGGTTTCGCCAACAAGCGCGACATCTACGATGAAATGCAGCGCCGCACCCAAGCGATCCAAGACATGGCCGACAAGGGACTTACGCATTACGACGACGTCTTCGACCTGCTCGACATTTACTACCAGTCTGGTTGGGAGGCGTTCCGGTCCGCAATCAACACATGGGTCAGCGTGAAGGACCGCTGAGGAGGGGCGGACGATGGAGCGGATGCCCCTCTGGCACATCGCCTTGCGGCGCATCGAGATGCCGTTTCCTCGGTACCTCGCAGTGTATGTCGGAGGCGCCACGTTC
This sequence comes from Thermoplasmatota archaeon, assembly GCA_030830875.1. Taxonomy (GTDB): domain Archaea; phylum Thermoplasmatota; class Poseidoniia; order Poseidoniales; family Poseidoniaceae; genus MGIIa-L3. The sequence continues at coordinate 9,622 of JAURMD010000127.1, read as the reverse complement.
GCAGGCCTCGTTACGGCGTTGGCGCTCATCCTTTCGACCGGGGGTTTCGCTGATGGGGCCCTGTTCTCCGGCATTGCCGGCATCTTTCTCTTGCTCATCTTGCCGCTCGTCTTGGCGGCCGCAGCGACCGCCTATCCGCTTCTCGAAGTCCAGCGGGCTGCCAACCGGATTGAGAAAGAGATGCACATGTTCATCACGCGCATGGGCATTTTGTCCTTGGGTGAAGTTGGTGCGCAGTCGATGTTCGACATCCTGAAACAAATGCGTGACTATGGTGAGTTGGCCAGCGAGGTCAAACGCATCGAGACCCTTGTCGACAAATGGCACACGGCGCTTCCTGAAGCCGCCCGCATCGTTTCACAACAGTCTCCATCGCCCCTGTGGTCTGATTTCCTTGACCGAATGGCCTTCTCCATCGAAGCGGGACAGCCGATTGATGAATTCATGCGGGCGGAACAGGAGACGGTCGCTGAGCAGTACAGCACGCTCTACGATACACGTCTCGAAAGCGTCGACACCATGCAAGAAATCTACGTCTCGCTGATCACGGCTGGACTGTTCGGACTCGTGATTGCTGGTATCCATCTGGTGCTCTTCGAGGTTGGCTCCGATACGGATACCCCCATTGAGGTCGCCAACCGGCTTCGCTTTCTTTTGCTCGCCTCCTTCCTGTTCATCGTCGTGAACATGGGCGGCGTTTTCGCGTTTCGAGCCACCATCCCTGAAGACGCCACGTTTGCTCGTGACGAATTGGAAACTCCATTCAGAATCAACTTCATTCGGGCCCTCGTCGCTGCTGGGATCTTGACCCTCGTGTTGCTGGCTCTCACTGGCTTCTTGGTGACAATTTTTTGGGATAGCATCGCCACCTCATGGGACAAATGGGGCTTGCTCATCGTCGCCGTTCCCCTCACGCCGATGCTGGTTCCTTCCTCCCTCGTTATGCGTGAGGAACGTCTTGTGCTTCGCCGTGACGAGACCTATCCAGACTTCATTCGGGCCCTCGGTGGTACGGCACAGGCCAGGTCCGCTGAACCCTCAGCGACCATCAAAGCCCTTCGAGGCATCGACTTTGGCCAACTCGATGCCTCAATCGACCGGCTTGAGAAGCGCCTCTCGACGAGGATCAACTCCGATCGCGCGTGGGATTACTTCAACGCGGACACGAATTCGGCGGTCATCTCACGGTATACCCGCATTTACATCGAAGGGTCTCAGTCTTCTGGACAACCCGCGCAGACGGCTGAGATGGTCTCCCGCTCTGTTGGGAACCTGCTCTCGCTCCGAAACCGAAGGGCGCTCAGTGCCAGCACGATGTGGGGGGTCGCCATCGGGCTGCTCATCTCCAGCGTGACCTCGCTCAACGTGACCATTGCGATCGTCCTGCAACTCGGCGAATCCGTGGCAGGTGTGGCCTCGGGTTTGGCGGACAACACGGACGCAGGCCAACTGGCTGAATTCGGTGCGGGCATCGCGCTTCCGCTGCTCTCGGATCCGAGTGCGGTGGACGACAACATTCGCATGTTCAAGATCATCGTCTCCATCCTGATTTTGTCGCAGGTTGCGGCCTTGTCGCTGATCGGAACAAGGCTGCGCGGTGGTGGATTGACCAGCGCCCTTGGGCAAGCCATTCAGTTGCTCTGGGTGGCGGGTCTCGCCTCGTTGTTCACCGCCATCGTGTTGGAACGGGCCACGGCCGTGTTCGGAATTTGACCTTAGCGTCGCCGTGCCATGTCGTTCATTCGTCGCTCTTCCTGGATGCGCTTCTTTGTCGCTGCCCATGAGCAGATTGGGCACGTGCTGAGGTCGTGCCACCGCGCAGGGCAATGCTCGCGGCCGAAGAAGATGATTTGCAGGTGCAGATCGTTCCATTGCTCCTTCGGAAAAATCGCCTTCAGGTCCCGCTCTGTCCGTTCGACCGTGGTCCCGTTGGACAGCCCCCAGCGTGCTGCAAGGCGGTGGATGTGGGTGTCCACAGGGAAGGCAGGTTCACCAAACGACTGGGCCATCACCACGCTGGCGGTTTTGTGGCCGACGCCAGGCAGGTCTTCCAGCGCGTCCATCGAAGGGGGAACATCGCCTCCATGACGCTCGACAAGAAGTTCGGAGAGGCGACGGATGTTCTTCGCCTTCGTAGGTGCGAGGCCCACGTAGCGAATGAGCGATTGAATCTCCTCAACAGGAGCCGTGGCCATCGTGGGCGCATCAGGAGCACGCTTGAAGAGCGCTGGTGTCACCTCGTTGACCTTGAGATCGGTGGTCTGGGCAGACATCAACACCGCCACGAGGAGTTGGAACGGGGTCTCGTGGTCGAGGGGCACGGGGGGATGTGGGTACATCTTGGCAAGCATGGCGCCGATGCGCTGCGCTTTGTCCCCCCTTCGCATGACGGGCGGGAGGAGTCGCCTCGCATGAGGTTTCGTTTCGAAGGAGAACGTTGGTCAGCGTCGGCCGGTTCTTTATATACGGGTCGCCGCAGCAAAGAGGCATGACCACCGATGAAGAGCGCCTTACCGTCGTCAACGTTGTCGCCAGCACCCGCGTGGCTGAGGAACTGGATCTTCCGGACATCGCCATCCAACTGAACTGCGAGTACGAACCCGAGCAATTCCCCGGTGTCGTGTACCGCGTGGTCGACCCGAAGTTGGCCATCCTGATGTTCCGCTCTGGCCGAGCCGTGTGCACGGGTGGAAAGGACGAGCAGAACATTCACACCGGCATCGAACTCATGATTGGCGACCTTCGTGCCGCCGGCATCACCACGTGGGACATCGAGGACGTCGAAATCGAAGTCCAAAACATGGTCGCGACCTACGCCCTCCACTACCCTGAGGACTACGATGGAACGGACAAGTTCACGGGCGAGCCCCTGGCTGACGCGCCCCGCAAGTTGAACCTCAACAACCTCACCTTCCACCTGCCATTCGACAAGGTGGAGTACGAACCTGAGCAATTCCCCGGCCTGATTTACCGACTTGACTACCCCAAGGTGGTCTGCCTCATCTTCGGCAGCGGGAAGATGGTCATCACCGGAGCCCGGCACAAGTCCGAGATCCTCGAAGCGGTCGAGATCATCAAGGACGAACTGGCCGACCTCCTCTGAGTGGAATGATGCGCAACCTCGTGCTTGGGCGTATCGTTTACGCCTTGCACGTTCTCGTTTTTGTCTACGGACTGCTCGGATGGTTGCTTCGGGAGTGGTTGTGGCTTCACCTGTGCTTCTTGATCGCTCTCCGTGTCCACTGGCACCTCTCGGATGCCTGCATCTTGACGGTCTGGGAGCGGCGCCTTCTCGGTGAGCACGCTGAGCCTGATCGGCATTTCACGCGGGACCTGATGCGCCGCCTCGGCTTCCGACATCTGAGCGTTGACGGCGCGTGGCGGGTGTTGGATGGGGCCGTGACGTGGATCATGGCCCTCGACATTGTGCTGCTCGTCGTGGGATGGCCGTGAGCGCTGCATTAAGGGGGAGCGTGTGCATGGCTTGCCAATGGAGGCACAGCGCTGCGCGGCGGTCGGCTTGCTCCTGCTCTTGCTGCTGGCACCGATTGGCACGACGTTCAACGTTGAACTCCGAGAAACCCATGCCGTCGCCCCCAGCAGCGGTGCTTCGGCCGTGGACGAGGTGCCGACGTGGCGTGTGGGCGACACGTGGGTGTACGATACAGGGTTTGACGTCGCGAACTTGATTGCAAATGCTGGTGTGTCGGCCAGCGTTAGCACCCTTCAGGGCGACACGACGATGGAAGTGGCCTCGATTGGGCTCATGACGATGAACGACTCCAGCGGCACCAGTGTCGTGGGGTACACGATGAGCATCGATGGAGCATTTACGTCAGGGAACAACGGCGCCACCTTGCAGGGTACCTCCGGTCGCCTCGACATCACCTACACCGGCATCGACACCGTTCGGGCTTCGGACATGGCGACCATCACCTCTGAATTCGACCTCCTCGTGGAGTTCGCACCCTTCAACATCGGATGGCTTGCGTTTGAATTGGCAGACCTGACCTTCACCACCACCTACGACCCTCCCCAAGAATCCCGTGACCACCCGGTCCGAACAGGAGACAACTGGTCCCAAGCCTACTCGTCGTCGACCACCGTGACGGGCACGTCCGATTATTTCGACCCGTCCGATTTCGACACCACCACCGAAGAAAACACCACCTGGGCCGTGACGGGAAGCGGTACTCCAAGCGCGCAGGACGGGTACAGCGTGGCGTACAGCGGATGCGGTGAGGCGTGGAAAATCAACCGTTGGAACAGCACCGGAGTGCCGCTCGGCTTCGAATGGTACTGCCCCGCCGTGCGCGGACCTGCTTGGATTCGCGTGCAGCAAGCAGCAGGCTTCCAAATCGATTGGACGCTGAAGACCTACGAACCTACGGCCTCCTACGGCGTGGTCGCTTCAAGCGACCCCGGTGACCGATGCACGGAGATCGCCTTGAGCGCACCCTTTCCGGCGTACCTTCCTTCGAGCACCGTCGACCTGACGGTCGAATACGTTGTCACACCCGCGGCCTACTCGGCGTGCAGCAGTGCCGACATCTCGCGCTACCCATCGGCCTACACAGAGTACCTCGCTGGCAACGATATTGGCTCCATGTCCTTCCAGATGTCGTCAGCAGCAGGAAGCACCGAAAGCCGATGGCCAGGCATCAACTGCTGCTCGTTCACGGTGCCGTCGACCACAGACGGAACCCCAGCATCCGACGATTTTTCCAGCGACGGCATTGTTGTCTTTGACTCACAGAACGGCGTCGTGGGAGTCTACACCGTCGTGGTCGACCTCGATCTTGTTGGCGTGGACCTGATGCCGTTGCTTGAGGGAGTTCTGGTCAACCGAACACGTGACGGCGTTACGACGCGCCTTGGCCCCGACGATGTGATCGGGGGCGTTGTCGGTGATTGGCTTGAGTTCACGGTTCCCATCGCCAACCGAGGCATCCTCGACGTGACGGGTACGAGTTCGATTGCTGAGGCCCGGTGGGAAGGGGCCTCGACGAGCACCTCTCCCAGCATGGCGTACCCACCCGTTGGAGGCTACGGCCAAACCTCGCTGAGCCTCACGGTCCAACTTACCAACGAGGACCGAAGCGCGATGGACCCAGCGGTGGTGGTCGAGGTTGATGCCTCTGCGGTTGGGGCGAGCGATGCCAACACGTCGAACGACGTGATCCGTATCCCGGTGTTTGTCGGAACGCTGCCAACGGCCAGCCTCGTGATTGAGGAGGGCAAACAAACGGCGGAGGCTGTCTTGCTCGACGCCTCTGGGAGTTTCGATGAGGACGGAGGTGGCGTGACCTGCCTCTTCGACATCGACACCCCCGAGGGGACGCTCTTCGATGTCGAAACCGAAGGCTGTGCCCTTGAGTACGTCTGGGACGACGACGGGACATGGGACGTGACCGTCACGGTGCTTGACGAGGAAGGGGACGCCGCAGAAATCAGCGCCTCGGCCGTGGTGTTGAACAGGCCCCCCATCGTCAATGTCTCCGCTCCTACTTCCGTGGTGGCTCGCTCCAGCGCTACCGTATTGGTGACCGATGCGAACGATCCAGACACCGTTTCACCACCCGCCTTGGCCGTTCGGTACGCGTGGAGCGGTGTGCGGTGCGATGAAGGCGGGGCCACCGACCAATGCACGTTCGCCCCTGAAGACGAAGGCGTGACCACGGTCGTGCTCAAAGCGACCGACGACGACGGCGCCTCGACGCAGGTGAGCGTTGACGTGCTGTCCACGAACCTTGCACCCGTCCTCGACCCTGTTCGTTTCATTCTGAACGGCACAGAAGTGCCTCCTGAAGCGGGTTGGGTGCTTGACGAAGACCAAACGGTGAACTTGATGGTCGCTGTGGACGATACACCCAGCGACCTTACCGAAATGGCGGTGTTGTGGGACTTTTCTGACCGCATGGAGGACGATGAGGAAGGAACGGTGGGACCAATCTCCAACGTTCAGGCCAGCTGGCCCATCGCTGGCGTCCACCGGGTCGAGGTGCAGGCGGTTGACAACGATGGCGTGCGTTCGTCCTCCCGCTTCGTCGACATCACCGTGCGCAACGTGCCCCCCACCATCACCGGTCTTGATCCCACCGTGGCCGTCTACGAAGACGACGTGCTCAGCCTCAACGTCGAGGTTGACGACACACCCTCGGACCTGCTCAACCTCACCGTGTGCTGGGACCTCGATGCGCTTGTTGACGCGGACGACGACGGTGATGCGAGGAACGATTGCGATGTGAATGGGGTTTCGCTTCAGCACGTGTGGGCTGCACAGGGGAGGCACACCGTGACCGCAACCGTCACCGACAACGACGGCGCTTCCAACCGCATCAGCACCAACGTGACGGTTGTCAACCTCCGTCCCACAGCGGTGATCACGCCCTCTGTGAACGTCAGCGGGCTCGTTGAAGGTGACGGCCTGAACCTGTCAAGCCTGAGGTCGTTGGACACGCCGTCGGACCTTCCAAGCCTTCGCTATACGTGGGGGCTACCTGAAGCGCTCGGCAGCACTCCTGTCGAGGGTTCGACCATTGTCCTGACGTCCTTGCCAGCAGGCTCCTGGCTGGTGAACCTCACGGTGACGGACGACAACGGTGCGTCGCACGTGGTCAGCCTCAGTTTCACAGTGCAGGAAGCGCCTCCAACAAACGTCTTCCAGCGTGCAGCAGAATCGATTGGGGTAGGACAAAACGTGATCGTTGCGGTGTTGCTGGTTGTGATTGGTGGGCTTGGTGCAACGCTTCTGCTTGGAGGTCGCTCAGGACCGGACGCCGTTGACAAGGGGACTTCAATGTGGGATGCTCCTCCCCAAGACCCCTACGTTGCAGCGTTCACAACCATCCCTGCCGCACAACCGCCTTCCTTCACGTCTCCAATGGAGGACCCGTTCGTTGGGGCCGGAGTTCCTGCTGCCGGAGGACCGACCGAACAGGACACACAGGTCCCTGCCCCCGCTCCCGTTCACGCCGGCCCTCCGCTGCCGGTAGGTGGGTTGCCACCGGGATGGACCATGGAGCAGTGGGCTTTCTACGGGGAGCGATGGCTCGAAGCCAACGAACCCCCTACGCCAACCATGGCACAACAGGACTTGGCTGGCTTGCTGGACGACCTTGGGCTGTAGGTGATGTCGGTGGCAGGAGGCTTCTGGCAATTTTTTGGCCTTGACCCGTCTGAACGAGCCTCTTCTCCCGCCTTCCAGTCGACGTCCGCCGTCCCGTCTGTGGTTCAACCGGCGACAGAGGCCATGCCCGAGCCAACGGCTTGGCGAGGTGAGGAAACGCACGAAGGTCATCGCTTCATTGACCTTGATCGAGGCCGCACGGCGCCTCGCTCAAAGGCAAATCGTGCGGTTCGGTACATCGCCCCAGATCCAACAGGGCGCCTGCCGCTTCAGCGCATGATGTCCCGGGTCGAGGAAGGGGATTGCCTCTTCATCGACCTCACCGGTCTGGTGCACATGCAGGCCCATCAGGACGCCTTGCGCAGCGAACTTCGCCGATTAGGTCAGACCACAGGGGTTGGGGCATGGGCCTTGGACATCGAGGACCTTCTCTTCCTTGTCCCGGGTGTTGAAGTGATGATGGACACGAGCAAGCACATGCTTGGCCGCGCGGAACGTGCAGCCCTGCCCTCGTCATGAGGCCAACCCTTCGAGCGCTCGCAGCGTGACTTCGGGGAGGCCGAGCACCGTGCTCGGGGCTCCGTCCACGACGCGTGCGTACGGGCCCATGGCTCCCTCAAGGTCGTAACCGCCAGCTTTCCCACGCCACGAGCCTGAGTCGATGAGTTCGGCGAGCACTTCATCGCTGAACGGATTGAGTTCAACAACCGCCGATTCCACATGGAAGGCCCATGTTCCTGAAACACGAAGTCCCGCTGCACTCCACACACGGTGCCGCCTACCCCGCAAGCGATGCAGCATGGCCAAGGCTTCTGCCGCGTCCACTGGCTGTCCAAGGCCTTGGCGTGCATCGTCTGGGTCGGCCAACATCGTGTCTGCGACGACCACGACCGACCCCTCGTGTGCGTCCGCGACGGCTGCTGCCTTTGCTTTCGCTATGCTGAGGACCTGCGCATCCACCGTGCCGAGCGGACGGAGTTCCTTGGCGTTGGTGGGTACGGAAACGACGTCAAGGCCAAGGTCGAACAGAACCTGCCTCCTCCGAGTCGAGGCGGAGGCCAGCACGATGCGCATGCCTCGCCCTCAGGCGCGGTCGGTGATCGAGAAGCGTTGTTCTTCTTCCTTCCACCAAAAGGGGCGGTACCCGAGCAGGTGGTGGGTGTGGCGCATCTTGACGATGCCCAATTTTCGACGAACTTCATCCTCATGACGGTCCATCACGAGGTGCATGACCGTGTCGGAGAGGTAGTCTTCCACACCGTACTCGCCAAACTGCTTGTGGTCTTCTCCTGTCATCTCGCAGATGAAGAAGGAGGTGAGGCCGAGGCGCCGCACGGCCTCAAACAGACGGAAGATCTCGTCGCGGGGATTTTCCATCTTTGTCAACGTGAAAAAAGCCCCAAGTGAGTCAAAAACGAGGATTTCAAAGCCGATGGACTTGCGGTAGTTCGTGAGTTGAGCAATGAGCTGTCCCATCCAATCCACCCGGTTTCCCATCCCTTGTTCGTCCAACTGCACACGAAGGTCAGCCAGGTCAATGATGGCGATTCGGTTTCGGACACGAGGGTCTTCGATGTTCATCCCCATGTTCGCCATATGCTGACGCAAGGATTCCTTCCCTTGCTCAAGGGTCACGTAAATTCCGGATGTTTCACCGTAGAGGACGGCGTTGTACAGCATCGAAAAGGTGAGGCTGGACTTCATTGCGCCGCTCGCTCCGGCCACGATGGCGATGTGTTGCTTCGGGATACCGCCTTGCATGTTCTCGTCGAGGCCCTCGATGTGCGTGGGGATGCGTTCAACGCTCATGCGGTCACCGGTGGGAGGAGGCCGTCGCGCTTGATGAATCTGCCTCAGCCTCAGCCTTATTCCACGGTGACGGATTTCGCAAGGTTTCGTGGCCTGTCCACGTCCAATCCTAAACTGAGGGCCGTGTGGTAGGCGATCAATTGTGTTGGGACAACGGTGAGCAAGGGCGAGCAATACGGATGGGTGCGTGGGACCTCGATGACCACATCTCCTTGCTCTGCGATGTCATCGCCTTCGGTGCAAATGAGGATGATTCGAGCGCCACGAGCACGGCACTCATGGATGGCCGACGAGACCTTCTCCTTCACTTCATCGTCCGGGGCGATGACGATGACGGGGCTGCCGTCCTCAAGAAGTGCAATGGGTCCGTGCTTCATCTCTCCCGCAGGATAGGCGAGGCATGGGATGTAGGCAAGTTCCATCAACTTCAGAGCGCCCTCCCTCGCGACGCTCGCGGACAAGTCTCGACCAAGAAACAGCACCGATGAGGCGTCCTTCACCATCTGAACCGCCTCCATCACTGGCCCCTGATTCGCGAGGTACGTTTCGATGAGGTCGGGGATTTCCTTCAGGCCCCGAAGCACCTGCTTTGCTTCCGCTGGAGGGAGGCCACGGGTCCGCCCAATCTGCACGGCGAACACCGTCAATGCTGCCACCATGTTTGAGAAGGCCTTCGTCGAGGCG
>JAURMD010000126.1 GCA_030830875.1 Thermoplasmatota archaeon | reverse complement strand
TGGGAGCCTTCCGCAGTTGAGGACCATCACGTTGAGCAGCAGCGGTACGTTCTGGACGTGGAGCGGCTCATCCGAGAGGTGAGCATGCAGGAGCCCCCATGCCCGTTGTGCGGCCATGCCTTGCACTTGATGATGCACGAAGGGTGGATCCGTTCCGCCGGTGTCGGGTTTGACGACGCACCGCGCCCCTATCGCGTGTTCTACCTGAGCTGCGTGCCCGATTGGAACATGTACACACCAAACAATCCCGTGGCTGGAAACTTCAACGGCGAGCCCTTCGTTCAACACCCACTCGGGAACATCATTGGCTGGTCCTCACGCCTGAGTTTCTGGCACCCAAGCCTGCGTTCCACTCCGGCCCCTGAGTGGACCTGAACGCGGTGCGCCCGGAACAGGGCTTGACGTCGGGTCGGTGGGGTGAAGTTGGGGTTGCCCCCTTGGAGAGGTCACGGTGGCGAGGGCCCAACGCTTGCGAAACCGTCCGAGGCCCGGTTGAGCCGAGCCGAGAAGGAGCGGAGGGTTGATGCAATGGAGGTGGGCCACAGGTTTGTGGCTTGAGGCCGCATCAGGACCCGTCCTTGCATGACAGCGACTTCCAGTGAACTCCGGCTTCGAACAGGTGTTCTTGCCGACCTCGACGAACTTGTTCGATTGGAGGAGGCGTCCTTCGACCACGACCGCATGTCGAGGCGGTCCCTCCGTCGCGCCATCACCTCCCCTACGGGCCTCGTGGTGGTGGCGGTTGACGGTTCGGGGCTGCTCGCCTCGGCCGTGGTTTTCGTGGACGAGCGGTGGCGGCTCGCCCGCGTGTATTCGATTGCAGTGGACGCGAAGTGTCGAAATCAGGGGCTCGGACGTGCCCTGCTCACCGACGTCGAGCAGCGCTCTGCAGAACGAGGGTGCCTCCGCCTTCGGCTTGAGGCCGAAGTGGGGCCGCACGGCCCGGTCGGCTTCTACAAACGCCTTGGTTACCATGAGGTTGGTCACCTCCCGGGCTACTACGAAAACGGAGCGGACGGCGTCCGCATGGAGAAATCCCTCCTCCCCTTCAACGCCGATTCCACACGTCCCTTGGTGCTCATTGACAGGTCGGGGTTTCAACTCCCAGAGGATTTGCCTGCGCAGGTCATGACCTTGCATGAATACGTGAATCGGGCATCAGCGGTTCCAGGCAGGTCCGTGATCAACCTTGCTCGCTCGTACGAGATGCTTTCGAAGGGGTACTACGCGAGCCTGCTTGCCGAAGCACGAGGAGAGGTGTGCCTTCCTCACGCTTCCGACCTGCTTGATATCAACTGGAAACGGTTGCACCGTCAAGCGTTGGACGAGTTCAGCCCGCTCGTCCGTCGCGCCATTGGCCAGGATGGGCGCGAGGGGTACTTTGACGTCCATTTTGGTCGAACGGCAGACAGGCGGTTGGCCGAGGTCGCGGCCCAGTTGTTTGAGCGGTTTCGTTGTCCTGTGCTTCGCGTGGTTTTCGACGTCGACGGGGGCCTCGAGGACATCGAAGCCCTGCGGGCCGACAAAGCCGAACGAACGCCCTTCCTCGAAGCGTTGCAGCGCTATCTGACGCATGGAGAGCCCCCAATTCCAGTGAAAGCGAACGCCATATCCATCGCCATGCTTGTCGACCCAGACGAGGTGCTGCCACCATCCAACCCAGTGGCGCTCGCCAAATTCGAAGATGCAGCGCTTGACCTCGGTGCACGCATCACCCGCATCACGAAACGTGACCTGCACCGCCTGTCCCAATTCGACGCCTTGTTCATTCGAGAGACCACAGCGTTGGACCACCACACGTACCGGTTTGCTCGTCGTGCTGCGCTGGAACGCTTGTGCGTGATCGATACGCCTGAAGCGATCTTGCGATGTTCAAACAAAATCTACCTGCACGAACGCCTTCGTCATGCGAACGTTCCCGTTCCGCGAACGGTGGTGTTCGACCAACGGGACCTTCCGCTTCTTGCCGCCACGGAATCGTATCCGTTGGTGCTCAAAATCCCCGACGGGTCTTTTTCTCGCGGGGTGCATTTGGTCGACGATGCCGCCTCCCTTCAGCGAACCGCGGAAGAGTTGTTCGCCCGGTCGGACTTGCTCTTGGTGCAGGAATTTCTGCCCACGACCTTCGATTGGCGCATCGGCGTGATGAACGGGGATGTGCTGTTTGCCTGTCGGTACTACATGGCGCCGGAGCACTGGCAGATTTACCACCATCAAGGCGGGGAATACGTCAGTGGCGCATCGGATTGCGTGCATGTGGACGACGTGCCTCGCGACGTGTTGGATGCCGCCGTACGAGCGGCGGCGGCGGTCGGTGCCGGTCTGTTTGGCATCGACCTGAAGGAAGGTCCGAACGGCCCGGTGGTCATCGAGGTGAACGACAACCCGAACATCGACGAAGGGGTGGAGGACCTCGTGCTGGGAGAGGAGGTCTACCGTCGTATCCTTCGTGGCCTCATCGCCCCACTGCTCGAGGGGGCGCGGCCACAGTCGGTGGACAAGGCTTGAATCCGGGCCGGTTGGTTTTGCGACCATGGAGGGGCCGCAGGAGCGTTTCGCGCCCCACCTGCTCGGGCTCATCAACCCAGGCCTCGTCATCGCAGGCAACGTGATCGGCGGGCCGGCCGGCGCGATGGGGGCGCTGTGGATGCTCGGCGTCGGCCCGGTCCTCGACGTGGTCCTCGGCGAGCGACGCTCCGACACGCGCCCGGCCGCCTCGGGCCGCGGCTTTCACGCCCTGCTCGTCCTGCACGCCCTGCTGCACCTGGCCGGCATCGCCACCCTGGTGATGCTCGCCGCCGCTGGAACCGCCGGCCCGTGGCTCTGGGCGGCCGTCCTCTCCACCGGCGTGGGCGCTGGGGTAGGCGGGGTCATCGTCGCGCACGAGCTTGGGCACATGCGCCCGCGCTCGCCCTCGTGGTGGCTGGCGCGCCTCAACATGGTCAGCGTCCTCTACGGCCACTTCACCGAAGAGCACAACGTGACCCACCACAAGCATGTCGCGACCGACAAGGACCCGGCCTCTGCCCGCGAAGGCGAATCGGTGTGGTGCTTCGTCGCCCGGACGGTGCCTCGGCAGCTCATCGACGCGTGGCGGCTGCACGCCCGGAAGCAGCGCGCCTGGTTCCGCAACCCCGTGCTGCTGACCCTCGTCGTGCAAGGCGCGCTGATCGCGGCCGCCTTTTCCTGGTCCAACGCCGCCGGGTGGGCCTTCCTTGGGCAGGCAGGTGTGGCGATTTTCTTGCTTGAATACATCAACTACGTGCAGCACTACGGGCTGCGGCGCGGTGAAGACGAGCGGCAATCCATGATGCACAGCTGGCAGTCCGAACGCCGCTGGTCGTGCTGGACCCTGCTGAACCTCAGCCTCCACCCCTCCCACCACCTCAAGGCCAGCCTGGGGTACTGGGAAGCGACGGCCCACGAGGGCGCACCCCGGATGCCCAGCGGCTACTACGGCTGCTTCTGGCCGGCCCTCGTGCCTCCCGTTTGGAAACGCATGCTCCGTGCGCGGCTTCACGCGCTTGCGTCCTAACACCACGCTGCAAGATTGGCTGGAACGCGTGCGTTCATGGGCTGCGCCCTCCCCTCACCGAAGCATGGTGCGGATGGACGTGACCTACGACGGCGACCTGCGCTGCACGGCCACCCATGGCCCGTCGGGCGCGACCCTGGTGACCGACGCCCCGGTTGACAACCAAGGCAAGGGCGAGTCCTTCTCGCCCACGGACTTGCTCGCGACCTCCACGCTGACGTGCATCATGACCATCCTTGCCATCCGTGCCGAAAGCCGCGGTCTTGACCTCAACGGCATGCACGGCCACATCGAGAAGCACATGGTTCCCGGACCGCGGCGCGTGGGTCGCCTCGTGGCCGAAGTGGTCCTTCCCGATGGCCTCGAGGACGCTGACCGTGCATGGCTGATCGCCGATGCGGCCTCCTGCCCGGTCACCCGCTCCATCAGCGAGAGCATCGACCTCGCCCTTCACGTGCACTGAGGCGGCACCTGAACCGAACGGGGCCACGGCGGCCCAGCGTCAAGCAAGGCGGAGCCCGGTCAGGTCTTCGCTCAGCGCCCAGAGCCGTTCCACGTCCTCGTCCTTGCGCGCCCGCTTGGCGTGCTTGCGGGGCCGGGGCGGACCGCGCAGTTGGGTCACCCCCTTCGCTCCAAAGTACGCGGCCGGACCGACGTCCGGCTCCATCACCGCCCGAAGGGTCGGCCAAGCACCGTAGGCGGCGCTCATGGTGAAGGGGCGGAGAAGCACGTTGCCGGCCGACGCCCCCGAGGAATGCCGTTGCAGGTCCGTGCGCGACCATCCGGGATGGGCCAGCGTCGTGGCGTAGGGGGCGCGAGCAGCGAGGCCGCGGACGAAGAGTTGGTTGGCGAGTTTGCTCTGCCCGTAGGCCTGCCACCGCACGTACTTCCGTTGCTCCCAGTTGACGTCGTCCCACCACATGCGGCCCATGTCCCCCGCCACGCTCGTCACGGCGGTCACGCGCGCACCGTCCGTGGTGCGAAGGAGCGGGTCGAGGTGGCAGGTCAGCGCGAAATGGCCGAGGTGGTTCACGCCAAACTGCAGTTCGAAGCCCTGCGCGGTGCGGCCAAGCGGGGGGATCATCACGCCAGCGTTCAGCACGAGGCGGTCCAGCCGGTCGTGCTGCGCGAGGAAGGCGTCGGCGAAGGCCTTCACGCTCTCAAGACCGGCCAGGTCCAGCAGCATGGCGTCCACCGTTCCCGAGGGCGAGGTGGCGAGGATGCGGTCCTTCGCCGCCTCGGCCTTGTCCATGTTCCTGCAGGCCAGCGTCACGTGCGCCCCACGTTCGGCGAACACCTTCGCCGCCTCGTAGCCAATGCCGGTGTTCGAACCGGTCACCACGACGCGAAGGCCTGCGGGGGAAGGCATCTGCTCAGGGGTCCATCGGGCCATGCCGTTCGGCCGTCCCCGCTCCCTTTCAACCTCGGTCCACCGCCGCGTCACTCGAGCACAAAGGGCACGCCGTTCTCGGGGGAATGGACCGTGTGCCCGTTGGCTTCCAGCGCGGCCACAAGGGGCGGGCGGGCATGGTTCGGGTCGCTGTGGTAGACCACCACGTGCTTCGCGCCCGTGGCCTTGGCAAAAGCCACCAGTTCGTCATGTCCGGCGTGGGTCGAGAAGGAAAACTGGTCCAGGTCGAGGTCAATCTTCGTCTGGGTCCCGTAGATGTCGATGCTTCCCGTCTCCATCAGCGTTCGGCCGCCACTGCCTCGGGTCTGGTAGCCGGTCAGGAGGACCGCGTTGCGTGCGTCGTGGCGAAGACGGTTCAGGAACCACAGGGCTGGACCGCCGTCCAGCATCCCAGACGTGGCAACGATCACGTCCGCCGCCAACGCCCGCTTGCGGTCCGACTTCGAGGAGATGCGCTTCACCCACGACCATGCCTTCTGCAGGGCCTGAGGGTCGCGCAGCAAGTGCGGGTGCTCCATCTGGAGTTGAGCGATCAACTTGCCCATGCCGTTCACGTGCACGTCGAGATGGGGTCGATGCTTGTGCAGGTGCATGATGACGTCCTGTGTTCGGCCGTTCGCAAAGGCAGGGACCAAGGCCGTTCCACCCCGCTTGACCACCTCATCGATGCGGGTGAGGAAGCGATCCAGTTCCTCCTCTTGAGGGGGATGGGGCCGGCCTCCATAGGTGCCTTCGAGGAAGAGGATGTCCACGTTTCGGGGTACCGCACCCGCAACCAAAGGCGAATCACGGGTGTCGAAGTCGCCGGTAAACAGCACCTTCTGAGCGCCGGTGTCCACCTCAAGCATCACAGCCCCAGGGATGTGACCTGCGCTGTGCAGTGAGCACGACCACGGTCCATGCGCCCATGGCGTGTTCCATTCATGGGTGGTCCAGGCATGCACGGCGCTGTCGATGTCGCGCTTGTCCCACGCAAGAGGATAGCCTTCGATGGAACTCACTTTGTGGCAATCGTGCCACATGGGTTCGGAGATGGCTGCGGTAAGGCTCGTGCCGTGCAAACGGGTGCCGTGTTGAGCGGCAATCCAAGGGACCATGCCAAGGTGATCAATGTGCGAATGGGTGATGACAGCATCCGTTACTTTTGGAGCCTCACTCGGATAACGAGGGGGGTCGGTTGGTGCAAGACCGTAGTCAAGAAGCAATCTGGTTCCCGTTGGATCTTCCATGACGATGCCTACGTTTCCAACTTCGTCCCCACCGCCGAGGCAGTGGAACCGCACACCGGACGAAGGTGGAAAGTCAGGATAGGACGTGGTTCGTCCTGGACTGTACATCACCATGCATGAAGCACGGGTCGGTTCGGGATGAACCTGTGGGAAGGGACCCCTTGGTTTCCATTGGAACCAAATCTGAGTGATGAAAACCAGATCGTTGTTGATGTGTTGACAGGATGTTCATGGACTAGGTCGGAGTTATCTTCCCATGACGTCGTTGACTGGAAATCATGCTTGCCTTGGTCGTTGACCGGAGGACCACGTTTCTGCTTCTCGAGTGGAAACAAAGGGGTGGGTCAACACCACCCTTCTTTTCCTCCATTTCGCATCGAACATCCATCCACTCCATCCTCAACCATTGAAGAAGGGCACAACCCATGAACCACAACCGCTTCCTCGGCTTCATGACGACCGGTGGAGGTATCCACCTCCTGGTGGATCGTGACCTCTGCTACGGCTGCGGAGCGTGTGTTATGGTGTGCCCTTTGGATGCCCTTCGCCTTATGGGATGGCGTGCTGTCGTGGACGATGAAGCATGCACCTTATGCGATCACTGCCTTCCAAGTTGCCCTGTGGATGCCCTCAGCATGGAGGCGGTGCACTGAACACTCTCGTCATCGGTGGAGGACTTTCCGCTGTTGTGGCTGCTGAACGCTTCCTTGCTCATGGACACGCCACCATGCTGATCACCGCACATGCGGAATTTGGCTTCCCCCACGGAGGCTGTGGATTGTGGAACCTTTCTGGCGACCCGTGGCCCCTGGACACCTTCGAAGAAGCGGTGGCGCAGGAACGGAACGGGACGATCACGTGCCGGAGTCAGTGGTTGGTGAAGCGCCTTGTGCATCGTTTTGCCGAAGCCGGCGGGCAGGTCACCTGCCGCGCCCGCCTCGAGAACGAACCTGAACCCCTCCTCCGTGGTACAGGGGCGATGCCGCTTCCAGCGCTGGATCACGTGGTGCTCGCTGACCAAGACGTGGCCGAACCGGACCTCCATCGTGGCATCACGCACGTCCTCATCGAACCATCCCACACCGTGCTTTGGCACGGGCGCATCCTTGCTCCCCACCACGACCTTCCTGCCAACGTCGAAGCGAGTGGGCGCCGCGGTGACGGCACCGTGGAGGCCTGGAGCCAGCACCTCGACCTGCTCCAACCGCTGGCCGAGCAGTCCATCGAACACCTGCAGGTGACCTGGGCCGACGCCGCCGGTTTCCCCACCGCTGATGCGGTGGCCGCACGCAGCAGGGCGGCGGTGGACGCCTTCTTGGGATGACCCTCCTTCGCTGAAGCATGGGCGGCCCGGCCACGCACCGGATGTACCTCGACACCTTCGACGACGCCTACCGCACGGACTTCACGGCCGAGGTGCTGGCTGTGGACGGGCAGCACGTGGTGCTCGACCGGACCCTGTTCTACCCGACCGGTGGGGGGCAGCCCTGCGATCTCGGCACCATGGACGGGCCAACCGGTCGGCTTGAGGTGCGGGACGTGGCGGGCCGAGGCGCGGTTCAGCACACGGTGGACGCGGACCACGCCCTGTCGGTGGGCGACGAGGTTCAGGGCACCATCGACTGGGAACGGCGCCACGCCCACATGCGCATGCACACCGCGCAGCACCTTCTCAGCGGGCTTGCCTACAGCCTCTTTGAGGGCGCCCGAACGGTCGGCAACCAAATTGGTGCTGAACGCTCGCGCCTTGACCTCCGCCCGGTCACCTTGAACGAAGGAGAGCTGGACCTGCTGCGGGAGGGCTTCGATGCTGCGGTGGCGGCCGACATCCCCCTGCGCATGGAGGTCATGCAGCGCCAGGCCCTGATCGACGAGGTGGGCCTCGAACGGTCGAACCTCGACATGATCCCTGCCTCGGTGGACGAGATGCGCATCATCCGTATTGGCGACGAGGTCGACGTCTGCCCGTGCGCAGGCACCCACGTCCGCTCCCTCGGTGAACTTGGGCGGCTCGGTGAGGTGTCGGTCAAGAGCAAGGGCGCGGGCACGAAACGGCTCTCGTACGGGTTGCTTCGTCCTTGAAGCGACTTCGCCTGTGCGTTTTCTCAACCTTGGGAGGGGTCTTGAAGGTCCATTCCAGGGCTGCTGACATCGCTCAGGGTGAGCGGTTCGCTGCCGACACCTTGGTTCGTCAACCTGTCATGGAGTCGCTCGAACGGCGCGACGATGGCGGCCTGTTTCTTCTCATCCATGCGTGAAACGACGTACATCGTGGTCATGGAAGCGACAAGGCCGACCATGGACGGTGGAAGGTACCATCCAGCATCAGCACCAAAGGAGGCATCAAACAACCACGCGTAACCCGCCCACTCAGCAAGCGTTTCCCCGTCCCATTCACCGATGCCTTGGCTGCTCTGCCACAGGGAAACGAAGGAAAAAACCGCATACACGAGCATTCCAACGGTGGTGCTTGCAAGGCATCCGGCGAGCGTTGCCCGTTTCCAATACAGGCCAGCGGTCAGCGGTACGACCAAACTCACCAAGGTAATGGTGGAGGATATTTCCAACAAGTCGTGAATGCCCCATTCGGTCATGGCGAGGAGCATGGAGAAAAAAGCAAAGAAAAACACAACGCGACGCGTCGTTCGTAGCAATTCTGCATCCGTTGCTTCAGGGCGCATTGGCCTCAAGATGTTGAGGGAAATCAAAATCGAGGGTGCTAAAATTGCAGCACTGGCAGTTGAAAGCAAAGCGGAAATCAGGGCTGCATAGAACGCAACGCGCATCCATCCGCCGAATTCATCGACCAAATTGAGGATCATCGAGTCTTCCATACCAGCGACTTGGTCAGCGCCATAGTGTTCCAGAGCCATCACACCAAGGCCGAGCGGAATCATACCAAGCAGCATGTAGAGGATGCCGCCTCCAATCATGCCCCATGCACCGACGTCCTCGGTCTTTGCAGAATTTGCTCGTTCGTACAGGTCTTGAGATGGAAGGCTCCCAGCACCCACCGCCAACAACAGCGCGAAGAATTCAATGATGCCCAAGCCCAGAAGACCCGAACTGCTCTCTGCAGGGTCAATGGATGCGAAGATGTTCATTTTTCCTTCAGCCTGGAAGTTGGAGAAGGCACCCCAGAACCCTCCATCAAGTTGACCAGCCATCACGACAAAGGTGACGAACAAACAAATCACGATGACGATCATCTCCAAAAATTCGGTGATGGTGATGGCCCGCAGTCCACCCCTCATCGTGTAAATGACGATGATGATCGCTCCGATCATGATGGCGGGAATGAGGCTCAATCCGAACACATGCTCAATGACAACACCAAATGCGAACAACTGCGCACCAACCCAGAACAGGTAGGATGGTGCATTGATGCTCGCGGAGAACATCCCTGCGGAAGGACCGTAACGATCGGTGTAAAAATCCATGATGGTCAAGTTACCGGTTCTGTACAAGGGTCTTGCATAAAACAGCCCGAAGGCGACCAAACAAAAGGCTGCGCCGATCGGATCGACAAGAACGTCCCACCCAATACCATCGTTCGCCATGGCATGCGATGCTCCCATCACCGTCTCTGCACCAAACCACAAAGCGAACGTGGTGGGCATCACCAACCACAGGGGCAAAGACCGCCCTGCGAAGATGTAGTCTGCCAGCGATTTGACGTAGCGAGCTGCGTAAAGTCCGATGCCAAGGGTAACGGCAAGGTACAGGCCGATGATGAATGGTGTCCCATCCGAGGTTCCAAAAATCACATTCGTTGTCAAGGATAGAGAATCCACGTGAAATTTTCTTTTAAACTCAATCCCCGGCAGACTGTCGTATCAAAATGAAATTTATAAAATAAAAATTGTTGGAGAAGCAAATACTCAATCCTCAAGCATCGCGTCCAGGTCGTCGAGCAATCCAGCGAGTTCCCCGCGCCGCTCAAGGCGCTCCTTCACCACCCGCTCAACGTCGACCTCAGCGTCCGCAGCGGCGTCCCGCTCCGCGTTCAGGCGCGCGACCAGTTCGGGGTCTTCCCCAAGACGGTCCGAACGGTCCACCTTGGGGATCGCGCGGCTGGGGTTTGTGCGCTGCACGTCGGCCACCAACCGGTCCGCATCGAAGGCCTGCACGCCAAGCAAGCGGGCCTCCTCGGCTTCGGGCACCTCCCCTTGCTGGCTCGCCACCTCGGCCACGACGCTGGTCTTTGGCCGCGCCCTGCTCGCCGCGAAGGCGGCCTCCATGTCCTCGACGGTGGTCGCCTTTCGCTCGCGGTAGACCCCGAGCCGGGCTTGCTGCTCGAGGAGGATTGGTCCGTGCACCGGGTCGTGGTCGTGCCGGTGGGGCTCGGCCATGAAGCCCAGCAGTTCACGCGCCGCGCGGTCCACCGGCGAATCTGCACCTGACGCGAGCCGGTCGCGCACCTTGCGGTGTTGGCCAATGCAGGCCCGGCAGCGCTCCGAGCCCGGGGTGTCGGGGGCGTCGCACCACGCGCAGCATCCGGCCAGGCCCATCTCGGCCATGGCGCGTCGGACCTGCGACATCCTCAACGGACGGGCGAGGCCCCTCCATCAAGCCTCGGCCTCAGCGCGTGCGCCAGTCGCCTGAGACTATGGCTTCGCCTGCGTCCATGCCGTTCCACCAGTAGGTCCAGGCCCAGACGGGACCGTCGTCTGTCCGTGCACGCACGAAACCTCGGCGGTACAGGTTGTTGGGTGCACCGTGCGCGTGCATGCCTTCGATCTGGTCCAAGCGGGCCAGCAGCACACCGTCATCTGGCAGCCGCACCACCTCGCCGTGTACCGTACCCCCGCCGGGCATCAGTCCGGGGTAGCCTCGGTCACCGAGGTCGCGGAGCACCCCGTCCACGGTGGCCGCCCTTCGCTCGCAAGCGTCGAGCACCCCACCCCGTTCTTCCCCGTCGAGGAGCGTGCCGTAGACAAACACGTGCTGGATCGCTGGCGCTGAGCGCCCTTCCGAGGCGGGCAGGAGGTGCGCATTGGGCAGGTCGTGGTGGGCGAGGCCTCGAGTCACCGCCTCGAGGTAGGCCTTGCTCGGCGGCACCAAACCGACCGGGCTATCGCCCCATTCCTTGGTCAGTTTGCGTTCTGTGAGGCGGTAGGTGATCACCGTCTCGACCGTACCGTCGGGGAACAGGGCGGGCACTTCGCACCGCTCGTACGTCCCTTTTCCAGGAACGAGACCGACACCCTCCTTGGCGTCGAGCACCGACCAGACGGCCTCGTCGTCGATGGCGAACGCCATGCACGGCACCACGTCTCCAGTTGAGGGCAAGACGTTGGCTGCGCCCCCATTCCAGCGGCTGGCCCGGTGGTTGAAGGTCATCCGGTGGTCGAGCAGGAGGCAGGGTGTGACGGGGCGCAGGCCTGCAGGGTCCACGCCATGCGCAGGTCGCGAGCAGTAGTCGGACCAATCCACCGGGTCAAGGTTCGACCCGTACCCAGCATACAGCACGACCCGTTCTCA
>JAURMD010000125.1 GCA_030830875.1 Thermoplasmatota archaeon | reverse complement strand
TGGGCCAAGGCCGATGACACCATGGTGGAGGTCCTTGACGGTGAAACGCTTTCCAGTTTCGTGCTGCGTTCAGGTCTCAGCAAAGAGGAGGTCGTTGCGGCCGAGGAGAAACTCAAGCGAACGGAATACACGCAGCCCGCGATGCTGACGGCGGACCTGGCCATCGAGCGAGCGCTCAACGATCACGGTTTGTTCCCGGACATGGTTGCTGGGCATTCGCTCGGTGAATATGCAGCACTGATGGCTTCGGGCATCATGGACATGGACAGCGCCTTGCGCGCTGCTGCGGCACGCGGTACCGAGATGGGGTCCGTTGAAATCGAGGACCAAGGGCTGATGGCCTCGGTCAATGCTCCGCTTGAGGACGTCGAGCGCATTCTGGACGCCACCGAGGGGTACGTGATTGCGGCCAACAAAAATTCCCCAAAAATGACGGTCATCGCAGGTGAATCGGCGCCTGTCAAAGCCGCGATGACCGCCTTTGAAGCAGAAGGCATGCCGTGCACGATTCTGCAAACCTCACACGCCTTCCATTCCCGCATTGTCGCGCCTGCCAACGAGCCGTTGCGGAAGTTCCTCGAAGGTCTGGAGCTGAACTGGCCGACCGTCCCAATCACTGCCAACGTAGACGGGACGTTCTATCCTACCGAAGGGGATGACGCCAAGGCAGCCATTCTGGAGAAACTCGCTCCGCAGATGGCGTCGTCCGTTGAATGGACCGCCCAAATCGAAACGATGGCGGCCGCAGGTGCTGGTGCCTTTGTTGAGGTGGGGCCAAAGCGAGCCCTCACGGTCTTTGCCAGCCAAATCCTCGAAGAGCAGCCCCATCTCGCCGTGATGACCAACCACCCAAAGCAAGGCGGTATTGCGTCGTTCCTTGGTGCCCTTGGCATGCTTGCCCTTGCCGGGCGCGTGCCAGAACTGCCGGAGGGTAGCAGTGACGTCTTCACCGAGGCGTTCCGCGCAGGTCCTCTCGAGGCGCACCAGGCCGCACCGGTACCGATGAGGAGGCAAGATCTTGAGGACCTCCGGGCACGTTCTCGTCCACTCCCACGTTCAGGTGGCCCCAATGAAGCGACCAAGCCGATGCCGGCTGAGGTCAACGCGCCGTTGCCTGCAGTGGAAGACCCACTCGAGGCTGTAGCCTGCTACGTGGGCGACCGGCTTTCTGCTCAGTGCGGCTATCCCGCTCGTTTTTGCCGCGGTGCGGTCAACCTTCGCACCGGCCTCGGTTTGTCCGACACCGCCGTACAGGCCGTTCTCGCTCAGGTGCAGCGAGAAGCGACGCTCGACCCTGACGTTGACCTCGCTGCAGCGACAACTGCAGCCGACCTTCAGCGCGCTGTTCGCTCACCACCCGCAAATTGGAGGCCGACAACGTCCACCGTTCGGCGCTCCACTACTGCAGCATCCATTGTGATGATGCAGGACCCGCTGGCCGCACGACGTGCTGACCCGTATGTCATCACGGGCGTGTCCCTCGGTCTTCCTGGTGGGCACCGCGTCTTTGACCCGGACGTGTTTGAGCGCTTGGTGCGTGGAGAAACGTGCATCGAAGAAGTCTCGGACGCGTACAAACAAGCCCTGCTCGACCGCAACATCGTCCGGTTGCAAAAGGGCCGGGACGGCTCGGTGGACATGTTCCCTGCTGAGCAGTTTGACGACCTACCCCAATTGGCGGGGATTGCGCATGACTTCGACCTTGCTGAGGAGTTTGGCGTGGACCCCAAAGTCGTCAAGGCGTGGGACATCACCACCCAACTTGCGGTCGCCTCAGGATTGATCGCCCTACGGGACGCCGCGATTCCCCTCACCCCTGAGGAACAAGTTGGGAAGGGTGGCCTCCGGTTGATCCGAGGCTGGCAGGTTCCCGCGCATCAGCGCGAGCGCACCGGCGTGGTGTTCGCGTCGTGCTTCCCCGGTTCCGCTGCGGCCTTCGCACACGCAGCGGCGAACGGGGATGATGGAGAGGGACGGTTCGACCGACGTTTCTTGTTCCAAGTCCTGAACATGGGCCATGCCCAGTTCGCCCAACACACCGGTATTCGGGGACCCAACTCGACGATCAACGTGGCGTGTGCCTCGGCCACAGCAGCCTTCAGCATCGCGGAGGATTGGCTCGCAACGAACCGAGTCGACCGTGTCGTGATCATCTCTGCTGACAACGTGACCGGGCCAGACCTCTGGTCTTGGATTGGGTCAGGTTTTGCGGCGTCCGGTGCCGCCTCGACCAGCCGCGTCGTGGAAGAAGCGGCGCTGCCCTTCGACCGTCGACGAAACGGCCTAGTTCTTGGCATGGGAGCGGCATCCTTCGTCATCGAACGTCACAGTGAGGCTGCGCAGCGTGGCGTGCAACCCTATGCCGAACTCCTCGGAACACGGATGGCCAACTCGGCCTTCCATGGCACGAGGTTGGATGTTGATCATGTTGCGCAAACCGTCGATGGATTCGTCGGAGAGATGGAATCCACGTGGGGCCTTGATCGCCACCAGATGTCTTCACACCTCGCGTTCTTCTCTCACGAAACGTACACGCCGGCGCGAGGGGGTTCTGCCCAATCCGAAGTCATGGCGTTGCGTCGCACCTTTGGCGCCAGCACAGACCGAATCCTGATCGCGAACACAAAGGGGTTCACGGGTCACCCAATGGGGGTTGGTATCGAAGATGCAAGCATGATTCATGGACTTCATCATCGGCGATTTCCACCGATTGCCAACCACAAGGAGGTGGACCCTGAACTCGGCGACCTCAACTTGAGCAAAGGCGGTCACATCGACGGCATCGAATACGGCCTGAGGTTTGGTGCAGGCTTTGGTTCGCAAATCGCCCTCTCCCTCGTGCGACGATGGCCAGTCAAAGGGGACCGCATCGACGGCCGAGCCCTCCTCGCATGGAACCGCAACCTCGCCGGCACGAACGACCTCGTGCTCCGCGTGCTTGACGGAAAGTTGGTCGCCTTTGTCAACGGCAACGACAACCTCCACGGCGGTGTTCGGGGCGATGTCTGGCCTCCAACGGCCGCGTTTGAGGGCGAGCCGCTGCCTGACGTGGTGGTCGCCCACCCGTTTGGCGACCCCTCGCCACCGCCCACGCCTCCTGCGCCTGCGCCTCCCGCCCCTGTGGTGGCACCTGCACCGGCGATGTCCAGCGATGAGGGCCTTGCAGCATCGGTGATTCAGGTCGTGGTCGACCACACCGGCTATCCTGCCGAATTCATCGAAATGGAACAAGACCTCGAAGGTGAACTTGGGATTGACACCGTCAAGCAGGCCGAAATCATGGCCACATTGCGGGACAAATTTGCCCTTCCTGTGGATGAGGATTTCTTGCTCTCCGAACATCCAACCCTCAACCACATGGTGGCATACCTCGTTCGGATGCAGGGTGGCGAGGTTGAAGCCCTTCCTTCAAACAACGAGGCCCCTTCATCCGACTCGGCAGCGGGTGTTGAGGAGGCGCCTGAGCCCTCCAAAATCGGAGAACACCAATCGGTCAAGGCCGCCGCTCCAACGGTGGAAGCCGGTCATGACCTTGTCGCGTCCGTGGTTGCGGTGGTGGTGGCCCACACAGGATATCCTGCCGACTTCATTGAACTTGATCAGGACCTCGAAGGGGAACTCGGTATTGACACGGTCAAGCAAGCCGAAATCATGGCCGACATTCGGGGGCGCTTCGCCCTGCCCGTGGACGAAGACTTCCTTCTGTCGGAGCATCCTACGCTGAACCACATGATCGGTTACATTCAGCGGATGGCTGGGGGTGAAACCACCGCAGCCCCTCCTCCTGTTGCTCACGACGTCACACCTGTGGTCGTTTCAACCAACATCACACCTGAGGCTTCCGCCGAGGACGTCGCCCCCCCAATGGTCGCTGACGGGGCGATAGCAGCCCGCCTCATCGAGGTCGTGGTGAAGCACACGGGATATCCCGAGGACTTCATCGAACTTGATCAGGACCTGGAGGGTGAACTGGGCATCGATACGGTGAAGCAAGCCGAAATCATGGCCGACGTTCGAGACATCTTCTCACTCCCCGTGGACGAGGATTTCCTGCTTTCCGACCATCCAACGCTGAACCATTTCGTCGGATACGTCCTCAAGTTCACGGCCGGAGGTGACCTCAAGACACCCGCCTTGTCTTCTCCCGTGGTCCCGCCCAGCGAAGCATCGCTTGAGGCAGCCCCACAGGTGCAAGCGTCGACCTCGAGCGGCTGCCGTCGTTGGCAGGTCGAAGTTGAGCCTTGCCACGGCATTCAGCAGTCCATCAAACCCACGGGTCGCGTGGTCATCACCGATGACGACTGGGGCTTGTCCGTTCTCGTGGCCAAAGCCTTGCGAGCTCAAGGGCTTGAACCCGTTCACGTGGGGCTTGAGCCCGGCGCTCGCCAGCACGCAGTACAGGATGAGGGTGACCGGCTCGTGCATCGTTTGTCTCCCGGTGATGTTGAACAAGCCACGCACTTTGTGGAATCGCTTGGCGAAGGTCCGATTGCAGGCCTGCTTCACCTTGCCCCACTTCGGCTCGCAAGCATGGAGTGGAGTGAGGAGGAAGGTGCCTCAGAGCAAGTTCGGTTCGCTGCGCATTCCATGTTCACCTTGCTCAAGGTCCTGGATGCGAGGTTTGCCTCGTCTTCGAATGGCTTCGTGGCTTCCGTCACCGCATTGGACGGACGTCATGGCAACAGGGGCGACCGCTTCAATGCCTTGATGGCCGCCGCCTCCGGTGTCACGAAGTCCTACGCGCATGAGCGTGAGCATGTGCGCTGCCGCGCCTTCGACGTGCATCCTGAACTGCTCCTCGACCCCTCAACAACGGCCTCTAGGTTGGTCGAGGACCTGCTTCACATCGGTGGTGAGGTTGAGGTCGGTTTGGATCGGGTTGGCGAACGATGGACGCTGGTGTGCTTCGCTGAAGATCTTGTTCAGGAGCGCCGTCCTCTGAAGGAAACCGATGCTTGGCTTGTGTCCGGTGGCGGATCCGGTGTGACGGCAGCCGCCATCATCGGGGTCGCCGAAGCCTCGCACGGCGTTGGAGCCGTCTTCCATCTACTCGGGCGGACCCCATTGCTCGAACGGACGAAGTCGTGGGTGGGGCGCAGCGATTCGGAACTGGAGGACGAGCGTCTGGCGCTGCGCGAGCGGCTGATCACCGCGTCCTCCACCGGAAAGGTGACCATGGTTGAATGGAACCGGGCGTGGCAGAGAATGCTGAGGTCACGTGACGTCCAAACAACGCTTGCTTCGATCGAGGCGACGGGGAACCATGCCCATTACCACGTTGCTGACGTCACCGACGCGAAGGCCCTCGGCAAGCTCGGTCGCGACCTTGGCATCACCCTCACCGGACTTGTGCACGGCGCTGGTCTTGAGGAAAGCAAGCTCGTCGCTGATAAGTCGGTGGAGGCTTTCGATCGAATTGTTCGTGTCAAAGTTGACGGTTGGAATGCAATGTGGCATGCGCTCAAGGCTTCCGGAGCCGATGCCCCTGAATTTGCAGCATGCTTCACTTCGGTCGCTGGTCGATTTGGAAACGGTGGACAAACGGATTACGCTGCAGGTAACGCTGTGTTGGATGCGGAAATGGCGCGCCTCAGTGCGGCGGGTGACGTTCGAGCAGTCGCCATTGGATGGACCGGCTGGCAAGACGTCGGCATGGCCACCCGGGGTTCCATCGAAGCCGTCTTTGAAGCGGCTGGCATCGAAACCCTTCCCGTCGACGTTGGCGTGGAATTGTTCGTTGACGAAGCCCTCGCAGGTGGAAAGCGCCGTGTGCTCGGGTGTGGTAGCCTCGGGGTCATGGACCGTTTCAGTGCATTCCGAGAGGCACCGCTTCGCCTGCCCGCCGAGATGTCTGCGATGATTGCGGATCCGTTGCGTTTCCCCTTCGTGGAGAAGGTCAACGCCTTCACGGAAGGTGTCCGGCTGCAGACGCAGTGCGTGCTGTCCACAGAGATGCACCCCTTCCTCGTTGACCATGCCATCGACGGCGTCCCCTACCACCCAGGGGTGATGGCCCTCGAGATGTTCGCTCAGAACGCCTTGCTTCTGATGCCTGGGACGTGCTTGGCTGGATTCAGCGACGTTCGTTTCGGCCTGCCGGTGAAATTGATGCGGGACTCGATGCTCGTACGTGTCGAAGCGAACCTGCTTGACTCATCGGATGGAAGGCACCACGTCCAGTGTCGACTTGTTTCTGACCTCACAAATTCTGCAGGGGAAGTCTTCGGGGAGCGTGAACACCACGTCGCAACGGTTCGATTGGTGGACCGATCGGACGACCTCACCGACTTCCTTGCCGGCGAGGTTGCGCGGATGCCCTCGATTGGCGTGCCGGGTGCAGGAGAATTGCGTCATTCTCCCTCCTTCATCTACCTCCGCTACTTCCACGGACCCCGCTTCCAGAGCCATGGTGGCGTGCTCGCAGGTGTGGGTGACGCTGCCCTCCCAGGCGCGGATGGACGGGCGCTGATGCGGCACCAGCTGCCCGCGTCCGACCAATTCCTCGTTGAGCAAGAGGGCGAAACGGTGCTTCTTGAGGCGCTTCCGATGCTCTTCGAAGCAGGATTCCAAAACGCGGGCTTGGTGGCCATGGAAGCAGAGGGGCTGAGCAGCCTTCCCGTCGGCAT
Organism: Thermoplasmatota archaeon; assembly: GCA_030830875.1. GTDB lineage: Archaea > Thermoplasmatota > Poseidoniia > Poseidoniales > Poseidoniaceae > MGIIa-L3. The sequence goes on along the minus strand of JAURMD010000125.1, from coordinate 3,006 downwards.
CGAGTGGAGCACCGTCCTTCGCGTTCCAGAGCGCGATGAAGTACTTCGCATGCGCTCGGTCCGAACCGCTACGGAGGATGGAGGCGTTTCCGTTCACGATGTGGTTGTGGTAGGTGATCAGGACGATCCAGTCTTGGCGATGTCAGGCCTCCGACTGAAGGGGATGGCCCCCGTCCCAGATGACCTCGCGGTGAACCTCGAGCGCTGAGGCCTCCCCATGGACCTCCTGACGTCTTCGTGGTCGTTGGCAGTTCCTCGGGTGCTTGTCTGCATTGCACCGCTGCCCGTCTCGCTTCCATCAGAGGACGACGCCCTCCCACCGTTGATCGACCGGTCGGAGTGGGAGGAATTCGCCACCGAGAAACGCCGAATCGAGCATCTCGGTGGCCGACTGCTGCTCGCTCAGGCCCTGAAGGCGTGGTGGGGGCCTCGAGCGACGTTGTTGCATGTCGACGAGGTTGAGGTGCGAAGGGACGACCACAGGGCGCCTCACGTGCATTGGATGCCAGGAACATGGCGGCGTGAACCCCTCCCCTCGGTGTCCATCGCGCACAGCACTGGTTTGGCCGCTGTGGCCTTGGCTTCGCCAGGATGGCGGCTCGGGGTTGACGTGGAGCCTGCGGACCGGGTCATTGCTTCAAACGCTTGGGATTTCTTTGCCGGTGAAGAGGAGCGTACGGCCTTCGATGGACCTCAGGATGCCCTTCATGCGTGGGTGTGCAAAGAGGCCGTGCAGAAAGCGCTTGGGCTTGGGATGCACCTCAACCCACGTACCATTCGGGTCGGTGTCGATGGTTTCGCGCATGTGAACGGTGCTCGTCTGGAGGTGAAGCATCTTGAACACGAAGGCCTTCTTGTCGGTTTAGCGCTCGTCGAGCAGGACGTTCGACCCAACGACCCAGAGGATAGGATTCTTGACGCCACCCGTAAGGCGATGGAGACGGCCACCGATTGGTCCATCGGATGCAGCACGCAGCGCCGGGGTTGTTGATCAACCAACGTTCCGGATTTCCGGAGTTTGGTCGGCGAAGAGGAACTCAAGCATGGCCGCCCACATCACGAACTGAATGCTCTCCTCAAGGTTCTCGCGACCCCCTACAACCTGAACCATGTTGTCGAGCGTGTCGGATGGTGAGTGGTAGGCTGAGTAGTCGGCGTCGTAAGCACCGAGGTGGAAAATCGTCTGTGCACCAAGGTTTCGGAAGGTCACGTGGTCGGACCGGCCGAAGGTGTCTTCGTGAACGTCCATCACGAGGTTGCTGTGGTCGTCCCAGTGCTGATCGCATCCGGCACCGAATTCACCGTCAATACGGAGGTCCATCGGAGCCTTCAGAACGTTTCGATGCACGTGGTCGAGGATGCTGGTGATTTCAACGTCTTGTTCTGCAGGGTCCATGTCCGGCCCCGACCAAGCGTGATACGGGAAGGGGTCACCGTTCGATTTCATGGCTGGCCATGAAATGCCCATCATGTCCATGTTGATGTAGAACCGAAGTTCCTTGTCCTGCGGCAGGCATGCGTCACAATCGTTGTTCGCAAAGGCGTTCGAACCTCGCAGGCCTTCTTCTTCAGAGGACCACAAGGCAAGGAACGTATCGCATTCAACCTCGAGGTCAGCCAGAACGCGAGCGAAAAGCATCATCGTGACCGTTCCGGCCGTGTTGTCGTAGGCGCCTTCCGTGGTGCCTCCTCCGGGCGGGCCACCCGGTGGTGCGATGTCCATGTGGGCTCCCATGCCTTGAACGCAATCGGAGGACCGACCTTCTTTCCATGCAATCACGTTCAACGACTCAGGTTGAGTCGGGTTGAGGTGGTCGTTGACCCTCATGATGTGTGTGTCGTAGCCGAGCCCCTCAAAGTGGCCTTGGAAGTAGATGGCAGCTCGTTCAAACTGACCGTTCCCTGCCCCCATCCATCGCATTTTGTAGGCACCGCAATCGTCGGATGGGACGTCACAAAGGATGTATTCCATCTTCTTGAACCAATCCGCTCCTGACACAATTGGTGTACCGTTGGTCACCGGGATGTTGAGCGTGCTGCTGCGACCTTGAGCATCGTACATCGTAAGAACAACGCTCGAAACGTATGGCGTGGTGAGCAAACGCAGAGCAACGCGATCTCCATCAACGGGTACCGAACTATCGATGTCGAGCGAACCGTTCACGAACAACAGCACGTCGTCTGCAGGTGCCGAGATTCGAAGGCCGTTGCCAACGAGCAGCAGGTCATGCCATGCTCCTGCGGAAACGGTTGCCTCCGAGGCAGGGCGCCCGTCGATGGTCAAGACGGCGTCCGGTTCGATGTCCGCTGGCGATTCATCGCTCATGCAGCCAGCCAACGGACCGAGCACCAGCAGTCCGACGAGCAGCACCGCGGTCTGCACTTTTGAGGACATGCAATCACGCGGTCATGGCCGCCGTCCTAAGGACTTCGCTTCGTCCGCGCAGCAGCGATGACCTCAAGACATGAACCTGACACGGCGGGTCATCACACCTGCGGGTATGGTGTAGTGGTAGCACTCGAGCCTTCCAAGCTCGCTGCGCGGGTTCGACTCCCGCTACCCGCACTTCCATTCAGGCCGCGCCAGGAGGGGGTGGGGAAGCACCGTTGTCGAAGGCTGCGATGCCCTGCGGGGCTGGGGGGGTTTCCAACGAGGGAGGCGGCGTCCTTCGCCGTTCAATCACCGCCAGCGCGAGTGCTTCGCGCTCTTCCGCCCATGCTTGCTTTCTCAAGCGGGTGCGAACCAACGTCCCCAACAGCACCAGGATGAGCAGCACTTGCCCGAGCGCCACCTGTCCGCGCTGGTCGTCAAGCCACCAGGACGCTGCTGTCCATTCAACCCGGCGTGCACTTTCTGAGCCACCGCCGCGAGAATCTTCCACTTCAACGGTGAGGACAAACGCGTCCATTGCTGCTAGTGACCCTGGCTCATGGGCCGTGATGGTGATGCTGGTCGTTCCAGCATGAGCCACTTCGGCCTGGAACCATAGGGTCGAACCGTTCTCG
>JAURMD010000124.1 GCA_030830875.1 Thermoplasmatota archaeon | reverse complement strand
GGTGGTCACCCACCGGTCCACGCTGGCCAACAACCGCTTGGTTGCTCCACCGTCCGACGTCCACAAGAGATGACCTCGGTCGTGGGGGAGCCGGGACGCCTTGCCCATGCATCGTGGAAGCCCTGACGACCTCATCAAGGCACCCCAAGGATGCGGAAGGCCCATGCCTGTCGCGACCAACATCGTGCCATGCGGCGCGTCGTCGTGGTCGGTGCGGGCCTCTGCGGTCTCGCGGCTGCGCTTGAGGTGGCCGCCGCAGGATACGCGGTGGTGGTGCTTGAAGCACGAGATCGCGTCGGAGGACGTGCAACGACCACCGCTGGAACGTATGTGGACGTGGGCTTCGGGCCCCACGTGCTCCTTCGTGGAGGTTCCACGCATCGCCTCGCTTCACGGGTGGCCCGGGTCAAGTTGGTGACGACCCCCCTCCAGCCGCACCGAATCCACGTGGTCGGGCATGGTCCGATGCGTTCGCTGAAGGGCATTCGCAGCACCGCCCTCACCCGCCGAACGTTGCGCCGGGGTGACGTGGGGGGCCCTTCCGCGGCGGCGGCTCGCTTGCTTGCTGGATGGGGTCTTTCCTCGACTTCGAACGAAATCGCTTCCCGTGCTCAAGCCATGCTGATGGGACATGGTTTGCTGCTTCGGGAGGGATGGGCCGGTCTGGTCGGCCGTCTCGTCGCTACGCTTGACGAGGTGGGCGTGCCCATCGAAACGGGTGCGCGGGTGGTCGAAGCCTCTGGCAGGGGCGTGGTCTTGCAGGACGGTCGAACGCTCGAGGCCGATGCGGTGCTCGTCGCGAACGGCCCAGGTGGACGGCCCTCCACCCTCGAAAACGAACAAGGCCACCGTGTGAGCACCGTCGACGCCCTCGTGCAGGCGGTTCCGATGCGGGAACGTCACGGCCTCGTGGACGTCGTCGAAGGATGTGCCGTGCTTCGCATGCCGCACAACGATTCGAACATGACCATGCTTAGCGCCATCGCGCTTCCTCGGCCGGACGAGGCGGATGCTGAACGTCTCGCTCGGCTCGAGGCGTGGCTTGACCAGCACCTGTCTGGATGGTCAACGCATCTCGCCGAAGACCGTCGGCAAGGCGGCATCACGGTGGCCCTAAGCAACGGCGAAGCGGTGGTGGACGTAGACGGCGTCCTCTACGCGCGGCCGGTGAACGGCCTCTCCGACGCCGCCATCGACGCGGGGCGTGCTGCAGGCAAGCGCCTCGTGGCGCGCGGGGAACGATGAAACCCGGCCGAGGCCCCGTGCCCCTCATGCGCCTCGTCTCATGGAACGTCAACGGCCTGCGCGCCGCCATCCGCAAGGGATTCGACGGGTGGGTCTCGACGCTTGGCGCCGACGTGCTGATGCTTCAGGAAACGCGGGTGCTCGAGGAGCAGTTGCCTCCAGGGTGGTCGTGGCCAGAAGGCCACGCTGTGCACCTGCATCCCGCCGAGAAGAGGGGGTACTCCGGGGTGGCCACGCTGTCCACCATCCCGCTTGAGGTGCTCCCCGGCTTCGCGTGGGGCGAGGACGCCGACGACGACGAGGGGCGCGTCCTCGTCACCCGCCACGGCGACCTGGTCTGCGTCAACACCTACCTTCCGAACGGCGGGGGTGGGCCAGAACGTCAGGCCTACAAGGAGCGCTGGATGGACGCATGGCGCGCGTGGTTGGCTCCATGGCTCAACACCGAGCACCCGGTCGTCGTCGTGGGCGACCTCAACATCGCCCACACCGAGGACGACATCTGGAACCCGTCAGGCAACACGAAGACCAGCGGATTCTTGCCGCAGGAACGCGCGTGGTTCACCGACCTGCTCGGGGACGGTTGGGTGGACAGCTTCCGCCACGTGAAGGGCGGCGGTGCGAAGGTCTACTCCTGGTGGTCCAACCGAGGCAACGCTCGTGCCGACGACAAAGGGTGGCGCATCGATTACCTCCTCTGCAACCCGGCCGCTTCGGCACGGATCACCGGCGTCGACATCGTGCGGCAGGCCGGGCTCGAGGTCAGCGACCACGCGCCCTGCATCGTTGACCTCGCCGACTGAGCCTCACCAGAACGGATTGGCAAAACGATCGCGTCGAAAGATCGTTCTGGCTGTCAGTCAACAAGACCGTGACCGACGACCAGCAGCACGAGGGCCGCCACGGACATCGCCCGCTGCATGTGGAGCAGGCGTGCGCCTTTCCGGACCTCCTTAGGCGGCCACTTCCACTGCATCATGCCTCCAGCGAGGCTGAGAAGGCCCATCAGCGCCATCGCGAGCCACAACATCCAGTGGCTTTCCATCGCCAGACCGTGCAGGGTGCCGGCCACCAGCATGGCGATGGCGATCCACGTGTGCACCCGCATGAAGCGCCGGTTGAAGGTGCCGAGCTTCGACTTCCACGCACGTGCATCCTCGATCTTCAGGACCTCGATGCCGCCCTTGCGCAGCCAGCCAAAGAGCGGTTTCCACACCACGATGCTGAGGGTCAGCACCAACAGCACCTGTGCTGCTTCACCAAGGCCCTCCCCGTCGAGCCCGAACACCGAACCTTCCCCGTCGTCATCGTCGTCGTGGTCGTCGCCGTCGGCATGCACCGGAGCAGCGAGGAGGAGCAGGGCCAGAAGCGTCGCAAGCCAGCGAGCGGAGGTCATGCCGATGCCTCCGAGGAAGAGATCACGGCGAGGAGGGCATCGGCGACCTCCTGAGCGCGACGCAGCGTGGGCGCCGTGATGTGCACGTCCAGCCGATCGTCCTCCACCGACGCTCTCACGCCGTCGAAGCCTTCCTTCAAGACCGCCTCGAGGTGTCCTGCGTGGCCATCGAGCGTCAGGTGGAGGGTCACGTCGTCCATGGAACACCGGCGAGACCGGCCCCTCTTCAGCGTAACCTCGCAGAACCGGAAGCCATGTGCCGTCTTGAGGGATGGGCCCGCCATGGCGGGAACGGACGTGCTCGCCGGCGCGGGCGGGATGCTGCTCGGCGCGGCACGCACCGACCATGCCGGCCGACGCGCGCTCTTGCTTGTTCGCGGCGAGGACGAGCCGTCCGAGATGCTCGCTCTCGCGTCCACGATGGGCATCGTCGTTGTCGACACCGTGCGGCAGAGCGGGAGCGTGGACCCGCGTACCGTGCTCGGCCGAGGACGTCTGGACGAGGTAGCGGACCTCGTTCAGCACGTGCCCGAAGGCCACCCGTGGCGCGGGGTTGACCTCGTGTTGCTGCACGTCAACGCCACACCGCGCCAACTTGTCGCCACCTCCACCGTGCTCGGCGTGGAGGTCTGGGACCGCGTGCGGCTCCTTCTCTCGCTCTTCAACGCGCACGCCTCGTCGGTGGAAGCGAGAACGCAGGTCCGAATCGCCCGGCTTCGATCCGACCGAACCGTGCTGCGTGAACTCATCAGCCAAGAGACCACGGGCGAGCGTGCCGGCTACGGCGGTGCAGGTGCCACGGGTGCAGGTGAAGTCCTGGCCGCGCTTGGACGCGAGGTGGAAGGATTGCGCAGACGGCTCGCGCGTCATGCGCGCGCGCAAGCCGAGCGACGTCGGCAACGGGTCCGCAGCGGCGCCCGTACCGTTGGTTTGGCTGGGTACACGAACGCGGGAAAGTCCAGCCTGTTTCGAGCGTTGTCCGGGAAGGAGGTCCTCGTCGAGGACCGGTTGTTCTCCACCTTGGAGACGACCGTGGGGCGCATGGAGGCGAGCCCTCGCGTGCTGTTGGCCGACACCATCGGCTTCATCGACGCCCTCCCGAGCGAAACCCTCGAAGCCTTCCGCGCCACGCTGGCAGAGGCCTTGGAATGCGACCTGCTCCTCCTCACGGCCGACGCCAGCGACCCGCCGGACGAACTTCACCGTCGCCTCACGACCTCGTTGCGGGAAGTGCGCGAACGATTGGAAGACGACCTGCTTGAGGTGCTGATCGTCCTCTCCAAGGTCGACCGTTGCAGCGTGGAAGAACGGCACGTCGCCACCAAGGTGGTGCTGGACCTCGGCTTGCCCTCCCCCTTCCTCGTGTCCTCCCACACGGCCGAAGGAATGGAACGCTTGCGTGACGCCATCCTCACCCACCTGCACGGACCGGCCGTGGACCTCCGCCTCGTGGAAGGCGACGGTCGTGCCGTTGCCGCCATGGAGGCTGCGCTCCGCGACGTTGCACTGGTCGAAGGCCGACGCGAGGCTGGAGCGGACGTTGTGCTGCGTGTCCGCGTGGACCGGGCCGACCTCGAGCGTTTCATGGCTGAGCACGGTGAACGCATCGAGCGTTTCAGGTCGTGAGCGGCACGAAGCGCTTCGGCACGAGGAAGGTCAGCACAACCGCCATCGTACCGAGGATGCAGGCGCTGTAGAAGTGACCCATCGTGAACAAGGAAAGGACAGCGGCGATGCGCACCAGCGCTTCAGAACCGGTCAGCATCGCGGCGGTGGCGAAGCCTCCTGCAATAAGGGCGAGCCCCATGAAACCAAACCCGAGCAAGATGTAGAGCCCTGCGGCGGACGGGTCCATCAGCGGGTGATCCATTTCGAAAGGCGTCATGTCGATCTCGCGAATTTCGCATTCGTCCGCACCGTTGTTGCACGGGGCTGCAGCAAACTCACTCGCCGACGGGAACGTGAACTCAAGCGAGGTGAAGCCGTACGGCTCGAAGAGGGCGGGAGGGGACAGGAGCACGCGATGCGAGAGCACGTCCGTGTTGTTGCCGCGTTCAAGGATGAGGTCCACCCTGGTCAACGAGGGCGTGAGGTTCTCCATGCGAAAGGTACCGTTCGCGTCGGTCGTGCTTTCCGAGGACCTCCAGATGCCGTCGTCTTCCCACGACAGGTAGAGCAACACCCCCTCAACGGGTTGCCCGGCAACGTCCACCACGGTTCCGCGAAAGACGGCGGAGTCGTCGGGCGCCGCCGCGGTCATGGCGTAGACGAATTCATCCGGACGCACCAAGCCCGTCTCGGGCGAGGCAAAATCCAACCCATTGACAAAACCGAGCAACGACACGACCAGCACGAGGATGGCGATCGACCGCGCCATCGGGTGCAGGTCCTGCGCTTCGGTCAGCATCATCGCGCCGCTGCTGGCAAAGGTCGTCCCCGAGGCGACTTCGGCCGCGAGCCAATCCTCGTCCGCGCCGGCGTCGGTCGTTGTGCTCGACGGTGAGAGGGAACTTGCCACTTCGGCATCCTCCTCTGGCTCAAGCGGAACGAAGTCCTTCGCCTCAACGTCATCACCCTTGCCGCTCAAGGCCGCACCTCCCGAACGTCGCACACGTGAGCCCCAGCAAGCCGAGCAAGGTCCTCGGGGGCGATGCGGAACACCGTCGTGGATGAGCCGGCCGCGGCCCACACCTCGTCGTGCTCCAAAAGGGCCGCGTCCATCAGGACGGTCGGCTCGCCAAGGTGGCCGAAGGGCGGGACGCCGCCAACACGGTAGCCGACCTGCTCCTCAACGTATGCAGCGTCAGCCATGCCTGGCTTCGCACCGAGCACGTCGCGAAGGCGCTTCTTCCGGTCGATGCGGTCAGCGCCTGAAGCGATCACCACGACCGGGCCGTTGGCACCAACGAAAACGACCGATTTGGCAATCTGCTCGACGGTGCATCCGAGGGCGGCTGCGGCGTCGGCCGACGTGGCCGTGCCCGCAGGATAGCTGGCGACCTCCGGCGTCAGGTTGAGGGTGGCGCAGGCAGCCAACCAGCGATGGTGGCCGTCCATGGCAAGGGCTGAACGACGTGGATATTCAGCGTGCCGACCGGCTGCTGAGGAGGTTCGGGGGGTTCAAATACCCCCTTGAGTACCCAACCTCGGGTTCAGTAGTAAAGACCCCGGAGATGATGAAGATGAGTGTAGGCATCGAACCGCTGGCAGCCATGGTGCTTCTCGAACTCGAGAAGGCCCCCGAGACGACCGCAGGAGGCTTGCTCCTCCCCGAGGAAGCCCGAGAGAAGATGAACGTCGGCCGCGTCCTTTCGGTCGGCCCCGATGCCGAGCACGTCGCCGAAGGCGACCGCGTCATCTACCGCAACTACGCTGGGACCACCATCGAGTGGCTCGGCATCGAGTACTTGCTCATCAAGGAGGAAGACCTCCAGGCGAAGGTGACCAACTGAGGTGAAACGATGGCGAAGCAAATTGTGTATGGAGACGAAGCGCGCAAGAAACTGGTCGAAGGCATCGACGCCGTGGCCAACGCGGTGAAGGTGACCTTGGGTCCCGCCGCCCGCACGGTGGTCCTCGAGAAGTCCTGGGGCAGCCCAACGATCATCAACGACGGCGTGACGATTGCCAAAGACATCGAACTTGAGGACGCCTTCGCGAACATGGGTGCGAAGCTCATTCAAGAGGTCGCCAGCAAGACGCAGGACAACGCCGGCGACGGCACGTCCACGGCTTCGGTCATGACCCAAGCCCTCGTCCATGAGGGCATGCGCAACGTCACTGCGGGCGCCAGCCCGGTCGGCCTCAAGGCCGGCTTCGACCGCGCCATTGCGGCGGTGGTCGAGCACCTCAAGGGCAGCGCCATCGAAGTGGACAGCGGCGACATGATCCGTCAGGTCGCCACCATCGCAGCCAACAACGACCCGATGATCGGCGAACTCATCGCTGAGGCCTTCGATAAGGTCGGCCGCGAGGGCGTCATCACCGTCGAGGACTCCAAATCCATGGAGACCGAACTCGAGGTCGTCGACGGCATGGAGTTCGACAAGGGCTACGTCTCCCCCTACATGGTGACCGACCAAGAACGCCGCGAAGCGGTCCTCGAAGCCCCGCTCATCCTGATGACGGACCAGAGCATCAACAGCACGCAGGAACTCATCCCCGTGCTCGAGTTCGCCATGCAGCAGAAGCGCCCGCTCCTCATCGTGGCGAAGGACGTCGAGGGCCAAGCCCTCGCCACCCTCGTCATCAACGTCGCCTCCAAGGTGCTGAAGGCCTGCGTCGTCAAGGCGCCCGGCTTCGGCGACGAACAGGGCGAGATGCTCGAGGACATCGCGCTCCTCACCGGTGGTTCGGTCATCACGAAGGACAAGGGCGGCGACCTGCAGGCGCAAGGCGCCATGTCGCTGGGCAGCGCCGAGAAGGTCATCGTAACGAAGAACAAGACCACCATCATCGGTGGCGGTGGCGACGAAGCCGCGGTGGCTGAGCGCGTGGAACTGCTGCGCGGCCGAGCAAAGCTCGCGACCTCGAAGTGGGACCGCGAGAAGATCGAGAAGCGCGTCGGCAAGTTGGGCTCCGGCGTGGCGGTCCTGAAGATTGGCGCCGCGACCGAGACCGAGGCCAAGGAAACGAAGGCCCGCGTTGACGACGCACTGAACGCGACCCGTGCGGCCATGGCCGAAGGCGTCGTCGCCGGTGGCGGCCTCGCGCTCTTCCGTTCGACGGGCGTCATCGAGGCCCTGGACCTCGAGGGCGACGAAGCCCTCGGCGCCTCCATCGTCAAGCGTGCCCTCGTGGCCCCGATGCGGCAGATCGTCCACAACGCTGGCCTTGAGCCCGCGATCGTCGCATCGCGCATCGCCGACGGCGAAGGGAACTTCGGGTACAACGCCAAGTCCGGCGAGTACGGTGACCTGCTTGAGATGGGCGTCATCGACCCTGTCAAGGTCACGCGCAACGCGCTGCAGAACGCCGGCTCCATCGCTGGCCTCGTGCTGACCACCGAGACGCTCGTGGCCGACAAGCCCGAACCCAAGTCCGACGACGCCATGGGCGGGATGGGTGGCATGGGCGGCATGGACGGCATGTTCTGAGACGCACCACGACCGAAGGCTGATGCTTGACGGGCTACAGGCCCGTGCATGGACCTGCACGCGCTGGCTTGGATGGTCCGCGATGCGGGCCAGCCGGTGGGGTGCGTGCGGCTGCTCGACGACCACCGCGTCATCGCAGGCGGCTGGGACGGCGACGTGCGCTGCTGGGACGCAGAAGGCAACCTGCTGTGGAACGCGCCCACCCCCGACCGGGTCTCGGCGATCACCCCGTGGGGCAACACCGTCGCGCTCACCTCGGGCCTGCACGTTGTGGTGCTCGACCTCGCCACGGGCGAAACGCACTGGTCACGCCCGCTCGAGGGCAGCGCGGACCTGCAGTGCGTTCTTGGCGACCGCCTGCTGACGACCTCGTCGGTCTACGACATCGAGCACTCCGATTTCCTCGAGTCCGCGGTCTGGTTGCACGACCGCGACGGAAACGAAGTGCACGTGGAGCGGCTCGACGAGCGCCCGTGGGCGCTTGCGCTCAAGGCCTCAGAGGTCGTGCTCGGCCTTGGCCGGCCCCGCGGTGGGCTGCTGGCCACCACGGATGGACGGACCTTCGAGCACCACCCGCTTGGGCACGACGCCCCCGTCCTTGCCATGGCCAGAACGGGCGAGGGTCTGCACGTGCTGCTGGCCGATGGCACCCTCCTGCACAACGACCAGGTGGTGGCGCACGACCTTCCCGACGCGGCCGGCCTGTTGGTCCTCGGAAGCGCGCTTGTGCTCCACGGCGAGCAAGGGCACGTGCTGCACCTGAGCGAGCCCGCCTGGACCGTCCCCGGCCACGTGCTGACGGCCGCTGGAGCCCTCGCTGACCTGCTCGTGCTTGCACGGCATGGGCCAACCTCGTCCTCGCTTCACCTCCATGCGAAGGACGGCACGGAACGGCTGCAGGTGGCGTCCTCGCGCGTGCATTCGATGCACGGCGACGGCACGCGTCTCGTGCTCGGTACGGAAGGAGGCGACGTCGTTGTGCTGGAATCGGGAATGGTCGAGCGCCGCCTCGCAGATGCCGAGGCTGATGTGGAGGACGAGGCTGACAAGGTGGAGGACGCCGAGGCCGAAACGCGCCGCCAAGCGATGCGAGCGCGGCTCAGGGCGCTGCGGGACTGATCAGTTCGGCCCGGTCATGTCCTCGGGACGCACCCACGCCTCGAACTGCTCCTCGGTCAGGGCGTTCAGCGCTAGGGCGGCCGCGCGTAGGGTCGTGCCTTCGGCGTGGGCCTTCTTGGCGATCTTCGCCGCCATGTCGTAGCCGATGTGGTTGTTGAGGGCGGTCACGAGCATCAGCGAGTTCTCGAGGTGGTTCGCGATGGCGTCACGGTTTGGCTCCATGCCCTCGACGCACTTCGTGCGGAAGGCGCGGCAGGCGTCCGTGAGCAGGCGCGCGCTGTGCAGGAGGTTGTGGATCATCATCGGCTTGAACACGTTCAGTTCGAAGTTGCCTTGGCTGCCCCCGATGGTGACGGCGGTGTGGTTGCCCATCACCTGGCAGCAGACCATTGTCATGGCTTCGGATTGGGTCGGGTTGACCTTCCCGGGCATGATGGAGGAGCCGGGTTCGTTCTCCGGCAGCATCAGTTCCCCAAGACCACAGCGGGGCCCAGAACCAAGCCAGCGGACGTCGTTGGCGATCTTCATCAGCGAGGCAGCGAGGGTGTTCATCGCCCCGGAAGCCGCGACCACGGCGTCGTGGGCGGCCAACTGCGCGAACTTGTTCGCAGCCGACACGAAGGGCAGGCCCGTCGCCTCAGCGATGGAAGCGGCCACCTTCTCGGCAAAGTCGGGGTGGGTGTTGAGCCCCGTGCCGACCGCGGTGCCGCCGAGCGCCAGTTCGTAGAGGTCCTCGACCGCGAAGGCGAGGCGGCGCAGGTCGGCGTCCAGTTGCGCCACCCAGCCGCTGGCTTCCTGACCCAGCGTGAGCGGAACGGCGTCCATCAGGTGGGTTCGGCCGATCTTCACGATGCCCTGCCAGGCCTCGGCCTTGGCCGCCAGCGCGTCGCGCAGCGCGGCCACCGACGGCATCAGGTCATGGACGAAGGCTTCCGCCCCGGCGATGTGCATCGCGGTGGGGAAGGTGTCGTTGGAGGACTGCGCCCGGTTGACGTGGTCGTTCGGATGGACGGGCGACTTGCTGCCGAGCACGCCGCCGGCCATCTCGATGGCGCGGTTGGCGATGACCTCGTTCGCGTTCATGTTGGATTGGGTGCCCGACCCGGTCTGCCAGATGCGCAGCGGGAAGTGGTCGTCGAGGTGGCCGTCGATGACCTCCTGCGCCGCCGCCACGATGAGGTCGCCCACCGAGGCGTCCAGCTGCCCAAGGGCGACGTTCGTGCGCGCGGCGGCCTGCTTGAGGATCCCAAAGGCGCGGACGACGCCACGGGGCATGGTGTCCTCACCGATGTCGAAGTTGATCAGCGAGCGCGCGGTTTGGCAGCCGTAGTAGCGGTCGGCTGGAACCTCGAGTTCGCCCATGGTGTCCGCTTCGATCCGAACCTCACCCATGCGTCACTGGCATGGCGGACCGTCCATGTCCCTTTCCCTCATGAACAACTGGTGGAATGGATGTGGACACATGGAGAGTTATCAACCCGGTTAAGCGGAGTAACTTCAACCCAATTTGTGTGTCCGTTTTTTATTTAGCGATTCTATTATTTTAATTTGTCTACGCTAGGCCTCTGAACATGCGAATGACCAATTTGACTGATTTGCGCCATTCCCTTCGAATACGTTGGCGTTGCTTGTATCCTT
>JAURMD010000123.1 GCA_030830875.1 Thermoplasmatota archaeon | reverse complement strand
CAGGATGACCGTCCGTGTTCATGTGAGCGCGGTCGAAGACGCCATCGTGGTCCATAACGCCCTCAGCGATTGGCTGGGTGAATCGAACATCACCCGCGAAACCTCCCCCTCGCATCATGGGCCAACCATGGTCACGTTGAGTGCCGATCTCCAACGAAACGTAGACCTCCGCAGGGCCGTTGATGGCTTGGGGCCAAACCTACGAAGCCAGGTGTGTCATAGTCTTCACAGCCGAATGGACGACGAAGGCGGGCTCCATTTCCGACTGGACCTTGATGCCCTCCTCAATGGAGCGATGATGCTCGCACCTCCTGGGGGTTCGCGTTCGGTCAAAGTGCGTTACAAGGTCGCTGTCTATCCTGGTCAAACCCCTGAAGCCAGGATCCTCGACAGCTTCGCCGACCGGACCGAATGAGCCTCGCATGGAGCGGTGGCGAGGGTTCATATCCTCGGTGCCGCTCCATTCTGGTATGCCTCACGTCGTGACCTCACCGTGTGTGAACCACAAGTACCAGGAATGCGTCGCCGTCTGCCCCGTTGAAGCCTTCCGTGAGCTCGACACGTACCTCGTCATCGACCCCGATGAGTGCATCGATTGCGGCGCCTGCATTCCTGAGTGCCCCGTTGAGGCGATTTTCCCCGACACCGAGGTGCCTGCCGGTGAAGAAGCTTGGATCGATCGCAATGCCGAGGAGGCTGCGGACGCCCCCGTTGCTGAGGGCGACTCCCCCGTTCTCGGGGACTGAGCCTTCGAATCTGGTGGTTCCCGCCATGAGCGGCATCGACCTTGAGACGCTTCGCCGAGGCACCGACCTTGTGAAGCGCGGCTTTGCTCGAATGCAGCAAGGCGGGGTCATCATGGACGTCGTCAACGCTGAGCAAGCCGCCGTTGCAGAGGATGCCGGCGCCGTGGCCGTGATGGCCCTTGAACGCGTACCTGCCGACATCCGCAAGGCAGGTGGTGTGGCTCGAATGAGCCATCCGGACATGATCCAAGGCATCCTTGATTGCACGTCAATTCCTGTGATGGCCAAGGCTCGAATTGGCCATGAAGCCGAAGCACGCATCCTCGAAGCCATGGGCGTGGACATGGTCGATGAAAGCGAAGTCTTGACCCCAGCGGATCCGTTCTTCCACATCGACAAGGCTGCGTTCGACATTCCCTTTGTGTGCGGTGCAACCAACCTTGGTGAAGCCGTCCGCCGCATCCACGAAGGTGCAGCCATGATCCGCACCAAGGGTGAAGCAGGAACCGGTAACGTCGTGGCTGCAGTCACACACGCCCGCCTCATCGAGCAAGAAATCCGTCAGGTGGCGGGCCTCGATGACGAAGGCATGGACGCGGCAACCCGCACGATCGTCGACCGGTACCGTGTGCTTGCATCGTCCTCTTCCCTCCCGGGCACGTACGAGGTCACGCCGTTCGGAGCCATCGATGAGGGCATGCACGTCGCGGTCCGTGGCGTGCTCGAAGACGTGAAGCGTATGGGTCGTTTGCCCGTGGTCACCTTTTCCGCGGGAGGAATCGCCACACCTGCTGATGCTGCTCTCATGATGCGCTCTGGCATGGATGGAATTTTCGTAGGTTCAGGAATTTTCAAGTCAGAGCATCCCCCGACCATGGCGGACGCCATCGTGCTCGCGACGGCGCACTTCAACGACCCAGAACGGCTCGTCGAAGCGATGGCCATGACGGACGGCGCACCGATGAAAGGAGACGAACTCGAAACGCTGGAGGTCCGCTTGGACCAGCGTGGCTGGTGATGTCGCTGTGTGCGGCTCCTTCAAATACCGAAGGTCGGTCGCCGACCTGCAACTGAGGTAGCCCTCAGAGGAACAGCAGGTGGTCACATGGCGAGGAAGATGAGTGCGAAAGCGCGCGCAGCAGCGCGCAAGCAGCGTGACAAGTGGAAGTCGAAGCGATGGTTCACCATCCGCGCCCCTCGAGACCCCTGGAAGTTCCAAAAAATCGGTGAAACCATCGGCGAGTCCGAAGACCACATCATCGGCCGCGTCTACGAAATGACGCAGCAAGAATTCAACGGTGACTTCACCAAAATGCACGTGATCCTCCGGTTCCGTGTGACGGAGTGCGTCGGTCAGGACGCTTTGACCACCTTCATTGGCCACCACCACCAGACGGACCACGTAGCCAGGCAGGTTCGCCGCTACCGTGGAAAGGTGGACGATGTGGTTGACGTCGTGACCACGGACGGTTACCTGCTCCGGATCAAGCCGCTCATCATCACGCAGAAGCGTATTCAGACCTCGGTCAAGAGCGATATGCGAACGAAGGCCCGTGATGTCATCATGACCACGGCCGCGAAGATGACCTACCCTCAACTCCAAAGCGCCATGCTCGGCGGTGACCTTGAGAAGGCGATCGAGGACGCCATCAAGACGATCTACCCCGTCCGTACCTGCGTCGTCCGAAAGAGCCAGCTTCTGCAAGACGGTGTCGTGCACGACAAAGGCCCGACCCTCGACGAAATCCACGCTGAGGAGGCGCGTTCCGCGGCTGAATTGAAGGCCAAGAAGGCGGCGCTTCTCGCGCAGGCGATGGAGGACGAGGACGGCGGCGATGCTGAGGCTGATGCACCGGTAGATGAGCCCGAAGACGAGGTTCCTGCTGAGGACGACGCTCCTGAAGTCAACAACGAAGAGGAAGCCGAGTCCGAGGTTTCTGAAGCCGCGCCTGAAGCAGACGCCAAGGGCGACGTCGACCTTGCATCCATGACCGTGGCGGAACTCAAGGATGCCCTCAAGGCGAAGGGCCTCCCCGTTTCCGGCAAGAAGGAGGAACTCATCGAGCGCCTCCAAGGCGCCTGATCAACTCCGTTCTTCAGCGCCAACGCCGATGGGTCCAAACCCGCCCTGCACAGAGGTTGCCCCATGCGTCGCATCGGGGTGATGGGCGGCACAGGCTTGCTCAGGCTCGAGGCCGTGCCTGGTGCAGGGGAAGCGGGATGGTCCACGGTCCGGGCCGACAACGTCCACGTGGAGACGGCGTACGGTGAGGTCGACCTTCGCTGCATCACCCTTCGGCGCTCGAGTGTGGAGACCGAGCTGGTCTTCCTCCAACGTCACCACGGAGAGGACGGCACCACCGTTCCACCCCACCAAATCAACCACCGGGCCAACATTCGCGCCTTTGTTGATGCGGGGGTGGACGTCGTCCTCGCGGTCTGCTCTGTAGGCACCTTGACGGAACGGATGCCTCCCGGGCGCGTGGGCGTAGCGACAGATGCGATCGACCTAACCGGGCGAAGCACCACGTTCTACGACGACGATGCAGTGTTCACGTCCATGGCTCAAGCCTTTCACGAAGGCTTCGCAGAACGTGCAGTGTCCGTGCTCCGTTCGGCACAGAACCTAGGAAACGACGAAAACCTTCGCGTGACGTACTGGTTGACCCAAGGCCCACAGTTTGAGACGCCAGCCGAAATCGATGCCATCGAGCGCCTCGGCGGTGAGGTTGTGGGCATGACCATGCCCCGTGAAGCAAAGTTGGCGGCCGAGGTTGGGATGCCGTACCTTGCGCTGTGCATTGCAGCGAACTGGGCTGCGGGGCGTTCCCCCAAGGGCCGAAACAGCCCGTTGGACCACGAGGAAGTGTCGGCCGAGGCGCATCGACGCCTCGGACCTGTCTGGGCGGTCGTGCTGGACCTTCTCGAAGCCGAACCCGCCGTTCTATAGGGCGACACCCTATCTTCGCTGCATGGACTTGAGCGTGGAGGGCTGGCTTGCCCGTTCCGACGACGACGCATGGACGGCGATGATGCGTGGGGTCGCGGCCTTCCATCAGAAGCACGACTTTGCTGGCAACAACGGTCACGACATGGGGTACCGCATCGCCTTAACCGTCGAAGAACTTGGTGAACTGGCCGCAGCGATCACGAAATCGAAACCCATCGACGAGGTGGCCGAAGAGATGGCGGACGTGCTCATCCTGTTAATGGGCCACAGCCTTGCCATGGAGGTGGACCTCCGTGCTGCGTTTCAGGCCAAACTCGAGCGCATCATGCAACGACCTGCCCGGCAGGGGCGGCTCGGCGTTCGCGTGACGGAATACTCGAACGAATCCTGAGAAAGGCTCATTCGCGGTATGCCCTTGCCAAGGCATGACCAGCGCATCGTCGAACGTACAACCTGCCTTGAGCAACCCACTCGACGCCATTCGAGAAGCGCTTGAACCGGTTCGTGCGCCGCGGTTTCTTGACCTGCACCTCCCATATACGGTGTGGGGCTGGGTCGGTGTCGTTGTTTCGTCGGTCGTGATCGCCGTCCTCCCACACCCGCTCGTCATTTACATCGCGGGGGCCTTGATGGCCTACTGCTTACCAACAGGGATTGAGTTGGCCATTGCTAACATCCGTGAATCATCAGGCTCAGGAAGAACGGTCCAATACACAAAGGGTCCGAACGGCGAACGCACTGAGCCTTCGACGGGGACGGGCAGCGAAGGGTGGCTGGTCGCTCCACCACAGATCGATGCGTGGCACATGGATCGCCCATACGACCCCGATCCTTCCGGATTGCTCGCCGAGCATCCTGTGAACGTTGGGACCCCTGTTCCCGCGATGTTTACGCTCCGTTCCGTGCTTCGCATCCTGCAAAGCGCCATCCTGGCCCACTTTGCATGGTTGGTGTTCAGCACGACAGGAAACACGGACTGGCTGTACGTCTGCCTTGCGGGCGGCCTCCTCATCTTTGTGACTCGATGGCTGAAGGTACGCAAATGGCGGGCCCTCAGTGACTTGCCGACTTCGACCGCGCGCTCTGCGGCGGTTGGGAAGGTCGAGGTCTTCGGTCAACTTCGGCCCCGAACCACGTGGCCCCTCCCTGTGGCCGTCGACAACGATTCCAGCAAACTTGGCCACGGTCTTGGGGCGTGGTCGTGGCGCTACGGACACCTGTTTGAATGGGAGGAATGGGTCGAAAAGCGCGATGAAGAAGGCAAGGTGACCGGTGGCACATGGGAGGACCGCAGCGCGTACACTTTCATCAGGGGGGCCGAGGGGTCTTGGCCGACCATGGTTCATGACGGCACAGGGGGCATCGCCCTCAACACCAACCTCCTTGACAACCCACGTCGTGTCAACGATTGGAGGTCTGTGGACCACTCCCTCTGGTCCACACGCGGACGGCCGTCAGGCAAGGTCAGGAACACACGCGCCTACCACACATGGGACCTCAATGGATGGGCGATGGGGGAGCCAGTGTTCGCATCGTGCTATGCGGTCCCGAGAGCGTACGATGAGCTGCAGGAAGAATCGGTGGACACCAGCGTTGCCTCGGCCAACATCGAACTGACGCGCGAGGGCTCGGCCATCGGGCACACCGTCACCGTTCATCGAGGCACAGAACTGCTGGCCATGCAGGACATGGAGGGCAGCATCGGGGCCATGCTTCCTTCCAGCATCCTCGTGTTCGTCTCCCTGTTCACGTTCCTGACGAACGGCGTTTGGTTTTGATCAGGTTCGGGACTAGCGCTCGAAGGTCAGGTCGTGTTCGTCCCCATCCCCTGCAGGGACGAAGGTTGAGGCGTCGAGGGTCCACAGCGCGTCGTCCACGGCGGGGGCGAAGGTGTCAGCACCTTCCACCGTGGTGTGGACCACGGTGCGATGCAAAATCGAGGCATGCGGGACCAACTGCGCATAGACCTCACCACCTCCAATGACAAAGACCACCTCCTTGGTGGACGAACGGCCCAGCACTTCGTCAATGGACGTCCGTTCGGCCCCTTCCGCAGACCACGAGAGGTCCCTTGTCAACACCACATTCTCCCTTCCTGGCAAGGGGAATGGAAGGCTTTCCCACGTCCGACGCCCCATGACCACAGGATGCCCCATGGTGGCCTGTTTGAAGTGCCTCAGGTCGCTTCGCTGGCGCCAAGGCAGGTCGCCTTCCCGCCCGATGGCTCCGGATTCGTCCTGCGCCCAGATGATGTGTAACGGCATCGTGTTGCCTCACACAGCGATAGGGGCCGCGATGTGCGGATGATGTTCGTATCCGACCACTTCAATGTGCTCGGCGGTGAACGCGTCGATGTCATCGATGCTCGGGTCGAGCCGAAGGATTGGCAAGGGCAAGGGTTCGCGGGTGATCTGAAGACGCGCCTGCTCCAGGTGGTTGCGGTAGAGGTGGGCGTCGCCAAGGCTGTGGACAAACACGCCCGGTTCCAGCCCGCAGACTTGGGCGATCATGTGAGTAAGGAGGCTATAGGACGCGATGTTGAACGGTACTCCAAGGAACACGTCGGCGCTGCGTTGGTACATTTGGCAGTTCAGCCGCCCTTCAGCGACGTGGAACTGGAAAAAGGCGTGGCAGGGCATGAGGGCCATGTCAGCCAAATCCGCAACGTTCCACGCACTTACGATGATGCGGCGGCTGTCCGGTTGTTCTCTGATGAGGCGAATGGCTTCGGCCATCTGGTCGTGCTCGACGCCGTCCGGTCCGGCCCAACGGCGCCATTGTTTCCCATACACTGGGCCGAGGTCCCCGTGCTCATCGGCCCACTCGTTCCAGATGCGAACGCCGTTGTCCCGGAGGTAGCGAACGTTGGTGTCTCCCTTCAGGAACCACAACAACTCGTGAACAACAGACGGGATGTGAATGCGCTTTGTGGTCACGAGCGGAAAGCCTTCGCTGAGGTCGAAACGCATCTGATGGCCGAAGATGCTCAGGGTGCCCGTGCCCGTCCTGTCTTCCTTTTGGACGCCTTCATCAAGCACCCGCCTGATCAGGTCGAGGTAGGCGTCCATGCGTTGCACTTCGTCCCTCGGCCCTTGAGGCTTGTCGGCCTTACGGGGCACCAAGGTGGCGAAGGCTTTCCATCAGTTGGTCCGTGAAGCGGCGATGGAGTTGGCCAACACGCGAACGGAGTTCCTCATCCTCGAGGGCTGCCAATGCTTCGATGTCGTTGTCCGACATGCCCCCTCCGTCAGGATGCTTCAACCACGCCTGCCACGAAATGCCTGCCCCAATCCTGACGTGCACCTTCCGCCAAAGGCGAGGAAGGTCGTGGTTCGAGGGTGTCATCATTTCACGTGTGCCTCGCAGAGCGACGGGCAGCACGATTGCTTCTGGAACAGAGGACGCAAGCCTAGCCACGCCCGTTTTTCCTTCCAGAAGGAACGGTGGTTCCGTGCGTTTCGAGCGTGTTCCTTCTGGGAAAATGCCAACCGCCCTTCCTGCACGCAGCAAGGCCACCGCATTTTCGAGCGCATCTTGAGCACCGCTCTCTCGTTTCGTCTCAATTTGTCCCGTGGCGCGCATCAGCCAACGCCGTGCTCCAGATTCAAAGTGGCCGTCCTTGGCGAGGTAGTGTGCCTTCCGCCGGGAGGCCATGATCACCATCACAGGGTCAACATGTGAGAGGTGGTTCGCCGCCAAGATGACCGGTCCTCGGCGTGGAACGTGATGCAATCCCTGCATGCGTAACCGCATGAGAAGACGCATCGTTGGGTTCACGATGATGCGGAGTCGGCGGTAATTTGGATACCTGAGTTCAACCGCCTCTGTCTGAATGATGCTGCAGCGTCGAGCCACGAGGCTCCATGGGTCCTGTTCGGTCACACCCACGGCGGAACCTTGTGGGATGAGGTCATGAACCTTCAGGCCAACCTGAGCCAGAGCGGTGTGCTTCTCCATGCGAAGCCATTCGCCAAGGCTCAAGGCAGGTCATCCATCCGCCACAGCATGCGGGGCGCTGTTGTAGGCCTCCTGCTGAGCCTTGTGCTGCTCCCAGTGCATGCACCCCTTGTCGCTGCCGATGCATGGGAAGAGGACGGATGGCTACGGACGCCCTTGGCTGAGGAGCGCCTTGCTGCTGGCGATGAATTTGGATGTTCGGGCTTTCCCGGTTTGTCCTGGGCCAACGACCCTGGGGCGGTCGCAACGTCGTGCCGAGCCTACCTTGGTGACCGTACGAACGCCTCCAAGTGGGGTACGCTCCCCTTGTCCCTTGGGACCCCTCGTGGCCTGACCGAAAGCGACCATACGAGGCTAGGTGACATTGGGTTCACCGTGCACGGCGACAACCTCGACCTCAGCAGCTCCGCGTGGCACGACGGCGAAGACAAACCCACCGTGGAAGAGGACTGGTACAACATCGGCCGACGTGGTGGTTCGCTTGAATTGGAGGTGGCCGATCTTGAGCAGCTCCGAGGCGCCCTCGACGAGGGAGGCCTGGTGAACCTCTACTGGGTTGGCAGGGTCGGGGACATTACCATCCGTCACGATGCAGATGTCGTCGAGATGCTGTTGGAACGGGAGGACGTCTGGTTCACCACATGGGGTGAAGCATGGTCAACATGGGCGATCGGTCGCTGCCACGAATTCACCCTTGAGGTCGTTGAGGCGCGCCGTATCGCCTTCACGCTCCTTGATACCGAGGCCTGCCGCGGGGCAAATCCAGAAGTCTGGGCCGTTCCGACGACGTGGCGTTTGGCCGTCCCAAACCACGTGAGCGTGGAGGCGGTAGAAATCGATGGCCACCAAGCCGAGGATCTTTCGAGTGCGAGGAACACCGCGGTAGGCTGGCGAATGTCCGGAGATGACGTTTTGTTGAGCCTGACCCTCGGGCAGCGAATCGACCTCATTGTTGACAAGGAGGTAAACCGGTCCGACCTGGACGTGCTTGGAATGGCACCCAACTGGAACGATCGTTCGGTGGCGGTAACGGTGGCAGGCCACGACACGACCGACCTTCAGCGATGGAGCCGTCGCTTCCTTGAGGTTGAGGACATCCGCTTCACCTGGCTGGTGTCTCCTCGTGAAGGTGACCCCGAGATGCCGTGGCTGCCTTGGATTGGCGTGCTCGCCGGAGCAGCAAGCGTCGTCGGTATGCGCGTTGCGCTCTCAAGGGACGACGGGACCTCGGCGATTGCGAAACCCGGTCAAGGACGTCCTCTGCATGAGGAAGAGTGACGAAGCCTTCATGCCCGTCCCCGTTTGCGTTGCGTTGGAGGCGTAACCTTGGAGATCGACCCGTGGAGCAGTGCCCAATCCACGGACTACGACGCCATCATCGAGAGGTTTGGGCTCAACCGAACGGAAGGGCTCGACCTCCCGAACCCAACACGTCTGCACCGCCGTGGGATTGTCTTTGCACATCGGGACCTCGAGGGCGTGTTGGACGCACAGCGACGTGGCGAGGCCTTCGGGGTGCTGACGGGACTGATGCCTTCTGGGCGTATGCACCTCGGTCATTCGATGGTCATCGAACAGGTTCGCTGGTTCCAACAGCACGGCGGAGACGTCAGCATTGCTGTAGCCGATCTTGAGAGCCAAGCCACGCGCGGCATTGGGCTGGCCCAAGGTCGTACCATCGCCCTTGAGCAGTACGTGGCCAATTACGCCGCGTTGGGCCTCGACCCAGAGAGGACTGAAGTCTATTTTCAATCGTCGCGTCCTGTCGTACAGCGCTTAGGATTCCAGTTGGGCCGACGAACAAACCTCTCAGAATTTGAAGCGATTTACGGATTTAAGGGAGAAACCAACCTCGCCCACGTCCAAGCCCCACTCGTGCAGGCCGGTGATATCCTCCATCCGCAATTGGATGAGCACGGCGGATTGCGTCCAATCGTGGTGCCGGTCGGGGTAGACCAAGACCCACACCTCCGGTTAACCCGTGGTCTCGCCTCGAAGTCGAATTGGTTCAACCTCAAGGAAGCGAAGGCGGGTGGTCTGACGGTGAGCCTTTCTGTGCAGGATGAAAATGCATCGGCGTTGGGCATCGATCCCCAAGGACGGCTGGAGAAGGAGCAGCGAGGGGTGGTCATCGCCAGCATCACCGCTGGGTTGAGCAAACTCGGATTCAGCGATATTCGCCCCAACCCAAAGCATGGGACGGTCGACATTCCTTCAGCCAGCAGAGCAGATTTCCCTGCAGTTCGTCTCATGCTGCTTCGCTTGGAACGCTCCCTTGGAGGAATGGGCTTGATGCCTCCTTCTTCGACCTACCACCACTTTGCAGTGGGGCTTGACGGCGACAAAATGTCAAGCAGCCGTCCGGAGTCCACCATTTTTTTGGAGGACGATCTACCCAGCGTTACCAAGAAAATCAAGCGTGCTTTTTCGGGCGGTCAGCCAACCGTGGAGGAACACCGTCGGTTGGGCGGTGACCCCGAGCGCGATGTTCCATTCCAGTACATGGCGTACTTCTTCGAAGAGGACGATGCGGTTTTGGCTGAGTTGGCCGAATCCTACCGAAGCGGGCACCTCCTCGCAGGGGAAATGAAGCAAGCCTGCATCGACCGGGCCGAAGCATGGTTGGCAGATCTGGCCGAACGGCGGGATGAATCGGCCCACCTCGTGAGCGATTTCCTTGCCGTGGATGCACGCTAATTCACGCCGAGAACACCGGGACTTCTGGCCCAAGGGGGAGGTGGGCGAGTTCATCTTCGGTCAATGGGCGCTGCGCTGCATCGTCGCTGAGGATTGCGGAGCGACCTGTAGGGTCGAGAAGTTCCAAGGTCAAGGTTTCGACAGGGCGTCCAAGCATGGCGTGCGCAAGGGCGACCCGAAGGGCCTGCAGCGTAGCGATGGCGTCGGTCTCGTCCGGGAGAAGGTCACGTTCCACGATGTCAAGCACGTCAGAAAACCGAACCAAAACGCCTTCCACATTGGAGACGTAGCCGGTGGAGGAGGAGCCGGGAGCGACTTCAAGGTCGAGTTCTGGAATCCTCACGGTGCAACCTGTCGAACGCACCACCCGTACTGTCAACGCTTCGGCCCCATCGATGGCCAAGGACCATGCACAAGGGGCCACGGCCTCGGCAGGGATCAGGTCGGTTTGTCGCCATCCACACGCCATGCAGAGCAGGGTGACTTGCGTATGCTCTCCGAAGTAAGGTATGGTGTCGATGTGCGTGCGCAAGCGAAGACCGTCCGGGTCGTTGCACATTGGGCAAGGAGAGGCAACGACCTGTTCCATCACCAGCGCCTCCCGTCCGTTGGGTCGTCGGGTAGCGAACCAGGTGATTCGTCGACCCCACGCAGCCCTTCGATGCCGGGTGGGAGGACGAGGACCCGAGTGTCGGTCAACTGGAGCAAACGCCCGTCAAGGTCGCCCTCGACGAAGCGCTTCAGCTGCAGAATGGCCTCGTGGAACACGTCTGGGTGACCAAACAGGGCGCCGACGTCGAGCAGCACAATGTCGCCGGCTGCTATCCAATTCACCACTGGAGTTACCTCTGGTAGTCCGT
>JAURMD010000122.1 GCA_030830875.1 Thermoplasmatota archaeon | reverse complement strand
TCAGCAAGTCTTTCTGTTCCCGATGAAGGCCGGTGATGCCTGGTCGTTCACCCTCGTCGGCCAGGACTGGTCGGCCAGCGTGTCCCGAGCCTCCTCAGCAAGCGCTCAGGTCGTTGCTCTCTCCTCCGAGGGCCATACGCTTGAGTACGAGATCGATGAATCTGCCGGCTTCATTCGTTCGTTGAGTTGGGTGGACGATTCTGGTGTGGAACGCCTGCGCATGGCCCTGATGGACGCTGGTTCCAACCACGAAGGTGAGGTGCATTTTCTACGGGCCACAGATCTCTACGCTGAGGTCTATGAGAACAGCGATATCGAACTTCGCGACTCGTTCCTTGACAGCGGGCATCCCTCTGGGGCCGGCTTTGACCTGCTGGTTTGGTACCTTGACGTGTCGATTGCTGGTGGAGGGTCAGGCAGCCTCGTGCTCAAAGACCACACGAGCGGCACCGCCCTCAGCCGTGCATGGGGAGGCGGTTCGAGCGAACGCGGAGCGGTGGGGTCCATACCATCGGTGTCTGGTGAATACCAACTCACCGCGTACGTGCAGGGCGGTTCGTCCAGCGTTGAACTTCGCGTTGCAGGTGCCATTGTCCAACAATGGAACCTCCCTTGAGGTGATGCACGTGCCAACCTTGCTGATGATGCACGGTATGACGGGCACTGCGTCAATGATGCACGACTTCGCCGAGCGCATTCTTCCCGACGGTTGGACGTTGTTGGTCCCGGAGGGGCGCTATCCTCATCCCCGCCGTGGCTACAGTTGGTGGCGGTACGAGAATTGGAACGCTCCACCTGCTGGCCGCAAGGGGCTCACGCGTTTGGAATTGATGGACGTTGATGCTTCACTTGCACAATTGGAACAGGAGGTCGCCCACCACGCTCCTGCCGGGCCACTTGTGGTGGGCGGATTCAGCATGGGCGGTGCCATGGCTCAAGAGATGCTTCAGTTGTCGCTCGCCGAGCGAATCATCGGTGTCATCGCGCTCGGTACGCGCTTGGTGCGGCCGATGGAACTCCGTGTTCGGCTCGAAGGTTTGGAGCCAAAACACCTCTTTTGGATGCACGGGACGCGAGATGTACGTGTTCCTATCGAAGACGGTTGGGCTGTGGCCCATCTGTTTGAGGCTGCGGGTTGGGCGCTCGAACTCATTGAACACGAGAAGGGTCACATGATCCCGACCGAACACCATGACGCGGTGCGTGAATGGCTTCAGGCCATCGAGCTCGATTGGCACGGCCGCCTTCAGCGCAAGTAACGGCTGGTTTCGTCGAAGCCACCGATGAACATCGGTTGTTCACCCCGCAGATCAAGGATCACCGGCACGGTTCGGTGTCCCGTCGCTGCCACCACATCGCGCTGCATACCGGGATGCTCGTCGAGGTTGATTTCACGAACCGAGAGCCCCTTTTGCGCAAGCAGACGCTTGGCGGCGGTGCAGTAAGGACAGAAAGTGGTGGTGTACATCAGGAACTGCTCCTCCGTTTCCGAAGCATGCGAAAGCACGAGGTCCGTCATGCCTCGTGCCCACAGTGGACCCACTTCAACCCTGACACCGACCGACCCTTCAAGGACCGAAAGGCTGAGAGGATGGCATGGCCACCGTCGCTGTCCTTGCCGCCACCAACGACCGAAACCTCGCCCTCGCTGAACGCTTCGTCGAATCCATCCGTGCCGCCGGGCACGAGGCCACATTGACCCAATTGTCGGACCTCGGCATGCCGGTGTTCACCACGGAGGAATCCAAGGCCAACGGCACGCCAGCCTCCCTCGACGCGTTGTGGGACGTGATGTCCTCTGCCGACGGCTGGCTTGTCTGTGCTCCAGAGTACAATGGAGCGGCTCCACCGACCTTGGTCAACGCCATCACCTGGCTTTCGACGCGATGGAGCGACTTCCGCGCGTTGTTCAACGGCCGTCCAGTGGCGTTGGCCACCTCGTCTGGAGGTGGAGGTGAATACATCATCACCGCGATGCGGAATCAATTCCTCTTCCTCGGCTGCGACGTCATCGGGCGCAGCATCATCGAAAAGGGGGGCGACTCTGCAAAGCAGGAGAGCATCGATCACCTCGTCGAGCGCTTGCTTTCGCGTTGCTGATCATTCGTACAATGCGGCGTGCTGAGCACGCACCTTGTTCACCTTTGGAGCCACCACCATCGCGCAGTAGGGGTTTCCGGGATTGAGGGCGAAGTAGTCGTGGTGTTCGACCTCAGCCGGCCAAAATGGATGGGCCTCACGAGGTTCAACGTGCGTGGCCAAGGAGGCACCGTACCAGCCTTCCACCTCCTCCATCACCTCGGCCAGTGCAGCAGCCTCCTCCGCTCCATCCACAAACACAATGCTGCGGTATTGCGGCCCAATGTCGTTGCCCTGCCGGTCCACTTGCGTTGGGTCGTGGGCGGTGAAGAAGACCCGCCAGATGGTTGGCAGGTCAATCGCGGCTGCGTTGTATTGGACCTCGACGACCTCGGCGTGTCCGGTGCGCTTTCCGCAGACCTCTCGATACGTGGGCGATTCGACATGCCCACCCGCGTAACCTGGTCGCAGCCCTTCGATGCCGCGAAGTCCCTTCAGCGCGGCTTCGATGCACCAAAAGCACCCTCCTCCGAGGACGGTGGTCGCCATGTCGAGTGCTCGCGTCGGGTGGCTATCAAGCCCTGTGCACACCCTCAAAGGCGCCCGCCCGTTCAGGACGGATATGGTCCGCCGGAGTGTGAGGACTACCATTCACACGCGCACCGTTCGTGAAGGGGGTGGGTTCCTTGTCCGCCGCCCAGCGGCGATGGGGGCCATGATGAGCCCATTCTTGCTCCTCGATGAGATGGGTCCTGTGCACTACGAACCCGGCGAAGCCATTGGTGCACCTGACCATCCACATCGGGGCTTTGAGACCGTGACGTACCTGCTCGACGGGTGCATGGTGCACGCCGATTCGGCTGGAAACAGCGGCGTGCTTTCACCCGGCGACGTGCAGTGGATGACGGCCGGGCGCGGGGTGATTCATAGCGAACTTCCTCATCCTGACTTTCTCGCGTCAGGCGGCCGTAGCCATGGCTTCCAGATCTGGGTCAACCTTCCTGCTTCGAAAAAAATGATGGCGCCAAGGTACCAGGACGTGCCCTCTGCCTCCATTCCCGAAGCACGTTCGAAGGACGGAGGCGTCTGGGTGAAGGTCATCGCCGGGTCCTGCCTCGGCGCTGAGGCCGTCATTGATACGGTGCTTCCCATCACGTACCTGCACCTGCGCATCGAGCCGGGTGCGACGCTGCTTCAGCCCCTGACGCATGACCTGAACGCCATGCTGTACCTCTTCGGTGGTGCTGTGCAGGTGGAGGGCCGTCGGGTCGAAGAT
>JAURMD010000121.1 GCA_030830875.1 Thermoplasmatota archaeon | reverse complement strand
TGAACAGCGCTGTTCAGCGAGACCTCCGTGAGTTGTTCGGCGATCATCGCATCGAGTTCGAACATCGTCAGGCCCCCCAGCGGCTTGTTCTGTCGGAACTCGCGCCCCACTTGAGCATCGGTGTGAGCATGACCCCGAGTTGGGTGAGTTCGATGGAGTGTTTTGCACGGCTATGCGACGTCCCACGCATCTTGACGACCTGAAGGAACCGAAGGAGGTGGCCCATGCGCTCAACGTCCCCCATCACAATGATGCCATCAGCGATCGCTTCCTCCACACCGAAGGAGGACCAGTGGGCGTTTTCGGTGGCAGAGGTGATCTCCGAAATGAGGACGGTGGTGCAACCGAGGGTGGCCAATTTCTTGCCGAGCGTGAACAAGAAATCACGGATCAGTTGTTCGCTCTTGATCTTGTAACAGAGCGTGGTCACCGAATCGATGACGAGACGCGTCACGCCGATGGTGTTCACGATGTCAACAATTGCCTTGATGAGGGCATGCACGTCGTCCAAATCGAACGTGGCCTTGTCAAGCCCGAGCCACGAATACAGGACGTCAACGTCAAAGACGTTGATCAATCCAGTATCGACCATGTTCATGTCAAAAAAGGAGTATTGTCGGATGTTTTCGAGCAATTTGACAGAGGGCTCCGTGGCGGTGAAATGGGCGCAAGCCTCGCCTGCGAGGGCCCCTCGGACCAAGAATTCCATCGCCAACGTGGTCTTGCCAGAACCACAGGTCCCTGCCGCGAGCACCGTGGACCCGTAGGGGATTCCACCACGGAGAATTTCGTCCAAGCCATGGATGCCGGTCACGCACCGGTCCCGGGTGTAGACGCTTGTCGGCATCATGGGCTTCATCCCCGAGTCCCCGCTTCGGTTGATGAAGCATCCGCCGGCCTGTTGCCCTACACCTCGGGCTGTCCGGGTGTTGGCGTCGCGGCGACGCTCCACGATGAGGGGTCAGACGGGAGGGTCCCGTTGAGCACCAAACTTTGGCCTGGGCTCATGAAATGCCCTGTGTCACCGCCCCAATCGACCTGCTGCATGAGGGCTGGGCGGCTGGTGAGCGGGTCGGTCCAGTTCATCCGTAACGTCCCCTCACCGTTTGGAAGCATGTCCACCAATCCCACACCAAGAAGGCCGGCTTCACCAAGGTCGTAGGCTTCGGTGGCTTGGCCGAGGTCCTGTGATGCGAGGTCGCCCGTCATGAGTGCAACACCTCCCCCTGAGACCATGCCATCCAGCATGAGGTGGTCGATGCTTCCTGTCCTGGTGAGGATGTGGAAGGACCACCCCCTCAATTCAACGGCAAAACCTTCGGGATTGTGCACTTCAAACCACTCTGGTCCGCCGTTCAATGGACGTGATTGCACCTCGGTGATGATGAGTGGTGCCACGGCCCGTCCTCCATCGTGCACCTCCAACGACAGACGAACCAAGCCATCCTGGCCCACCGCGAGGCGCGTGGCACGGCTGGAAGACTCGGCGGTACGACGGTCGGTCCCACCATCGAACAGCACCTCGACGACGGTCCCGTTCTCGTCCAAGGCCTCGATACGAAGACGGACGTCCAAAGCATCGTCAAGGCCCAAGCCTGCTGCGAAGCCGGATTCAGTCACCTTCGACAATGCTGCGACGCGGTCCACGCTCAGCACGCCGTCGACCACGAGGCCCGGCCGCACCCTCCCTAGAAAGAGGTCCTCAGCCGCTTCGAGGTGCCAATCGGTTGTGCCATTGGCTGGATCGGCTTCGCCATCAACGAAGGGCGTGAACCATCCTTCGTCGGCCACAAGCCGGTCAAGCCCAAGCACAGCGGCGCGATCCAAACGATCGAGGTGGGGGTCGTTCGAACCCATCTGCATTTGAGCCAAGGCGAGGAAGGCGGTGAGGATCATCAGGAAGAGGGTAAACGCAGAAAGGAATTCGATCACTGCTGTGAGGCCCTCACGGTCCCGCTCCAGTCTGGAGGGCCCCCGCATGCTCATCCACCGTTCCCGACGACTGATGAGGCTGTCGTCGTGAGGAAAGGAGTGGCCTCAGGAAGCACCCCGCGAAGCATGCTACCGTTGCTGGTGTCGTGGCGCGGTGAGGGGGATTCGAACCCCCGTGGGTGGAACCCACTGGATTAGCAATCCAGCGCAATGGCCAGGCTATGCGATCACCGCAGCAGTCGGGCCACCTGCGGCGCGGTCAAGAAGCCACCGGTGAACACGGTTGAGGAGCCGGTTCAGAAGAAGTCATCCAACTCGTTCGCCATGTCGTCGGAACGCTGTCGTCGTGCTCGGGCACGGACGATGCGCTTCAGACGCTTGCCCTTGTTCAGCACCACAGGGAGCATGATGAGCACCACCAAAAGCGAGGCAAGACTGACCCCGAGCGCACTCTGGAACAGCCCATCTGACGCCATCCTGTCCATGAATTCTCCAATCCATGGGCTTCCCAAGGGGGGCTCAGGCTCTGGGGGAGGGACGGGGATGAGGTGCTGGTTGTAGTCCCACCATTCGTCGTTGATGTGAACTCGGACGACGTTGCCGGAAGACTCGGCCACCAAGGTGTTCGGGTTGCCGACCGCGTCGGTGGGCGCGAGCACGTAGTAGTAGGTCCGGTAGGGGCGAACCGGGTCATTTCCAAATCCGTCGGTGTGGTAGGTGGACGTGTTGCCAGGGTCACCAACCATTCCGGAGCGCAAGGGCGTGAGGACCGCGAGGTCAACCCCGCTCGGGTCGGATTCGAGCCGGTACAGGTCCCACGACACCGGGCCTTCGGGCTCGTGATCAGGCCAGGTCCATGAGAGGTCGAGCTCGTAACATCGGTTCCAGTCGCCCGCCCGTTGGTAGCAAGCCGAGTCGTTGTTGAACCACGCCTCCGCCCTGAAATTGTACACCTCAAGAAGCGGTTCTTCCGCGTCGCCGCAAAACAATCCAGGCATTCCGTTCTCCGCATGGCTCACGGCAACCCGGCTCAAATCCGAGGCTCCGGAACGGTCCGCCGGTGCAAGCAGGTAGGAGCTGCAGAATCCTTTCGCAAGGGGCTTCGGGTCGTACCAAGAGGTCGTGGTCAGTGGAACGGAATGAACGTACGTGGTTTCTGTGTAATCCTCCCAGAAGGACAAGCCCGTGTTGACTTCGGGAGAAGGGAAGTAGGTCGAAGCGGTGCTTGGAGCCGTGATACGGTAGATGTTCCACCCTGCGAGGTATGGATTTGTGATGTCGCCGCTCGCGTTCCACTTCACTTCAAGGTGGCCAGCAGGCTGTCGAATCAACTCGATTTCGTCAATGCCCACGTCCGGCTTCGGCAGCACGCCGACGAAGAGGATCACCACGTTCTCTCGGAAGACCACATCCACCGTACCGTCTTCGCTGTGGATGGGCAGGTCGTTGGGGGGCGTGATGAAATTCCATGCCGGCAGGTTGATGTCGTCCAACAATCGAAGTTCAACCGTCGATGGGTCGATGTTTGACGGAAGCAATTCGCTGAGGTTGAACTGGATGCGCATGTCCACAAGGCCGACGTCATCGGACCCGGTCACGGGGTCGACGATGCCGAACGAATGAATCATGAGCGGCTGTTTCCCGTTTCCGATGTAGTACTTCGCACCCAACAGAGGCAACTGAACCTCGTGCTCGAGCACCGCAGGCTGGGCGCTGACCGCTCCTCCGTAGTAGGCATCGCCCCCGTCAATGGGAACGTACTGCAGCACGTCGAAGGAAGTGAAGAGGGACACGCCGTCGCCCACCGCAGGGCGGACGATGAGGGCGACCTGGTAATCCACACCGATGCCGAGGTCACCAGCGTCAAGTTCGATGATCTGCCCATACCCAATGTTTGCGAGGCCGTTCAGGTACCAACTGTAGTTCACAGGTTGGGCGGCGGTGTTCGCGGTACGAGCAGTGAACGTGATGATGTCGTTGGTCGTGTAAATGCCGTTGGTGTTGACGCCAGCCGCGGTTCGTTGGGTGATGGAAGCACCCACTGGACCGGGGATGATCTGAATGTTTTCTTCCTGAATGACGTTATCCTCTGGGGACACGTCTGGCCATACCATCAGGATTTGCGGCACCGATACCGTGAGCGTCAAGGGGTCATCATCGAGGTCGATCAGCAGGTCAAACCTGCAGGTATGGCTCATGCCTGGCGTGAGGGTCGGCAAGGCGCACGTGTAGTCCGCATACTGGTCGTTCACATCGATGACCGTCGTCTCAAACACATCGGTGATCGTCAATCGCATGGAGAGGCCGGAAAGCGTGGTGTTTCCCCGGTTTTCGACGCTGGCCTGCAAGGCGTCCTCTCCGTAATACCACGGTGCTGTTGGGTCTTCCGTGTTGTGGGTTGGGGCGAGGCCAAAGAGGTACAGGTCTGACGTGTCGTCAAGCTGAATCGTCACCCGCTTGAGGTTGTCCGACGGCACGAGGTCGTCTGAAGCGTTCATCATCCCAAATTCCAACTCAAAGGTGCCGGAGACGTTGTGCTCAAAACTCGGCAAAGAACGAGTGAAGGAATCCGCACCGCCCCAAGCTTTGCCCGAAAGGTCCAGCAGCGTGATGGATTCTGCAACGGGCACGCTACCGCCGACAGCGTACAGGCGCCAACCCCACTCGACGCTACGACCGCAGGAGCCACACAACCACGTCGAGGCTTGGGCCTGCCACACATCACCTGATTGAGGGTAGGTCACGTTCGTGTTGAGCACGCTTCCCACACCGAGGCCTTTCAGTCCACTGCGCGGGTCTTGGACTGGTACGTCTACGTTGGCGAAGGCCTTCGTGTAGGTGATGTTGAGCACGAGGCTGTCATCGCTGGCATCAAAATCGCCCTGGTCGAAGGAATAGGTCAGGCTGTAGTTGCGTTCCACCACACCAGTTGTCCAACCGAAGCTCGAGCCTTGCTGGTTGCCAGTGGGGTTCCACAAATTGAAACTGAACTCTTTTTCTTCGCCGGAGGCCATGCCTGGCACGGTTCCCGAGCCGCTGTAGCAGTGCGCGTGGCCGCTCGGCGCTCCCGCCGGGCAGGCTTCCCACCCGATGTCACGTGGTCCGCTGCTTTGCGTGTCCTCGTTTCGAACAAGAACGGAGAACGAGGAGGCTTCGAGCACGTTGACGTATCCGTGGTCCAGAGGGGACGACGCTTCAACGAGGGCGAGGTCACCGTTCGCAGCGGCGGTTGTCGGCACCAAGGAGAGCAGACCTGTGGCCAAGAGCATCGCAACGAGCGCGAAGGGACGCCCTTGCTGCCTCACGGCGTCCTGCATCATGAAGGAAGGTCACCTCGACGCTTGAAGAACTCATCGCCTTCGACGGCTACAGCGCCCTGCTTGTGGGCTCACAGTGGCCCGAGCGGTCCAAGCCACGATGGCGGAACCGCCGCGAAGACGACCATGGCCATGAACATCCACGCAAGGTAACGCAAGGACGCGAAGAACGAGGCACGGGCAGTGGGCATGCGCCCCTCATCGTCGAGGGGTTCGTCGAGATCAATCTTCCATACCGTGCGGGCGTACCGCAGGCTGAGCGCCGTAGACACCATTACCCACGCCATCGATAAGCCAGAAGAAGGCCACATCACTGGAACCACGCCAAGCAACAGCAACAGCACACAGTAGACCTTCGATTCGAAGACGGTGCGCTGGGGGCCGTGCACGTCCGGCATCATCGGAACGCCAACCTTCCCGTATTCACCCGACCGGTACAATGCTAGCGCCCAGAAGTGCGGTGGCGTCCAGAGAAAAATGAGCAGAAACAACATCCATGGCACGGCAGAACCGAGGGACAGCACCCCCCCCACATCGAGCGCACCTGTGGTGGACGCAGCCACAGCCCATCCAATCAACGGCGGGGTGGAGCCAGCAATGCCGCCAATCACGATGTTTTGCGGCGTTCTTCGCTTGAGCGCGATGGTATAGACAAGCACGTAGAAGAGCACGGAAAAGGCGGACCACATGGCCGCCTTCCAATGCGCAAACAGAAAGAGGCCACTGCCAAGCGTCGCAATGACGAGCCCGAACAGCAGGGCCGTGGTGGCCGAGACGTCACCTGCAGGCACGGGACGGCGGGCGGTTCTGGCCATGTGAGGGTCGATGTCTGCATCGTACCACATGTTGATGGCGTTGGAACCTCCAGCAGAGAGGGTCCCGGCCACAACGGTGAGCACCACGGCCCGTCCTGTGTCGAGCCATGAACGCGAAGGAAGGTCGCCAAGGGCCCCATGCCGGAGCAAGAGGTCGTGTGTGACGATCGCGCATACAGCAGTGATTTGAAGCAACACCACCACACGGAGTTTCATCAGCGCCACGAGGGATTGAGGAAGTGTACGGCCCTCGTTCATTCCTCTTCCCTCCCACCGAGGTCGTCAGGGACCCTGAGCAAGAGGGCAGCGCTGATGGCGGTCAGGGCAGCGGCCACGCCGAGCAGGAGATGAAGCAGCGAGAGGCCTTCTGGGAACCCTTCGGCATCCGCGAACACGATGTAGCCGGCGCCAACGAGGAGGTTACCAAACCACAGTCCGGCCGTGAGGTCCATCGCCCTGGCAATGGAAGGCTCTACGCCGTCACGAAGAGCAGCAGCACGAGCACGGCTTCCACCAAGGATGAGGATGACGCCCACCAACAGCGCCCCAACGCGATGAATCATCTGAACGATGACGCCCGGGCCGTCCGCGTCGGGGAGCAGTTGCCCCCTGCAAGCGGGCCAACCGTCCGGAAAACCGACGGAGCAGGCTTGGTTGTACTGGGCGCCAGGAGCGGTTGAGGAAACCCACGCGCCGAGCAAGAGCAGCAGCAACACAGCACCTGCGGCAGCGTCAAGCCGACGGCCGTTCGCGGCTCGATGCACTGCGCTGAGGCCGAGCATGGGCCACGTTGCGCCTTCGACGATGCGCATCAGCAGCCATTGATGGAGCAGCGCAGCTATCCAGACGGTGGCCAAGCCCAAATGGAGGGCCACCGTCCAATCACGGTTGTCGAAGACCACCGTGAGCGCTCCCGCCGTGGCTTGCATGACGAGCAGGACACCCGCCAGCACAGCCACGTTGCGAACACGTCGACCGTATCGCTTTCGCCACGCGTGCATCATGAGGGCATTGATGGCGACTGGAAGTGCAACGATACCGACGAGCAGGCGATGAACCCATTCCGAGAAAATCTCGAGTTCGGTGTACCGATGGTCAGCGCCACGCGTGTCTTCAGTCGCCTCGGGATGGTCAGCCCACCATGCTGCTTGCTGGTCCTCATCGATGCTGAAGCCCCAGGTGCCGAAGCAGGTGGGCCAATCGGGACACGACTCCCCTGCGTCGAGGATCCGGATGGTGCCGCCTGCAACCACAATCACAAGCGCGGCAGCAACAAGGCAGAGCGGAAGAACGGATGCTCGACGCCACCCGTGTTCCATTGCCTTTGACGCGCCCGACGTCCTCTATTAACACCGTCCACCTGCCATGGACATGCGCCTCGCAGCCCTGTTGTTCGTGGCCATGGCCGTGCTCACTTTGCCCACCGCAGCCGGTGAAGACGTGGCATGGGGAGCGGTCTGTTTGGACGAGGGATGCGATGGAGCGATGCCTTTGCGTGTCGTCGAGTACTTTGGAGCCGATTGGTGCGAACCTTGTCGACCGGTGGAAACGATGCTCGAGAACCTTACCGTTGAGGGCGTGTTGGTGGTGCACCATCGGCCTTCACCCGCCGACGCGGCGTTCTCAAATGCTTCTCACCTGCGGTTTTCGACCCATTACGGGCTGCTCGGCCTCCCCGCCATCGTCATCGACGGACACGCGTTGCTGAGCGGTGAGACGATGGCGCTGCGGATTGAAGAAGCACTTGAGGCGATACCTTGGACCCCACCAACCGACGCCACGGCCAACCTGAGCCTTGCCTCATGGACGTCGGGCGCCACCGTGCGTCCGAACGTCCACCTGCTTCATGCGAACGTGACGCCTTCCGTTGCCGGGGCAACGTCTGGCGGCGTCCATGTGGTGCTGTACGACCCACCGAGCAACGGTTCACTGGTGGCCGCCCTCGAAGCGACAACAGAGGATCTGCGTCGACCCCCGCTGTCTCCTTTCGCGCTGCTCGGCGTCACGGTAGGTCTCGGCCTGCTGCTCGCACCGGCGGTCGTGCTTCACCTCCGCTCAATGCGGCCGAAACAGGCACCGGCGCAGGACGAAGAGGGATGATGCCCCCAGAAAATCATGGGCAAAGGCTTCAAGAAGACCCCCTCAGTCGGCGCTCTGCGAGTTCGCTCGCAGGTGCACCCCATGGTCAAGCCAGCACGACCCCACACCCGCTTCGAGCGTGCCCGAATCATTGGTGCTCGAGCCCTTCAGATTGGCATGGGTGCGCCCCTCTTCGCAAAGGAAGACGACCTTCGAGAAGCCTTCCGCGAGGAACTCATTTCCCTCCATGGTCATGAAGAAGCCGGGGTTCGCTTCGTCCTCGACCCGCTCAAGATCGCACTCTTTGAGTACGAGCATGAACTGATTCCCATCGACATTGACCCGCACGAAGCCTGACGTCAACTCCGTTCAGCAAATCCGTAGAAGGTCGGGTCCTTCGGTTCGGGCAGCAGGTCTTCCCGAACCAGCATGGTCCTGACGGCCCACAATTCCGTGAACACGCGGTATTTTGTGGTCGCATCGAGGTAATCCACTCCAGCGGACCCGCCGGTCCCCATCCGCCGACCGATCATCCGCTCCACCATGCGGGCGTGCGCGTGACGGAAGGCCAGCATGGCTTGTTCAACTTCCACAATCGTATCCACGAGTCGCCTTGGCCAGGCAAGCAACGGAAGGTCGCGATGGGACTCGATGTAGAGCAGACCGGCGTGTGCACGCGAAACCCGACCATCGGGGCGGAGAAAGGCTTCCGCGGCATCGATGCCAGCCTGCACGCGTGCGTGAAGGGTTTCTGGCTGCCCCTGCCCTACCGCGACCATTCGAGCCACCACGTCCGCTCCATGCGCCTTCATGGCAGCAAGATGTCCCTCAACGAAGGCCCGCACGGCGTCGTCGTCCCCGACGTCGCTCGGCGACGAGCCGTCGATGGGTGTGCGGTGGAGCCACTCGAGCAGCACGTCGTGCAACGAGGAAGCCGCGAGGCGGCGTTCGAGGTCCGCCATCGCTGCATCGGGCATGTCACCCGCCCGGTGGAGGCGACGCAGGTGCCCAACAGGGTCAACCCCTTCCACACGCTGCTCGTCGGCCAAACCAAGCGTCAATTCGAGCGCTCGCATCTGCCACGATTCAAACCCTGATGACGTCCCAAGGCGGTCACGGAACGCCAAGAATTCCTGCGGTGCCAGCGTTTCCATGACTTTCCACTGGGCCGAGAGCAGCCTCAGGATTTCCGAAACTCGTTCCAAGTGACGGACGGCCCGAGGCACCTCGCCTTCAGGGACCTCAGCCTGCCCGAGGCCATGCACGACGGCATCGAGTTCGGTGAGGATCTGCTTGAACCACAGTTCATACGCTTGATGAACGATGATGAAGTGCTGCTCATCGGGGCTTGGGGCAGGGAGGTGACCTTCTGGACCTGCTTGAAGGTCAAGCAGGTCCGCAAGCCGAAGGTAACCAGCATAGGTCAGACGCGTCCCCTCACCCACCATGTTTGCTCTAGCCCGTAGGCGGCATGAAAAGCCACCGCCCGCAGCCCACCGCTTCGCAGTCCATCGAAGGCGACGAAAATGGTCATAGAGCGGGTTTGAAACCTGAACATATGGGCGTAACTGGTCAGACCCTTGCGTCTTGGTTGGCCGGCTACGACCCTGCGCGCATCACCATTGGCGTTGTTGCTTCTCATTCCTCGCTTCAGATCCTTCACGGAGCCCGTTTGGAGGGGTTCAGAACCCTCGGCATCGCTGTTGGCGAGGAACGCCGTCGCTTCTACTCCGCCTTTCCAGGTGCGGACCCCGACGAGTGGCTGATGCTCGACCATTACCACGAACTGATGGAAAAGGCAGAATGGTTGCGCGAGCGGAACGTCATCATCGTCCCGCACGGCTCGCTGGTCGAATACCTCGGCTCCGACAATTTCCGCGAATTGCAGGTGCCGACCTTCGGCAACCGGGAGATCCTTCACTGGGAATCCAGCCGAGAACGGCAGCGGCAGTGGCTTGAGGACGGAGGCTGCACCATGCCACGCGTGGTCCATGACCCGAAAGACATCGCAGGCCCCGTGATCGTCAAATACGCAGGAGCCAAAGGCGGACGAGGTTATTTCATCGCACGAGACTACCGTGATTTCCGGAGAAACGTCGACATCGAAGAGGAGTTTACCAT
Source organism: Thermoplasmatota archaeon (assembly GCA_030830875.1). Taxonomy (GTDB): domain Archaea; phylum Thermoplasmatota; class Poseidoniia; order Poseidoniales; family Poseidoniaceae; genus MGIIa-L3. Next base: position 1,391 of record JAURMD010000121.1, on the reverse strand, counting down.
CCAAGAATACGTCCTCGGGTGCCGGTATTACCTACACTTCTTCTTCGACCCGACAGCCGAAGGGGGCTTTCAGGTACGGGGCCGCGGACGTCATGAAGGCCAACACCTCGGTCGACTCGAACTCCTGTCCATGGACCGACGTGACGAATCGAACGTGGACGAATTCTACAAACTCGGGTCGCTGAGGGACCTCCGAGAAATGGCCTTGGAGCCGTCCTTTGTCGTAACCGGAAACCAGCCCGTGGTCATTCGCGAATCCCTGCTCCCGAAGGCCTTCGAAATGGCCGAGGGGACCGTGGCGTCGTCGTTTGAGTTGGAGGAAGGGGCGCGTGGTATGATTGGGCCCTTTTGCCTCGAAACCATCGTCACGGACCAGCTTGAGTTCAAGGTTTTCGAGATCTCTGCCCGCATCGTGGCAGGCTCCAATCCATTCGTAGGAGGCTCCCCCTATTCCGACATCAACGAACCGTTCATGTCAACAGGTCGGCGCATTGCCCGCTCCGTTCGGTTGGCGTTGGAGCACGACCGACTTGGTGACATTCTGTCCTGAGGCCGTTCGCGCATCAGCGTAGCGCGAACTTCGCCGTCGTCAAGCGCCTCAGAGGTTGTTCACCTTTCGAGACCGCTGGTTAGCGTAGTGGTAGGTCAACTTCAGCAACCGGAGCCAGTGGTCAAGACCGTCCTTCTCGAAACGGTTGTGAAGTTGCTCGTTGGCAATCAGCGCGTCGCCCCACACGTTTGCGGCCGTGCCCTTGTTGCCCTTGACCGTCGTAAATGTGTCTTTGCAGGTGTAATCCAAGAGGGACTTCCAGACTTCGTGCGGGGGTCGGCCTTGGTCATGTCCGACTCGATTTGTTGGGCCCACGGACCTTCCTGCGGAATGTATCGGAGGAAGTCTTCATGGTCGAAGATGTGTGCTTCAGCAGCCTCCATCGACTTGGTCATTTGTTGCGTCAAGTCCACGTAGGACTCCATCGGTTGCACGCGACGATGCGCTTGTAGGTGCTGATCAGAAATCGTTCGGTGTTCCCACATGGCCATCACATCAGTGCTTGTTTCGAAGGTCCTCGTGCTCGGCAGGAGGAGCCGAGCGCGTTGGCATCGGGATCCACCCGAGCACCGCAGCAGCCATCACTGTCTGCAGCAAGCCAAGGAGCAAATGGAGGACGTCGACGTCGTTCCCTTCGTGTGCAAAGCCTGTCCCGAACACGGTGAACACCACACCCAGAACAAAGACGAGCACTGGGAAGACCTTCATGCGCGTTCCACCTTGGCAGGCCCGCACCGAGGTCGGAACCGCCTCTGATAGCGGTTCTTCCAGTTCCAATCGGCGTGCAGTGGGTCAGAACTTTCGATCCATCTGGGACGCTTCGTCTTCGGTCTCCGAAGCC
>JAURMD010000120.1 GCA_030830875.1 Thermoplasmatota archaeon | reverse complement strand
TTGGTGGAATCAAATGAACGACTTGCAGATATCACCTCCACAGGCCAATTAAACTACCTAAATTCAGGTCAAGGCGGGAGGGTTTGAACATAAACTCAATCAACCATTTAGGGGGTGAAATGGGTTCACAGTGGGCCCTTTCACACGCTACCGAAGCGATCGTCAGGGAGGGTTGATGCAGCAGCGTCGGCTGGACGTGGTCATGCGCTTGTACCACAATCCACGCTGCTCCAAATCGCGGCAGGCCGTGGCTTTGCTCGAGGCCCGAGGCGTGGCCTACGACGAGGTCCGCTACCTGAACGAGGGTATCCACATCGAGGACCTCGACCTGCTCGCCTCGCTTCCAGGCATTGTGCGGAGGAACGACGTCCCAACTGGGTCGGCCGTGGATCTCAGCGATGTGGCGCAGGTGCGGGCCCTGCTCGCCACCGAGCCACAGGTGCTTGAGCGGCCCGTCCTCGTTCGCGAGGGTGCCGCCATCATTGGGCGACCACCGGAATTGATCCTCGCGTTGCTCGATGCTTGATCCGACGCTGCGCTTCGCCATGCTGCGACTTCAGCGCAAGAGGGCATCCACGCTGTGGACAACGACGTCGGGTCGCTGCAACGCGTCCTCGGGGAGGGATTCCACGTCCGCTTGGGTGGCCTCCCCGGACAACACCAGCACGCCGACCACGCCAGCGCGGTTCGCCATCGCCATGTCGGTGTAGAGCCGGTCGCCGACCATGGCGCACTGGTCCGGCCGAAGACCGAGGGCTTCGATGGCGTGGAGGATCATGCCCGGTTCGGGCTTGCCGCAGATGTGGTCGGGCTGCACGCCCGTGGTCGCCTCAAAGAGGGCGAGGTAGGCGCCCACGTCAGGCAGCCCCCCGTCCGGTGAGGGGCACACCATGTCCGGGTGGCTGGCGACCAGCGGCACGCCGCGGTGGAGGTGAACGCTGGCGGTTTGCAACTTCTCATAGGTCACTTCCGTGTCGTAGCCCAGCACCACGTATTCGGGGTCCTCGTCTCGGGTCGTGAAACCTGCCGCTTCCATCATCGCGCACATCCCTTCGGTGGCCACCGCGTAGGTGCGGGCAATCCCTTCGTTGCGCAACCAGGCCAGCAAATCGTGGGTCGAGAGGAGGATGTCCTCCTCGGTGCACGGGATGCCGAGGCCCGCGAGTTTTGCGTGGTATTGCGTCACGGAACGGCTTGAGTTGTTGGAGAGGAAAAACCGGCGAACGCCTCGTGCTTCGCAGCGTGCGAGGAAGTCGAGGGCGCCGGGAATGAGGTCACCCCCGAGGTAGATGGTGCCGTCGAGGTCGAGGAACACCGCCTCGACGCCTTCCAACGCGGCCGTGACCCCGTCCATGCACCGAGCACTGGGGCGGCCCCCATATCCCTGCCGCACAACGACATCCCTCCTTGTTGGATTTGTAGGAGGGGGAGTTGGCTCGTGCGTGCACAAACCCCGCTGAAGCGGAGGAATCAGAAGAGGAGGGTGCGGGCCATGAAGAGGGGCGAATGCAGGTTTTCCTGCGCTTCCTTGCTGGCGATCATCTCCGTCATCATCTCCTGAAGGGCCGGCTTTCGTCCTGCCTTTCCAACGAACCAGTTGAGCAACCAGGACTTGCGGGAGAGCTTTTGCATGCGGTAGGAGTTCGTGAGTTCCTTGCCGAGCACCGTCCAAACCTCCTGCATGTACTCCTCCTCCGTGCGCTGTTCGAGGATGTGCCGCGCCGCCATCTCGCCGGACACGAGCGCGTTTCCGACCCCTTCACCGGAGAAGGGGTCGACCAGGCTCGCCGCATCGCCCACGAGGCGGATGCCGCAACCGGCCGCACGTCGTGGTTGGTGCGCTTCGCCCTTGCGGGGCGAGCCGAAGGGCAGTTGCCAGCCCTTCCCGCTCCCCTCCACCATGGTCGCGTTGGCGAAGCGTTCCTTGAACAACGGATGGTTGGCGATCACGTCAGCCTGCAGGGCCTTGAGTTTCTTCTTCTGCTTGTCAAGCACGCCCATGACCATGCCAATGCCCACGTTCACCACGCCCTCGGCAACGGGGAAGAGCCAGAAGTAGCCGGGAATGACCGAGTCCACGAAGTGGATTTCGATGTCGCCCATCTCCGCGCCGCAGCCTTCCACCCCGGTCCAGTACTCCCGGTAGCCCGCGCAGTAATGCATGCGATCCACCATGGTCTCGCTGAAGGTCTCCTCCACCAGCGCCGTGGCGACCGGGCAGCGGTATCCGGCTGCGCCGACAATGTTGGTGCTCGTCCACGTGCAAACCTCGCCGCTACGCCCGCCAATTTGCGCTTCGACGCCCCGCACCTTGCGTTGTGCACCGCTTCCTGCACCTGGGTCGTCACCACCTGCTCCGTCGTCGAACAGCACGCTTTGCACCTCGGCGCCCTGCACCACCGCGCCACCCGCTTCGAGGACAAGTTCGGTGGCCCGCTGAAACATCAGGTGATCGAACTGAGCACGTGGCAGCGAATAGCCCGCTTCCAGCCGCTCGACGTCCTCTTCCGGCAGAGGGACCCGGACGGTTTTGCCGTTCGGGCTTGAGAACAGGATGCCCGTCACGCGGAAGTGAGGTGTCGCTTCCAAGCGGGCCTTGACCCCGAGGGCGGCGACGTGCGACAGGGACTTGCCGCCCACCGCGTCGCCGCAAATCTTGTCGCGGGGCCACACCCCTTTCTCGAGCAGGAGCACGCGCGCGCCGCCTTGAGCGAGGTAGCCTGCGGTCGCACTGCCCCCGGGCCCCCCGCCGACGACGATGGCGTCGAAGGCCAGTCCATCGTTGGGCACCGGCCCCGTCTCGATGGGACCTTCCCACGCTCGACCCATGGTCGGTGTGGCAAGGAGCCGACCCTTGAGGTTCGCGCCCCGGCCGCGTAAGGTTCAGACGCTCACCCCATCAGGCAATGGCGTGGAGGAGCAGGAACGAATGCGTCGGCGCGCGACGCTGATGCTCCTCTCCGTGACCCTGATCTGGGGCGCCACCTTCGTGTGGATGCGCCGCATCATGCTGCACCTGAACGCAGACCTCGACGCGCTTGGCTGGACCTCGGTTGTGGCCTTCCTCGTCGGCATTCGTTTTGCCATGGCCACGGTTCTGCTGCCACTTCTTCCTCGGGTGCGCGCCTCGATGGCCTCGAAGGAGGTCTGGTCGGCAGGTGCCTTGCTCGGGCTGATCCTCTTGGTCGGGTTCGTGTCTCAAATGGTGGCTCTAGGGGACATCGACCCGTCCACGTCGGCCTTCCTCACGTCCCTCTACGTGGTCTGTACGGCCCTCTTGGCCGGGTTGTTTGGGGAACGTCGGCCGGGCCGAACGCTGTGGTTGGGGGTGGCCCTCGCCACGCTTGGTGCGGCGTTCATCGAAGGGCCGCCTCACTTGACATGGGGCTGGGCGGAAGCCATCACCGTCTTCTGCGCCGTGTGTTTTGCCGTGCACATCCTGCTGACGCAGCGCTTCACACGACGCTACGACCCGCTCGGATTGTCGTTCGCGTCCTTCCTCGTCCTCGCCGTGGCTTCGCTGTCCCTTTCGTTGCTGACCTTGCGTGGTGGCGCTGGCCCTGTTGACCTGTTCAACCTGCTTTCGCGGCCCGGGGTGATCTCACCTCTGCTGGCCTTGTCACTGCTCGGCTCGTTGGTCGCCCTTGTGATGCTCAACCTCTACCAGCGGCACCTGGACCCGGTGCGTGCATCCATCATCTACACCCTTGAGCCGGTGTGGGCCACCGTGTACGGTCTGATGCTAGGTCTGGTTCCGTGGACGTGGTGGATCCTTGTTGGCGGTGGCCTCTTGCTCATCGGGAACGTGAGCGTGGAGGTTCGCTCGACCATCGAGGCAAACGGTGAACGGCACAGCGTTGAAGGCCTGCCTTCCTACCTCTCAACGCATGAGCGATGACCCGATGGCGACGAACTCGACCACGGGCGGTACGGCGGCTCCGTTAACGCCGCATCGGTTCGCCACTTCAGCCGTTCATTCTGGAACGCAGCACATCGGTGATGCGGTCAACACTCCGGTCTTCCTTTCCTCCACGTACCGGCTGACCGACGAGCGCTATGCAGGCTGGGCCAATGGGGCGCAACACACGCTGCTCTATTCTCGCCTGTCCTCGGTGAACTCGGATGCTGTGGCGCAGAAGTTGCGCGCGCTCGAGGGCGGCGAAGACGCCGAAGTCTTCGCCAGCGGCATGGGGGCCATTTCGACCACCCTGGTCAGCCTGCTCAGCGCCGGCGACCACATCGTGGCCACGGCGGACGTGTACGGTGGCACCTACGGCCTGCTGACCGAAGAACTGCCCCGCTTTGGCATTGAGGTCACCATGGCCGACATCCGCGACCCCGCCTCGTACGAGGCAGCCATCCGGCCCGAAACCAAGGTGCTCTACATCGAGACCTTGACCAATCCCGTTCTGAAAGTCTGCGACATCCCGGCGATGGCGGCCATCGCGAAGAAGTACGGGCTGCTGTGCATTGTGGACAACACGTTTGCTTCCCCGTGGGGCTGCCGCCCCATCGACCACGGCGTGGACCTCGTCATCCATTCCACCACGAAATACCTCGGTGGCCACAGCGACCTCATCGGGGGGGCCATCGTGGGCCGGGCCGACCTCGTCGCCACAATCTTCCCACGAAAGGTCCACTTCGGTGCTGCCCCGGATCCGCACACCTGCTACCTCCTCGAGCGGGGGATGCGCACGCTCGACGTGCGCATGGAGCGCATTTGCTCGAACGCGGCTGCGCTCGCCGCGCGCCTTGAGGCCCATCCTGCGGTCGAGCGCGTGCTGCACAGCAGCCTTCCGAGCCACCCAGACTACGGCGTCGCGCAACGGGTCCTGCCGCGCGGATCAGGCATGGTGGCCCTCGTCGTCAAGGGAGGCAACGACGCAGCACTGCGCATGATGCGAGGCCTGAGCCTGATCTTCGAAGCGACGAGCCTCGGGGGCGTGGAGTCCCTCATCGAATGCCCCTTCAATTCCAGCCACATGTTCATCCCCCAAGAGGTGAGGACCGCCTCCGGCATCGTCCCAGGCTTTGTTCGCATGTCCATCGGCATCGAGGACGTCGAGGACCTCTGGTCGGACCTTGAGGCCGGCCTTGCCCTCGCCTGAGGTCGTCGCATGGACGCGGCGTTGTTGGTCGCGGCGATCGTCTTCATCGCGCCGATGTGCTTCACACCAGGTCCAAACAACGTCCTTTGCGCCGCGCACGGTGCGAAGTACGGGGTCCGGGCAACCCTCCCGCTTACGTTGGGCATGGCGTTGGGGTGGAGCGCTCTGGGCATCGTGATCGGTCTGGCAACCGACCTGCTTGAGCAGGAGCAGGTGCTGCTGCGTACGTTGGAAGCCATCGGGGCCTTCTATATCGCATACATCGGCCTTCACGTGATGCGTTCGGATGGGGTTGGTGAGGCCGACCTCGAAGGCCGTCTGGGATTCCGGACCGGAATGGCGTTGCAGTTCGTGAACGGCAAGGCGTGGATCCATTTCCTTGTCTTGATGGCCGGATTTGGTTCGGTGTTTGGTCAAGGGACCATGGCCAAGGTCGCCTTGGTGGGCCTGAACCTCAGTTTTGGCTACCCTGCGGTGTTGACGTGGACCGTGCTTGGGGCCCAACTTCGTCGCTTGTTTGCTTCGGACACCGCCGGACGCCGACTAAACGCGACCCTTGGGGCGCTCTTGGTGGGCGTCGCGGCATGGTTGCTGATGACCGCACTTCTGTGAGCCTCAGGGTGCGCTGACGCCCATGTATTCGGCCAGGTCGTTGAGGGCAGCGGACCACTTCTTTTGTTCCTGTTCGACGTCTTTCTCTTCTGCCTTCAGCAGGGCCAGGCCGCGCTCCATCAACTTGCCAACCGCCGTCGACCATGCGGCGCCTCGCTCGCGGGCGTCGGGCTCAAAGTGCCATTCTTGGCCAGCATGACGCCCAGATGCGATGAGCCATGCCCATGCGGACGCCGCTGCGTCAATGGTGTTGTGCCGTCCGCACGCCTGCTTTTGTGCTCGACCAACGCCGTCGAGCAACCCGGTCACCACCAGGTCGTGCGCTTCACCAAGCGGGCCTGTGAGGACCCCCTTGCGTTGTGGAAAGCGGGCCACACGGCGGGCTTGAGCGCGGGTTTCGTCAAGCCCGCGAAGGAAGGTCGCGAAGGACTTTGGTCGCCCGTCTTGACCGTTCAGGATGGCCTCGGCCTCCACTTCGTCCACGTCAAGGGCCTTGAGCCCGGCCATGGCGTGGTCGCCCCAAAGGGCGCCAAGCAACGCGTTGAGGCTGAGGCCTTCCATCAGGACCAAGGCCCCGTCATCGCGCGGCTTGAAGCGGCCACGGGCATCGACGATGCCGCCTCCCAGAGGCAACCGATCGAGGATCATGCCGAGGCCGAAGGCCCGCTCGTCCTCGCTGCCGCC
>JAURMD010000119.1 GCA_030830875.1 Thermoplasmatota archaeon | reverse complement strand
GGGCCCCCCCGCCCAACCACGCTGGAGGTGGAGAGCGCACAATGCGTCGGCGATGGGAGGCCGGGGCTCGTGCAGAAGTCGCCGCCATGCTGCAGCACGAGTGGTCGCACCTTGGTCGGCTCCCTTCGACGTGATCAATCCAAGGCGAGGAACACGGCGTCGCCGTCCTGGACCTGAAGGGCTTCGCGAAGGAAGACGTCAGCGATGATTTCGACGACGTCCACGTGGCGTGTGAGGTCTGGGATGAGCACCGCGCAGGGCACGCCCTCTTCGTCCACGACGCTGATGCGGCCCAAAAAGGCCGTCGCCCCGCCAAAGGAAACGCCGTCGCGCAAGAAGCCTCGTACGCGATGCGCTTCGATGCCCGCGACGTCCACGTTTCGGGCCTGTTCGCGAAGCAGGTCGTCTGCGTCCAACGTGTCGAGGCCAGCGCGCTGGCGCAGGGCCATGTAGCGAACGAGGTCATCGCCGTGCACGTGTACGTTGAGCGTTCCCGGCCATGCGGTCCGCCCAAGCATCGCTCGGAATTGGTCTTGGTAATGCGGTTGGGCCATGAATTTCTGAGCGCGACCAAGACCGCTGGCCACCGTTCCGCTCAGGTGCATGCCGCGGCGGCACGCCGACGGCTCTTGAAGGCCTGCCTTGCGACCCGTGACCCAAGCGGGAGGCTCAAGAACCGCAACGGGGAGCCACGAGCGGAGAGAACCATGCCCGGGGACCTTTCGTGGATGCAAGCCCGCCACGACGAACTTGCTGCTGGTTCCCTGCTGTGGGAGCCGCCGACGTTGGAGGGGCCGAACCGTCCACGCTGCACCATGGAAGGTCGAGAGACCATCATGCTCTCGGCGAACAACTACCTCAACCTCACGACGCATCCCAAGGTGGTCGAGGCAAGCATCGCTGCCACGCAAGCCTACGGTGCAGGCAGCGGTTCCGTCAGGGCCATCGCCGGCACCATGGACCTGCACCTGGAGGCAGAGCGTGCCGTAGCGGCGTTCAAGGGCGCCGAGGCGGCGTTGATCTACTCTGCAGGATACACCGCGAACGTCGGCCTCATTCCGACCCTCGTGGAAGGCCCTCAGGACGTCATCATCAGCGACGCCCTCAACCACGGATCCATCATCGATGGCGTTCGATTGACGAAAGCCAGCAGGGCGGTGTACGCTCACAACGACATGGGCGAACTTGAAGCCGTGCTGAAGCAGCACGAAGGGGCGGATCGAAAACTCATCATCACCGACGGCGTCTTTTCCATGGACGGGGACATCGCACCGCTCGATGACATCGTGCACCTAGCAGAGGAGCACCACGCCATGATCCTCGTCGACGACTGCCACGGCGAAGGCGTCCTCGGAGAGGGAGGCCGTGGCATCGTGGACCACTTCAACGTCCATGGCCGGGTTGAGTTTGAAATCGGCTCGTTTTCCAAGGCCCTTGGTGTGCAGGGAGGCATCATGGCCGGCTCGGAACTCAGCCGGAGCCATGCCCTCAACCACTCTCGCTCGTGGCTCCTTTCCGGTTCCCAGCCGCCGGGCGTGGCCGCGGCCCAGAAGGCTGCCATCGACGTGCTCATCGATGAACCAGAACACCACCGACGGCTCTGGGAGAACACCGGTTATTTCCGTGGGGAACTGCAGAGCATGGGCTTCGACACCGGTCTCTCGGAGACCCCAATCGTCCCCATCATGTGCGGACCTTCCTCCACGGCAAAGGCCCTGTCTTCGGCGCTTGGCGCGGAAGGGGTGATGGCTGGAGCGATTGTGTTCCCCATGGTCGCTCGTGATGCTGCGCGGGTCAGGACCCAGATGTCGGCTGGATTGACCAAGGATGACCTCGATGAGGTGCTCCGGGTCATGGAGAGGCTCGGCCCTCAACTCGGTCTCATCTGAGGCTCAGGCTTCTTCGTCGGCCCCGGGCGCTTCGAGTGCATCAAGGACGTCCTTCAGGTCGGAATCGTCGTCGACCACACGTTCGACGGTGGCTTCGCTGCTCGGGCCCTCAAAGTCGACCCCTGCAAAGGGGTCTCGCCCGTCTTCAAGCATGCACAACAAGCGCCATCGTGGTGCCCAGCTGAGGTGGACGTACAAGGGTCCGGGAAGGAGCAGCAGGAACCACACGATGGCGGGGGGCACCTCGACCATGTCGCTGACGTTGAACCCAAGCAAGGCCAAACCCACGAACGGCATCACATAGAGCACCGAGCGAAGTGGCGCTACGGGGTGTCGTCCAGTCAAACGCACGATGACGACCGAGGCGAAGCCGAGGCCCATGCATGATGCAAGCAGCAGCGAGGTGTGGTACATCCACGTCGGCACCCAAACACCGTCGGGATACCCAAAGCGGTACGGAAGGACGAGCGCCAAGGACACGAGCAGTCCGTAAAATCCGGCGACGTTGGCTGGATGGTTCATCCACATCGGGAGGCCAACAAACCTGCGAGACAGGGACGTGCCAAGCAGCATGTCCGCTTCAGGCCCCTCCAGTTCCCGGAGGCGGGCGCGCCAACCCTCCGTCGCCATACCCCATGGCCAAAGGATGCGGATATGAAGATGCAGGGGGCGTGGGCGCTCAAGGCGCCCGTTCTCGAGCATCGGCTCGACCTGCATCCAACCAGCGGCCCAACGCTGATCCATCTTCCAAGGCCTCCTCGGGTTCGGGCCACGACCGTTCGAGCAGGTCTGTGTCTGCGGCTGCACGTCGCCGTTCCTCCTCGGCTGCCTCGTCGAATCCGTTGACGGCATCTCGAAGCGCCAAGGCATGGTTCAACACGTTCAGCCACCTGCGCAGACGTCGGTCGCTTGCTGATGGCCATCGACACACCACCCCCCACGGGTCGGAGTCTTCCATCACCTGCGGTTCGCCAAGGAGGGGGTCACGGCCCACGCGGCAGCGGGTGTCCCCAACCGTCTGCCACGTTCCCTCTGCGTCGCACACCATCACCTCGGCCCGCCCCAGCGCTTGCTCGAGCACCCATGGATGGTTGGCGTTTACAGCCACTGGAATGGGGTGTGTGCGCACAAGGAGGAACAAACCTCCCGTCACCATGGCCACGGCGGTCGAGGCAAGAACAAGCCTCAGCGCAACGGGCGAGGAGAACGCCGTCAGGCACAGCCACAGGAACAGTGCAACTCCACCCGTCCGAAACCACGTTGATGCTGTACGCCATGGAGAGTGCGTTCCCGCTGCTGTGGTGTCAACACGAACGAACTCGGGCGGCAAGCTGCTCATGGGCCGTCCTCCATCATGGGCATGCTGAGGTTTTCGTACGGCAGGGCACACGCGGCTGCGTCCTCTGCGTATGGACGGAGGCGTTCCAGTTGAGCAGGGACGTCCACACCCCACGCGCACGTCCATCCGTTCAATTTCGGTTCGAGTTTTGACCACTGGTTGAGCACGCCTCGTGAGGTGCCTCGCCTGTGGTTGAACAGCAGGGCAGCACATTGGATGAGCCCTTGGAGCAAACGCACCTCGCTCATTGGGCGTCCTTCGGCTTTCAGGTCAATCCAGACCGCTTCCCACGCCTCATGGGCCTCCCACCACGCGCCTTCGTCGTACAAGGCGATGCCCTGACGGAAGGCGACCATCTGCTCGGACGACAGCGGGGCGGGTTCCTTTCGCACGTTCCCGTGGTCACATGGGGCTGCGATAAAGGCCCGCATGAGGTCCTCGACGGACGTGACCTTCAAACGCCCTCCGTGTCGCTTGCTGTGGGAAGCGCATGTCGTTATGGCCACGGGGCGAAGTCATCGAGGTGCGTCGAGGTGGCGCAGGCGTCCTTGAGACGCTGATGACGGACGCAGCAACAACCGGGCACGACGGGCTGCTTCATCTCCGTCATCCAAACGCAGGCGCTGCGATGCTGGCGCTTCGTTCCGGCCTTGTCGTGGGTGCGCTCGCTTCCGACGAAGTGGACCGCGTGGGCCCCGAGGCTTTGGTGGTCGTCCGTGACCTCGCCAGCGACGGGGCGACTGTCGTCGAAGTGCATCGTCTTCCGTCTTCGCTTGTGGAAGAACTCTTGGCCATTCACACAGGAAGCCGTCTTCGTGACACGAGCATCGAGGAGGACACGTGGTGGCGTGGACGAATGGCACGTCCAGCACGACGTCGAGGGTCCCGCCTGCCGAGCATGGCACCGACCATCCTTGCCCCGGAGGCCGTGACCTCGTCCGTGGATCAAACGCGAGCGAAGATGGTGGCCAAGCACGTCGAGGTCCCGCCCGGCGCCGTGCGTGTGGTCCATTGCCACGACCGCGAACCCATCACCGCCTTCGCCATGGCTTGGGCACGTGCAGGTGGTCGGAGCATCGTTGTGCATCGCCGTGATGACGTGGAGGTTGGACTTGAGCGCCGTTGGTTGCTCGACGACCGTTTGACCCTTCCTGACGACCTCGATGTGGGCCGACCGTTGCTCGTCGTGCTGGACGACGTGCACCTGCTTCCTGTCCTCTTTGAGGCTCAGGTGGCGTTTGACCAAATCGCCGATCTGGCCGACCACGTCCGTGACGTGGGCGGCGTGCTGCTTGTGCCGCTCGATTCGCGCTTGCACAGTGGAGAAGAAGCCCTCCGCATCGAACGTCTTGGTGCCTCGCTTGACCTCAATGACCTCGCGGCCTTGGCCGCTGACCCACCAAGTCTGAGCGCGCTTGGGGCGATGGATGCAGGTGCCTTGATGGAGCGACATGAACGGCTGGCGGCCTGGCGAGCGGCATCTCCAGACCAGATGGAAGCACCGCTGCCCGAAGACGAAGTTCCAGCACCCGCCGAGGTCGTGGTCGAGGTGGTTGCCCCAGCTCAAGAGGCCCCTCAACCTGTTCAGGAGGCGACCGTGGCACCTCCTGTGGTGCCCAGGCGTGCCCAACGCGCACGCGCCCGCCGAATGGCTCCACGTGCGCCTCCGGCGCTCCCCAGATTTTCGCTGCCCCGTGGTCCGATGCACGAGACCGAACGTCCTCTTGAGCAGGCTCGAACGCGACGTCAAGAGGCTGACCTCGTGCGAAACGCTCAGCGTGTCGAGACCTCGCTGCCTCCACCCCGTCGTGCAGCGAGGCTGGGGCTCGCGAGCGTTCGACATCTTCCTGAGTTATCGGCCCCTCGCTTCAAGGCGGGCACCGACTTACGCGACGTGCTCAGGGCCGCGCCCGTTGTCGAAGCCATGGGACGGAGGCAACGCTCTTGGTCCGAACTTCGTCTCCGCGTGCCGCACTCCGATGAAGGTCCGAATCCAGTGAACGAGCACGTCCCTGAGCAGTCCGCTGAAACCACACCGACCGTGGTCTCGGATGCTGAACCCGTTCAGCGCCGCCGCCGCTCGATGGAAGGGTCGAAGCGTCGTCGTCTTGGAGGGGACGGGGATGACTGAATCACCTTTGCGCGCCGCCGCAGCACGCGCACGGTTCAGCCTCGGTGAGCGGGCCCCGCCCTCGGCCGTCGCTTCAGTACCACAAGCAGCGGGTTCCCGTCGGCCCTCCCTGCTCGACAACGCGACGCGAGCGGATCGACCCTTACGAGCGGAAGGAGGGCGTGCCTTCCGCGAATGGGAGCCACCAACCGAAGCCGCCGAGCACGCCGACCCGCTCGAGGAAGCGCTGCACCGGCGGCTTGCCGGCATGCTCGAAGAACACACACAGGGTTGGGCCCCGTACGAGGCCACCCTTCGGCCTGAAGTTCCGAAGTTGGGCATGGGCGAAGACGGTCGACCCATCTGGATGCAGGAGGTAGGGGCCGGTACCTCGACGTCACCACCGCGAGCCGAGCGACCATGGCCGTGGGCCTTGCGCTGGACCGAATCCTTGACCTTCAGGTCGTGGGTGGAGTTGGACAGCAATGCGGAAGCCACCACATGGGCGGACAAGATCATCCAGTCTCCCGGTCGGGCCAATCCGCTCTTGATTCACGGCCCGGAAGGTGTTGGTCGAAGCCACCTGCTGCACGCTATCGGGCAAGCCCTTCTCCGAAGGGCGACGGGTGACGTCGGATTTGTCCGGGGGCATGCGGCCTGGCGCCACGATCTGGAAGGGGACGGGTTCACCCTCCTCGACGCTTGGTTGGGGGGGGCCTGTGCGCTGCTGATCGACGACATCGATGCGGTGGCCATCGATGCTGAGGCTGCTGCGCACCTGCATCGCGTGGTGGACCTCGCCCTGAACCTCGGTGTTCAGGTGGTGGTTGTCACGTCGATGCCGCCGTCGCTCTGGCCCGAAGGCCCGCTTTCACGGGTGATGAGGGAGGGGGTGCTTGCGGAGGTTCGGCCACCAGGTCCCATCGACCGCTTGGCGGTGTTGAGATCGCTGGTGCGTCGTCATGGACTCGCCTTGGAACCGGATCAATTGCATACCCTCGCGATGGAACACGAAGGATGGCGTTCGCTGGAGAACAGCCTGCTGCAGCACGATGTGCAGCCTTCCCTCACGCTTGAGGAGACCCAGACCCTTGACCTCCGTACGACCGCCTCGTCGGTCATTCGACGGGCCCTCGATGTGGTGGCCCTTCACGACGAACCTGCTGGCGTGGACCTCACGGTTGACCTGCCGGACCTCGATGATGGATGGGACGTGAACGTTCCAACACCAGAGGAATTGGTCCTCAGCGCTCCTTCTTCCGCGCGCGCTGCTTCATCGGTCTTGGCGGTGGGGCGGGACCCGATGGTGGACGAGTTGATGACCCCGCACGAACGGGAACGGTACCTCGTTGGTTCCGACTTGGGCCTTTCTGAGGCCGACGCCCTGCGCGCTGCTCGCATCCTCGAAGAGGTGGACCATGAGGCCGAGCGCAGGTTGCTGCTTCGTCGACACGACCTGGAAGACGGGGCACAGCACCTGATGGACCTCCAATTCCGAATGGATGAACTTGGACGTCTTGCCGAGGGGGCGGATGCCGAAGCCTTGCTGGACATCACGGATGAACTGCAGGCCATCGATGCAGAAG
>JAURMD010000118.1 GCA_030830875.1 Thermoplasmatota archaeon | reverse complement strand
CATCACCCGTTGGCTGTTGGAACTCGACGACGTTCTCTCCGAAAGGAGCAGCCCTGTGACGATGGTCGTCGTTGACCCATCATTACACGAACCACATGTTGTCGAGCAATGGCTCACCTTGGCGCCGTGGCTGCATGAACATGTGGACGAACGCACCGTCATCCCGGATTCTCTCGGGTATGAATGGACTACCGATGAGACCCGATCAACCGTAACAGAAGACCAGACCGAGGGCGTGAAACATCTGACGCAATTGCCACCCGGTTTTGGGGTGGATGCACTCCGTCGTCGTTTGCTGCAGTGGCGAAGAATGGGGTTTGATGTGTCTGATTTGGAACCCGCGCTCGATGCGAATCAATCACGCATGGAAGCACTGTACAGGGACGTCGAAGCACGTGTTCGAACCGCTGTCGACCTTGAACGCCGACTCGACGCCTGTGCGCTTTACCTTGACCCAGTGCATCTGGAACGCGACAGGTTTCGATTGCGGCAACTGACGGGCTTTTCTGACATCGAATCACGCTTGAACATCCTCGAAGAAAGCCTTCGAAGATGATCACGCTACGGGGTGGAGGGAGTCCACCACCGCAAGCCACGAACCTGAAAGGAGCGCTTCCCGGATGGCTTCAAGATCGGTGGTCGTTGACCGGTCTTCCAACAGTGCGGGAACGACCGAACGAACGAGTTGATGCAGTGTTCTTACTGCGTCCGATGGCTGGACAGGGAGACCTTCAATGGCTTCACAAGCAATGAGTGCCTCGCAGGAAAGAACGTCTGCAAATCGGTCAATGACTCGAAGGAGGTTGAAGCACGCTGTGGCCCCCATGGACACGTGGTCCTCTTGACCCCCGGAGGTCACGGTGCTGAATCCACTTCGAGGGAGGATGCCCCCATGCATCTCTGCCAACGCAGCACCTGCAACGTAATGGACAATCATCAGGCCGGATTCGAGGCCAGAGGTCCGTGCAAGGAAGGGGCGTCCGCCTGAGCGTGCAGGGTCAAGGATCTGGTCCATCCTTCGTTCGGAGATGGATGCATGCTCAAACAGGGCCAAAGCCGTTGAATCTGCCGTTTGCCCAAGCACCTCCCCGTGAAAGTTGCCTTGGCTGATGACTTCATGAGGCCCAGGGTTTGAAGGGTCAGGGAAGACAAGTGGATTGTCGGTGACGGCGTTCAGTTCCACGGCGATTGTTTTCTGAAGTGCTTCCAAGCGTTCGACCGTCACACCGTGCACTTGGGCGGCACACCGGAAGGAGTATGGATCCTGAACACGGTCGCAGTCAGCGTGGTCGGCCACGTTTGGAGATCCCTGCATCCATTGAGTCACCCTGTTTGCTACAATCCGTTGTCCGGGATGTGGCCGAACGTCATGGATGCGAGGGTCGAAAGGCCGAACGGAACAACGACGGGACTCGAGCGAAGCACACAGCACAAGGTCAGCCATCGGGACCAACCTTTGCAGCATGACGCTCGCTTCGGCCAGCAAGGCAGCCATCAAACTCGTTCCATTGATCAAGGACAACCCGTCCTTTGCTCGAAGATGAATTGGGTTCAGACCAGCCTCTCTCAACACGTTCAGTGAAGGGACGGCTTTCGACTCAGACCACACCAAACCCTCGCCGATGAGCACGAGGGCCATATGGGCAAGAGGAGCGAGGTCTCCGCTGGCTCCAAGGCTACCAAGATGAGGCACATAGGGTGTGATGCCATGGTTGAGCAGGTCGACGAGGAGGTGAAGTGGATCTTCATGAACTCCGGAATGACCCTTGACGAGGGAGTTCAGCCGGACCGTCATCATGGCGCGGGTTCGGGACTCAGAGAGCGGTTCACCGAGGGCTGTGGCGTGTGAACGGAGCAGGTTGACCTGGAGCCGCTCAAGATCGCTTGACCCAATGGTTGTGTTGACCAACGCCCCGAAACCGGTGTTGATGCCGTACACGGTCTCACCGCGATCAAGGATGCCGTCCACCGTTCGACGGGCGGCACGAACGCGTTCAAGTGCAGCGTCTGCGATGCGCACCGTCGCCTCACCCTTGGCGATGGCCATCACATCAAAGGGCGTCAATTGTGAGCCAGTGAGCACCACGTTGCGCATCACAATCCCCCCATGAAACGGTTCAATTGCTCATTGCTCACTTCGTACGGCAAGGTCACGGTGAGGTTTGCTTGGCGCTGCATCGCCCGTGCAATGGTGTCCAGTGCTCCGCTGTTTCTCCCCCAAGCCCTTCGAGCAACGCCGTTTTCAACGTCCCACGTCAGCATGGATGCTGCTCGCCTTGCCGCGTTCTCGGAACCATCCAACAAGAGACCAAAGCCGCCGTTCATGACCTCGCCCCAACCAACGCCACCGCCATTGTGGAGGCTGACCCATGTCGCACCTCGGCTTGCATCGCCGATGACGTTGTGGACGGCCATGTCGGCTGTAAACATGGAGCCATCGCGAATGTCTGCCGTCTCTCGGTATGGGCTGTCGGTGCCGGAAACGTCGTGATGGTCGCGCCCGAGCACCACAGGCCCATGCAACCGCCCGTCGCGAACCGCTTCGTTCATGGCCATAGCAATGGAAGCACGTCCAACCGCATCTGCGTACAGGATTCGGGCTCGGCTCCCAACGGCAAGGTTGTTCTTTCCCGCTGCGCGGATCCACCGAAGGTTGTCAAGCAACTGCCGACGGTTCCCCTCATGGGCCGTTGCGAGCAGGGATTCAAGCACCTCAGCAGCGATGTCATCGGTTGCTTTGAGGTCGTCGTCGCGTCCGCTCGTGCAGACCCAGCGGTAAGGGCCAAATCCGTAATCAAAACATAATGGACCCATGATGTCTTCCACGTACGAAGGATAACGGAAGGAACCGTCGGGACGTATGACATCGGCACCGGCCCTGCTTGCCTCCAAGAGGAACGCGTTTCCGTAATCCCAGAAATACATGCCCCGTTGGCACATCATGTCGATGGCGGTCGCGTGCCGACGCAGGGTCTGCTGAACCGCTTCCTTGAACAAATCTGGATTGTTCGCCAAGAGTTCCATCCCTTCTTCGTAGGTCATGCCTGCCGGACAATATCCACCTGCGAAGGGGTTGTGGAGGCTGGTTTGGTCGCTCCCCAATTCGATGGTCACGTCTCGTTCGACCAACCTCTCCCACACATCGACGATGTTGCCGATGTACCCGATGGACACTCCCTCGCCTGCTGCTTTGGCCTGCACCAACCGGTCGATTGCCGCATCCAGGTCGCTATGGACTTCGGACAACCAACCCTGATGGTGGCGTTTCTGCGCTGCGTGAGGGTTGACTTCACAGATCAAGCAAGCCGCACCCGTGATGACCGCGGCTTTCGCTTGAGCCCCTGACATACCACCAAGACCACTCGTCACATACGCGACACCAGCGAGGTCGTTCTCAGGAGGAAGGCCGAGATGCAACCGGGCCGCGTTCAGCAAGGTGATTGTGGTTCCGTGCACGATTCCTTGCGGCCCGATATACATGTAGGAGCCTGCCGTCATTTGACCGTACTGGGTTACGCCGAGCGCGTGCATGACGGCAAAGTCATCCTTTGAGGAATGGTTCGGGATCACCATCCCATTCGTGACCACCACCCTCGGCGCTTCAGGATTGGATGGAAACATCCCCAACGGATGCCCCGAGTACATCACCAAGGTTTGTTCATCACGAAGTTGAGCGAGGTAGGACATCGCAACACGGAACTGAGCCCAGTTTTGAAACACGGTCCCGTTGCCACCGTACGTGACCAACTCATGTGGAAATTGAGCGACCTCAGGGTCGAGGTTGTTCATGATCATCAACATCACGGCAGCGGCTTGGGTTGACGCGCATCGGTATTCACTGATTGGACGGGCGTGCATCGCCACGTTCGGTCGGTATCGGTGCATGACGATTCGACCGTAGTGGTCGAGTTCCGCAAGGAATTCCTCAGCCACATGCTCGTGGTGATGCGGAGGGAGGTAGCGAAGGGCGTTCCTCAGGGCCAGCGCGCGTTGCTCCGATGAGAGGGCCACAGGACGTGAAGGGGCATGGTCCACGCTCATGTCCAGCGGACGAGCCTTGGGCAGTTGCTCTGGAATCCCTTCGGTGACGACGGACCACCACGCTTCGCTCGGGTCCTCCATGTGAGGTTGTCAGGTCGTCAACCTATGTGGTTTGTCCAACTTGAACGATGTGCTGAGGCTTGAAATATGGCGCAATGAAGGGCGAGGTATGGAGGAAGCAACTGCAGCCCGGCGGATGACTCCACTCCACCTCCTCGGTTCGGTGGTGGTTGTCGCCCTGGTGACCATCGTGCTCTCCATGTCGATTCAACCCGTGGTGGAGGATCTTGTCGCTTCAGACGTCAACGGTGTTCGCGTCCCGGTTTGGGAGCGCCGGGACATGCCCTACATCACCGACGATGTCCACGGATTTGTTCTTGAGCAAGGGCCATACCTCCCGTTGTCCACAGAGAACGAATGGAACAGCACGCACGTCTTTGTTGAATTCGACCTCCCGCTCTCCGAAGGCGGTTCTGCCGCCGAAGGGCCACGTATCTCTTTGGCATACTGGCGTCCCGACGTTCCGGAAGGGGTGCAGGTCCCCGTGATTGCTGAAATCGGTCCATACTTCCAAGAGCCATCCGTTGAAACACCAACCATCGAAGTTCCTGGTTCGTGGCTTGGGGAAATGATCGTCAATCAATTGTTGCCCCATGGCTATGCCTTCGCACAAATCTCGGTGACGGGCACGGGTCGCTCAAACCATTGCATGGACTTGATGGGTTTCGCTGAACAGGAAGGCATCGATGCTGCAGTGACCTGGCTCGGAGCGCAAACGTGGTCCAACGGAGGCGTCGCCTTGATTGGCAAATCCTACGACGGGAGCACCCCGTGGCAAGCGGCGATGTACGGCAACGAGGCCCTCAAGACCATCGTTCCGATTTCCGGTCTGATTGGTGTGAAAGAGCTCATGTGGCGGAACGGGTCTGCCGAAGCACGAGCCCCCATCATGCACAACGGCGTGTATGGTTCGTACGGTCTTGACGGCGACGAGGAAGATTACCAAAACCTGTGTCCGGACTACATCATCGGACCGGGGACTGGTGTTTCGGCATACGTCTTTGGTTCAGAAGTCGCCGGTGACTACTGGGAGGAACGATACTTCCTCGATCGCGTGCTCGAAAACTACCATGGAAGCGTGTACCTGATTCAGGGCTTGCACGATTGGAACGTCGACCCACACATGGCCGTGCCGACCATGAACAGGCTGATCGATGCTGGGATCGAGGCCAAGGGATTGTTTGGCCAATGGGATCACGATTACCCAGATCGGCCGGTGCAGCTCGACGACAGAAGCGACCTCGGAGGTCGTGGGGGCGAAGCCTTTCCCGAAATGGTGCGGTACGACTGGATGCAGGACCTTCATGAATGGTTCGATTACTACCTCAAGGGCATTGGCCCACAACCCGGTCAGTGGATAGAGGTGCAATCCAACGACGGCCAATGGCGTCTTGAAAACAGGTATCCCCCGAACGACGCCGTAGAAAGGCGGTGGACGCTCGGTGAGGACCTCATCCTGGATGGAGGAGGCTTGACGGTGTTCCCCGATGCCTCGTCAGGACCCGTTTGGACGTCTGAGCCTCTCGACACGGAACTTTCAGTCGTGGGCACCCCTCGATTGCACGTTGAAGTTCGTACAACCACCGTCGGTGGCCAACTGTATGCACTGCTCGAGTCATGCGACCCCGACGGGACATGCATTCACGTAGGTCACGCAATCATGGATTTGCGGTACCATGCAGGCGGCGATGACGTCCAAGCATGGCTGGCCCCCTTCGACTCCATCACGGCCCTCATGGAGTTCATGCCGCTCGACGCTACCATCCCTGAAGGGCACACCCTTCGACTCTCCCTCGCCTCAACTGGAGAGGATTACTTGCCGGCGACCACGTCGTCCATTGTCACGGTCCTCGAAGGCGAGGGCAGCACGCTCCAATTGGACGTCGTGGACTTGGACAGCAAAGTCCTGTTCGAACCACCGACCTGCTTGCATGAGCGTTGCCTTGGGGCGTAATCATTCCTCTTCGGTGCTTGAAGCCTCGAGGAAACTCACCTCAACCCACTTGCTTGTAGGTGTGTTCGAAACGTCGGCTGTCGAGTCCAATGGAATGAGAACATTCGCTTCTGGAAAGTAGGCTGCAAGGTTGCCTCGTGGAATCGGGTAGGGGACGAGGCGCCAATCTTCTGCGGTTCGCGTGCCGTCTTTCCAATGGCTCATCAAGGACACCTTACGCCCGGTGGACCATCCACGCTCGGCCATCTCTTCGGCGTTCATGAAGACAACACGACGGTTGCCGCTGACACCCCTGTAGCGGTCTTGAAGACCGTAGACCGTGGTGTTGTATTGGTCGTGTGAACGGAGGGTCATCAGCACGTGCGTCCCACCATAGGACGGCTCAAGGTTCGGGAGAGGGTGAACGGTGAACACGGCCCGTCCTGTTGGTGTGGAAAACGAGCGGTCGTCGCGAGGAGGATTGGGCAGTTCAAATCCATGTGGAGCACGCACGCGCTCGTTGTATTCATCAAACCCAGCAATGCTAGCCTCAATCAAATCCCGTATACCGTCATAGGATTGAACCAAGGCGCGCCAGTCGATCGGTGAATCGTCCAAGGTTCGCGCAGCGAGTTCAGCCACAATCCATGGCTCAGACTTGAGGTCCTTCGACGCCGGTTCAAGCCGTCCTTCCGAACGGTGGACGATGCCCATCGAGTTCTCAACCGTTACAAATTGAGAGGTGCCGTTTTGTTCGTCCCGTTCGGTTCGGCCCAAGCAAGGGAGCAGCAGCACGTCCCCCGACGAATGTACCATGTGCGTCCTGTTCGGCTTGGTGGCTACGTGAACAGCAAGTCCAACGCGGGACAACGCATCAGCGGTTGCATCCGTGTCGGGTGCTGCAGACACGAAGTTGCCTCCCATCGTCATGAGCACGTCGACCTTTCCTTCCCTCATCGCATGGATTGCGTTCACGACATCGAAGCCATGTTTCCGAGGAACAGCGACCCCCGTCCCCTCTTCCAACCGGTCGAGGAACTCCGTGCTCGGTGCTTCCCAAATCCCAACCGTACGATCGCCTTGGACGTTTGAATGCCCCCGAACAGGGCAAAGACCTGCCCCCGGGCGGCCAATATGCCCGCCCATCAGAAGGAGGTTGACGACCTCCTGAATCACAGCCACACCGTTTCGGTGTTGCGTCAATCCCATCGCCCAGCAAGCAATGGTTGCGGTGCTCGACGACAGCATGGCACCGGCTTCCTCAATCGCCGAGCGCTCTAGCCCGGTGTCCACAAGCACGCGGTCCCAATCCAAGCTGTTGCGATCGGCTACGAGCGCCTCAAATCCGGATGTGCCTGATTCAATGAAGGATTCATCCAACGCCCCTGCCTGGAGTTGCAACCACTGAAGGGCCTGCAACAGCGCGGCGTCCCCTCCGATACGAACCGGCAGGTGGAGGTCGGCCAGTCGGTCGTCAAACAGATCAAGACGGAGGTAATCTTGAGGGTGCTTGAATCGCTCCAAGCCGGCCTCAGGCAAGGGGTTCACGTGGAGGATTTTCGCACCCTTTCGCTTTGCGTCCCTCAACGATGTCAGCATTCGTGGATGGTTTGTTCCGGGGTTTTGCCCAATCACAACAATCAAATCTGCATGTTCGAAATCCGAGAGGCGTACGGTTCCTTTCCCTATACCAATGGTCGCACCGAGACCTTTGCCGCTCGACTCATGGCACATGTTGGAGCAGTCTGGAAGGTTGTTTGAACCAAGCGAACGAACAAAGAGTTGGTACAAAAAGGCGGCCTCGTTCGAGGTTCTTCCGCTGGTGTAAAACACGCCGCGCTCTGGCGATTGCAGGGTCCGGAGTCGGGCTGCCACCATGTCGATGGCCGCGTCCCACTCGATCGGTTCGAATCGATCCGAACCAGCGAAGCGTACTGCTGGTGACGTGAGACGACCGAGCGAGCCCAGTTCAAAATCACTCATTGAAGCAAAATCATGCAAAGGCTTGGAGGCCAACACCTCTGGTGTACAACGGGCTTTCATCGCCTCTTCAGCCACGGCCTTCGCACCGTTCTCACAGAACTCGAAACCAGAGCGATGCTCAGGGTCTGGCCATGCACATCCTGGACAATCAAAGCCGTCCTGTTGGTTCACCATTCGTAGGGTTCGGAGGGTTCGAGCCGCCCCCATTCGACGCAGGCCATGTTGAAGGCTTGAGGTCACGGCGGGCAAACCCGCAGCGCGATGCTTTCGCGGTTTGACCTTCAGGGCCCGTTCGTCGGGAGGGGTCCGACCGGAGGATGGCGGTTGAACCATGCATGTCCCTCCAAGCGTCGGGGCTCAAGCCTTTCCCATCAGGAGGACCATGGCCCAAGGCATTGAGGACGTTCCCCAAGGGCGAACCCAACCACCAACACCCCTTCGTGACGGGCAAGTTCGGCTGCTTGAGCGGAGATGGCACCGATGGCAATCACCTGTCGAACACCTGCACGGACCGCCTTCGCCATCACGTCCCAACCGCAACGCCCGGAGACGATCAGGCATCGAACCTCCGGGCGTGACCCTGATGCAAACCATGCACCAATGGCTTTGTCAACCGCGCTATGACGACCAATGTCTTCCCGAAGCAGCCATCCACCGGTGGTGACCAACGCAGCGGCATGCGTCCCACCTGTGGACATGAAGAGGTGTTGCTCATCCTGCATTCGACGCACAAGGTCCAGTGCCTCGTCCAATTCAACACGTTGGCCATACGGCAGGGCTGTTCCTAAAGTGGGATGGTTCAGGGTCAGACCACATCCACCGCACGATGGTACAATGTGACGGTGAGGAAGGGGCGACGACCAAGCCTCCGCGGTCAAGGTAAGGACCTCCATCCTGTCAACGATTTCATGTTCGACCGTAGGTGGCTCACCACCTCCCAGCCACCAGCCCTCACATACCGCATGCCCGATGGCCAAATCCACCACGTTCAAGGGCGTACCAAGCAAGTCGACACTGTGACCAGCGTTGCTTGAGATGCTGATGTGTGCTTCGACCGCGAGGTCATCAACCCCGGCACGGTACCTCCCGTCAACCACATGCATCACAGGATGCTTCGCTGTTCCAGTCACACGTCCCCCTCCGTATCGACGTCGAAAAATTCGAACTGCAAGGAGATCAATTCTGCCGATGAGGTCGCTGCTGCGTACGCCTTGAGGGGTTCTGAATTGAGTTCAAGAAAACGTTTACCCCAGCGAAATCCCCCCAACACCTGCTGTGCCTGATGGTCCAAGCCCATCAGCACGAGGGAGGCTGCAAGTGCTTCGACCGTCGTCAATCGACCGGGTTTTCCCCAATTTACGGGATTCGCGGCCAACAACAGTGGAAGCATTCGATTTTGGAGACGGGTGCGTGTTGCGATTGAAGCCACCGAAGATTCGATGTGGGCCCAACTGCAATCCAAGGCCACAAGGGCCCCATTTCGGATGAGGTCATGATCTTCGGGTCCGAGCACCTTGCCGCAGAGCGGTTCAAGCAAGACGCCGCGACGAGGTAAGGCCTTCAAATCCTTGTGCAGCCGGAGATCGCCTCGACGAGAGGAGCGAACGGCCGTATTTTTTGTTGGGTCGTCCTGCGCCAACCAAATCGCGTGCAGGTCAACCGAAGGACCGGAATCATCGGAGGCCATCGAGGTAATCCCCCAGCGTGAATCCTCGGTCTTGGCCGCTTTGAACTCGGCGGTGTTCCTCAGGGTCGTAGTCAACCATCAAGGAGATGCCTAAGACGCGCTCGAATTTAGAGACCACACCGTCGGTCGGTCGACGACCCGATTCGGCTGCTTTGACGATGTTGACCTTCTCCGACATGCGGCGAGCGAGTTCGTCTTGGCTCCACCCTTTCGCACTGCGGGCACGACGAATTTGAGTCCCAAAGTCATCCGTAAGAACCCGTTCGCTTCGTCGCATGATTCCAGACGGTGCCCGTTGCGCTGGACCGGTTGAGGCTCGACGTGAGGCTTCGGCAAGACCGGGGGCCATGCCTTGCGCTTTCGGACCAACACGATCCGCGCACCTCTTGCACGCAGCGACCGTGGTCCGTCCTGTGGGCACCTGCCGTGTTCCTACGTTCATGGCGCCGCACACTTCACACTCGCCCATGTCGTGCTTTCGTGACGGTGGGACTTACGCCTTCCGCCTGATGGTGGGGAAGGATGTTACATGAGAAGGACGGGGTTCTCATCAATCACTCAACGATGGGGCTTTTTAGTGGGTCATACGAGCATGAGGGTATGGGTGAAGTGGACGCTGGCCCCCGTTCGGACGATTCCCGCAGCGACGATTTCGCAGAACTTGAGCGGACGATACGACGGTTGCAGGATGAAGCGAAGGACTTGAACCACCAACGCCATGAACTTGAAAACCAACTGAGGGGATTGCACAAGCGCACCCGTCGACTCGAGGATGAATTGACGCACCTCAAGAACCCACCAATGATCATCGGAACCCTGCAAGACATGCTTGGCCCACGTACGGCCGTGGTGAAATCCTCAAACGGCACTGTCTTTCAAGTCTCGGTCAACGAACGTCTCGATGCCTTGAGGCTGAAGCCGGGGGCTCGCGTTGCCATGAACCAAGACAGCCTCGCTATCATCGAGATCCTCACCGATGCATGGGACCCAATGGTGAGTGGAGCAGAGATGATTGAAGCTCCCGACGTCACCTACGACGACGTCGCTGGCCTCATCGAGGAAAAACAACTCCTCCGCGAGGCCATTGAATTGCCCCTGCTTCAACCAGATCTGTTTCGTGCCGTTGGCGTTACGCCTCCAAAAGGTGTTCTGCTTGTGGGACCTCCAGGATGTGGCAAGACCCTCCTCGCAAAGGCCGTCGCGAATTCGACCCAAGCCACCTTCATTCGCATGGTAGGAAGCGAACTCGCTCAGAAATACATCGGTGAAGGTGGACGATTGGTTCGCGAACTCTTCGCACTTGCGCGCGAAAAAGCACCCAGCATCATTTTCCTTGATGAAATCGATGCGATCGGCGCGAAGCGGCTCGACGGTTCCACAAGTGGAGACAGGGAAGTGCAGAGAACCCTCATGCAATTGCTCGCGGAATTGGATGGATTTGACCGGTTGGACGACGTGCGCATCATCGCAGCAACCAACCGACCCGACATCTTGGACGACGCCCTGCTTCGCCCCGGTAGGTTTGACCGCATCGTGGAAATCGCCATTCCGGACGAAGAAGCACGACGCTCTGTGCTCGAATTGCACTTGAAACGCATGTCAACACGGAAGATCGACCTCGTTCCAGTTGTGAACAGTACGGACGGTTTCTCCGGCGCAGAACTTGCCGCCACCTGTGTCGAAGCAGGAATGATTGCGATTCGTAACGAACGAACATTCGTTCAACAGAGCGACCTCAAAGACGCTGTTGCACGAATTCTTACGAAGCGTGTGCATGCAGGAAGCCGTCGCGATCCGGCTGATCTGTACGCGTGAGGCTGCGAACCTTCATGGACGGGGGAAGCCGGATTTCGCGCTCATGCGGGAGATCGTGGAGTGCGTCCCCAACATCTCGGAAGGGCGCGACAGCGCCGTGATTGAGGCCATTGCAGGGGTAGCCGCAGCCGTCCCTGGCGTCTCGCTTCTTGGAGTTGAACCAGATGGAGACTACAACCGGACCGTCATCACCTTTGCAGGCCCGCTTCGTTCCGTCGAGCACGCCGCCATTCTCCTCAGCATCGCTGCCATTGAAGCGATCGACATGCGGCACCATACCGGAGAACATCCACGCTTGGGCGCCGTTGACGTCTGCCCGTTCGTTCCCATTTCTGGTACAACGATGGACGCGTGCGCAGACGCTGCGAAACGGGTCGCTGCCGCCGTCCATGAACAGACGAAGGCTCCGACCTTCCTCTACGGTCGTGCCGCAGCCGACACGGAACGCTCGAGCCTTAGTTACCTCCGGCGAGGCGAATACGAAGGCCTGAAGTCGCGCTTGGAAGGGGGTCGAGATCGATTGCCAGATTTCGGTGCAAACGAAGGATGGACGGACGCTGCTGCCCGTTCCGGGGGATGCACCTACGGGGCGCGGCCAGTCCTTGTTGCGTACAATGTGAACCTCCCAGAGCCCGATGCACACGTGGCAAAACTCGTAGGCAGCATCCTTCGTGGTTCAGGTCGAATCATCGCTCAAAACGAGGGGCGAACGCTGCGTGCTTCTGGCATGCTCGACTCCGTACAAGGCATGGGCGTTGTGCTCGAAGCACACGGATTGTCCCAAGTCAGCATGAACCTCACCGACGTGGAGCGACATGGTCTGCTGCACGCCTTTGAGACCGTGAAAAGCCTCGCGGCCGATCATGGAATTGCTGTCGTGGGTTCCGAACTCGTTGGCCTCGTTCCGCTGTCGAGCATGCTGGAAGCAGGGCGATGGTACGCACCTGGGGCCACGGAAGAAGCGGACGTTGTACGCGCTGCTGTTGAGGGGCTTGGATTGGATGCCCTTGCTCCCTTCGACCCAGCCACGAGAATCATCGAATATGCGATTCGGGAGGGGGCCGCATGACCTTCGCAAGCACGACGCTTTCCGAATTTGAAGCGGCGTTGGCCTCCGACGAGCCAACCCCCGGCGGCGGTACCGCAGCAGCTGTGGCGCTCGGCCAGGCTGCAGCACTGACCTCCATGGTGGCGGTCCTCACCTTAGGTTCAGACCGGTGGAGCGATGGTCATGCGATGGCTGAGGCTGCGCGAACCTTCGCCATTGAGGTTCGTTCACGTGCCCTCGTGCTTGCGGACGATGATGCTGCTGCGTTCGACGACGTGATGGCTTCGTTTCGACTTCCAAAAGGCTCCGAAGACGAACTGGCTCTGCGAAGGAAGGCCATCCGTGCGGCAACATTGCACGCAGCCGAAGTGCCCATGCGAACGGCGGACCTTGCTTGCGGGTTGCTCGACCATGTTCTCTCCATGATTCAGCATGGAAACCCGAACGCTGTGAGCGATGCTGGAATGGCTTCACTGCTGGCCACGGCGGCAGCCAAAGGCGCCTTGTTCAACGTACAGATCAACCTCGATTCCCTTCCAGAAGATTACGGAGCCGACCTACGAAACCGGCTTCCTTTGTTGCTCGACGATGTCAGGATCAAGGGCCGGCGTTGCATGGACGCCGTCCGCGACCGAATGGAGGCTCAGCGAACCTGAGCGCCCGGAGCAATGCTGTCAAGTACGGTGAGCAAACGAACCACACCTTCACCGTTGTCTGCAGCGAGCATCATGCCTTCGCTCATGACGCCACGCAGTTTCCTTGGTGCTAAGTTGGCCACAACGATGACCTGCAGCCCCACCAATTCCTCGGCTGTGTAAACGTCACGAAGTCCTGCACAAATGGTCCGACCCTGTTCGGAACCGTCGTCAAGCGAAACGACCCACAGCCGGTCTGCATCGGGATGGGCATCGACGGAGATGATGGTCGCCACCCTCATGTCCACGGCGGTGAATTGCTCAAATTCGATGGTGCTGATGCCTTCGCGTTCCATGGCTGTACCTTCCTTTTTCTGTCGTTTTTCGCCCTTGACACCCGTGATGCTTGGAGCATCCGATTCGGGGGCATGCGCTTCCGCTACATGTCCCTCTCGCTCAAGGATGGCCTCAAGGTCAAGGCGCTCAAAGAGCGGTGTGGGATCGTTCGTCGGGACTGGGAGCGCCACCTCTGTGTTGACAGCGTCCATCCATGCCAGTTCACTGACCTCACCACCTTCACCAAGCATGGACCACAACCGTTGGGAAGCTGAAGGCATGAAGGGCTGGAGGGTGATCGCCAGCGAGCGAAGGACGCGCAAAGCAAGGGCCAATCCGGAGAAGGCTTCGGCGCGATCTTCAGGAGTTGCGCCTTCCTTCAGCGCGGCCCACGGAGCGGCCCGTTGCACGATCCCGTTGCCTTGTTGAGCCATGGTCATCGCTGCTCTCAACGCCTCTTTGAATCGATGACGTTCGAGGGCTTGGCCGACGAGGTCATGCTGTGCAATCCACGCGTTCGCATCTTCCCTCCATGAGGACGAGGCATGTTCCCAGTCGGCCAGGTGTCCGAAACCGGCATGCTGTACCTTCGCGTTGAGGGTCAACACGCGATGCGCGAAATTGCCAAAAGCAGCGATGAGTTCTGTGTTCACCTTTTCCACAAAGTCTGCCCACGTGAAGTCGGTGTCGTGGTTTTCTGGCATGTTGATGGCCAGGTAGTAGCGTAGCGTGTCCGGGTCGTGATGCTCGAGGAAGGAAGGCAACCACACGGCGTGCTTTCTTGACTTGGAGAATTGACCACCGCTCAGCATCAGGTATTCCATCGCAGGTACATCGTAAGGCAGGGCCATGTCGCCGGCTTGGGGCAATCGGGGGGCCGTCAATCCGTGCTCAGCCATGTTCAATCCGAGGATGATGGCCGGCCAAATCACGGTATGAAAGGGAATGTTGTCTTTCCCAAGGAAATACAAGTGCCTTGGCGCGCTTCCGTCCTCGGCTACGCACCACCATCGACGCCATGCTTCTGAGCCGTCGGGGTGATCTTGTGCAAAGCGCTCCGCCCAAATTCGGGCACAGGAATGGTATCCTTGAACGGCTTCAAACCAAACATAGACGCACTTGCCTTTCCAAGCCTCTCCCTCAAACGGCAGTGGAATTCCCCACGAAAGGTCCCTGGTCACAGCACGAGGGCGGAGTCCCATCTCGAGCCACTGTTTGGTCATGGCTCGAACGTTCGATTTCCATCGGTCCTGACCAGACTCAGCAAACGATTCAAGCGTGCTCTGGAAGCGGTCCAGCCGATAGAACAGGTGCTCCGTATCCCGTACTTCGATCCGTCGGTCAGGATGCATTCGTGAACGGGGTTCCCGAAGTTCGACGGATTCGTACGTAGCACCGCACGCGTCGCACTGGTCGCCTCTCGCGTCACCTGCATCGCATGCTGGACAGGTCCCTTCGACGTATCGGTCTGGAAGGAACCTCCCTCCATCGTCGTTGATTTAGAAAAACTGCGGGGTTGACCGACGTTCAAACAGGCCAGCATCTTCGAGCCTCTGAACTGAGTCCTGTACGATGTGTGCATGCGAGGGGTCACTGGTTCGGTTGAACAGGGCTCCACCGTACTCGACCCCCCGTGGGTCGACGTGGGTAGCCCATGCGCAGCCAAGAGCGTTGAGGGCCTCGCTGTTGACGGCATGAAACCTGTCCACCACTTCCTGTGGGGTGACGCCTTCCTGCTCAGCGGTCACGGTGATGGGTGTGCCATGCTCGTCCGAGCCAGAGACCATCAACACACGCCTTCCCATTGCGCGCTCATACCTGAACTGAATGTCTGGAGGGAGGTAGCATCCTGCCACATGGCCCAAATGCAGCGGACCGTTGGCGTACGGCCACGCGACACTGATGAGCACATGCTCGTTGCTCTTCATCTGGTCTAGGGTCGGACGTGCCCCTCTTAGCACTATCTTCGTGGGGCGCTGCGTCAGGTTGATGAGTGGTTCCCCTCACGGAAGAACGTCTCCGACAGGGGTCTTCGCTCGCATGGTCCTCGAAATCATGATGGTCGTTGGGGCCAACATCGAAACAACAGGAACAGGTGACGTACGTCTTTTGGTGGCTTATGCTGCCATCGCGCTCGGCGTGTCGTTCCTGTGCTCCATCCTTGAAGCGGTCGTGCTCTCCATCAGCCCGACGTGGGTGGCGGTGGAGCAGAAGGCCAACACCTCGTTAGGAAGAACGTGGTCGAAACTGAAGGACGACGATGGAGTCGCTCCGTTGACCGCGATATTGACGCTCAACACGATTTCCCATACCATGGGTGCTGCAGGTGTTGGTTCTCAAGTTCAACTTCTCTACGGCGACGGCGCCTTGACCATCGCCTCCATTGTGCTGACCCTCGCGATGCTGTTCCTCTCCGAGATCATCCCGAAAACCCTCGGTGCGGCCTATTGGAGGGCCTTGGCCAAGCCGTGTGGTGCGATGTTGCTGTTCGTCGTTTTTGCAATGAAGTTCCTCATCCTCCCCATTCAAGGCCTGAAGCGTATCCTTCCACACGGGGACTTGTCCTTGGTCTCGCGAGACGACGTGGCTGCCATCGCAGACCTCGGCGAGGAGGGAGGCGTTCTGAACGAGGACGAAGAGGCCATCATTCACAACCTGCTGCGGATGCGGGAGATTTTGGTGAAGGACGTCATGACCCCTCGAACGGTGATGGTGACCGTGGATGAGGAAGATTCTGTCCTGACCGTGATCGAATCCAACCCAGTGCTTCGATACTCGCGCATGCCCGTGCTGGGGGAGGACCTCGATGACGTGTTGGGAATCGTCCTTCGCTCGTCCGTGCTCACGGCATCCTCCAAGGACGAACACACCACCACCATGGCCGAATTGATGCGGCCTATCATTCGCATTCGAGCCGAAGAGAGCGTTGAAGACGCCCTTGACTTGTTCAGGGAGACGCGTCAACACTTCGCGCTCGTCACCGATGAGTTTGGAGGTACCCAAGGAGCCATCACGCTTGAAGACGTTCTGGAAACCTTGGTGGGTGCCGAATTTATTGACGAATTGGACGAAGTCGAAGATCTTCGCGAGTATGCGAGGGAACAAGCAGCCCTCAGCGGCGAAGAATGAGTCCCTGCGATTCAAGCCAGCGAACGAGCACCTCGTCCCGACCCGGATGGACCGACGTTCCCGAATGACGAAGCGTCTGGTCCCGAACAACTTCAATCGGAACCTGCGATGGCCAAGCCTTGAGCAAGGCATCCAGGTGCAACGGTCCCAACCTGCGGTCCGGATCGGCCTGAACCACCAACGTAGGGCAGGTCGGCATGCCCCACGCTGGAACGCCAACGTCATCCAATGAAGCGATTCCAGCCCTCGGGTGTTGGCGCTGCCAGGAGGTGACCAAGGACCGCAGCACGGCCTTGCGCAGTCCAGGCACTTTTCCGACCCAACCAAGCGTGGACCACCCTTCGTCAAACACCGGACCGTACATGGACATAGGTGATTCCAAAATGAGGGCATCAACAGGACAGTGAAGAATGGAAGGGTGGAACATTCGCAATGCAACAAAGGCTCCCAACGAATGCCCGTACAGGACGAGCGGACCCTCAATCGCCATCGACTGCAAAGCAGCAACAAGGTCATCCACCACAGCACCTGCCGTCCAAGGACCCTCGTGTGGCGTACCACCGTGGCCACGCACCTCCATCAGGTGCACCTGAACGCCACGCTCAACGATACGTTGCACCCTGTTTGCGGAGCGGACGACCCCTGATGTCCATCCGTGGACGAGCACCATCGTGCACGTGACCGGACCGGACGGTCGTTTGGAGTACACGCACACTGGGCCACGCGGACCATCGATGGTCGTGGCCGTCCAGGAAGCGTCCAACCTGTCCTGCACTGATTTGGGAGGGCCCTCGAGAAAGCGATTGGCGAACCACTGAATCAGCATTCAGCCCTCGGCCCCGGCGTCCTCGGCGTTGGCAGCAGCTGCACGCTCGGCCGCCTTCTCAGCAGCCCGTTCAGAAGCACGTTGTTCGCGTTGCTTTTGGCGCTCCTGAAGCCGGTCACCAAAGTCGCCCATGCTCTCAAGGCGCTGCATCCATCCACCCGCGGATTCTCCAGCAACCGGGACGTGCTTCACGAGGTAGGTCGCAAAGAGGCGGTCAAACATGCCTTGGTTCAAGGGACTTGAAGCCTTGAATTGCCGGTTCATGATTGGCAAGATGATCATGACGCAACCAATGCTGAACCAGGTGATGGCTTTGGTGTCTCCGTCCGAAATGTCACCCATGTTGGCAAAAACAAGGAAAATACCCAACAGCAGCAAGAATCCGAGGAGGCTGTTGAGCACGGCATGAATCTTCGGAGGAGAAACGCCAGACGAGTTGACGTACTTTGTTCGAGAAACGAATTGGCCGATGTTTCGGCCAAAACGAAGCGGAATGACAAGGACGTTCACGAGGTACATCAGGAAGGCCCCGCCCCAGAGCAGGGTGGTCGTGAAATTCGTGTCCGAAATGGACATCACCGTTGCGACAGCAATCAATCCGAAGTTGACAATCACGTTCGACCACGCTCCGATGGTTCGGTTCATGGCGCCTGCAATTTCAAACTCCGAGGGAAGGCCTTTTGGTCGAGCCTTTTCTGCCTTTGGCTTCTTCTCCTTGGCTGCGGCCTTGGCGGGCGCTGCCACGGGTGCAACAGCCGGTGTTGACACCGGTGCGGTCGCAGGAGTTGGCGCCACAGGAGCCGCAGTGGTCGCTCCTCCAGTGTTTGCATTGGCCTTGTCAAGCAGTCCCATGTGTTCTCCCCCTAACTGTAGCGTGCGCCAATTCGTCCATACAGCGCGAAATCGGGCCCTGCGATGAACTT
>JAURMD010000117.1 GCA_030830875.1 Thermoplasmatota archaeon | reverse complement strand
CTGAGGAGGCTCGGGACACGCTGGCCGACCAGTCCTGGCCGAGGAGGGTGAACGACCAGGCATCACCGGCCTTCATCGGGAACAGAAAGACTTGCTGAGCCTGACCGTTCTCGTACACGCCAATCGCGTCCATGGTGATGCGACCAAGGAATGGATTGTGGTTCAGGACGGCATGCCGAAGGGCTTCTCGTTCGCTTGAAATGCCGAGCATCCAAACTCCTTCATCCTCGTTTCGTTCCGCGACAACCAGACGCGCCGAATCTTCACCAAACTCTGGCGTCACAAAGGTGTAGAGCCACCAATCACCAACGGACCATGCCGGGAGGTTCAGCGAACCTGCCTCGCCACCCACGTCGCCGCCGACACGTGGCCCTTCAAGGCAGCCTGGCAGCGGAGCGGTAAGGAGCAGCACCAACACGAGCCACGGCCGCATGGACGGCCATCCCCACGGTGCCTGATGAATCCGGCGACCTGCTCAAAGCAGGCCGGTCGCGTTCAGGCTCGGGGCGATGACGACCGCCACGATGGACATGAGCTTGATCAGGATGTTCAGCGAGGGCCCCGAGGTGTCCTTGAACGGGTCACCGATGGTGTCCCCAATCACGGCCGCAGCGTGTGCTTCGTCACCCTTCTTTGCGCCTTCGATGTGGTTCTGCTCGATGGCCTTCTTCGCGTTGTCCCACGCGCCTCCGGCGTTGGCCATGAAGAGCGCCATCAGCACACCGGTCACCAGCGCTCCGGCGAGCAGGCCGCCAAGTGCGGAAGGGCCGAGGACGAACCCAACGGCGATGGGGGCCACAATGGCGAGCACGCCGGGGGGCATCATTTCACGAAGGGCGGCCTTGGTCGAAATGTCAACGCACGTGGCCGAGTCAGGCTTCACGCCTTCCTTGCCCTCGAGAAGCCCGGGGATCTCTCGGAACTGGCGGCGAATTTCTTCCACCATGTCGCCGGCAGCCTTGCCGACCGAGGTCATCGTCATCGCGGCCACCACGAAGGGCAACGCACCACCGATGAGCAGGCCGATGACGACCATCGGGTCGTCGAGGGTGAGGTTGACGTTGGCGCCCGCAGCCGTCTTGAAGGCGGCGAAGAGGGCGAGCGCGGTCAGGGCCGCTGAGCCGATGGCGAATCCCTTGCCGACGGCGGCCGTGGTGTTCCCAATGGAGTCGAGGGCGTCGGTGATGGCGCGGACGTCGTCGCCCAGTTCGGACATCTCCGCGATGCCACCGGCGTTGTCCGCCACTGGACCATACGCGTCGACCGTCATGGTGACGCCGACGGTGCCAAGCATGCCCATCGCGGCCATAGCGATGCCGTAGAGGCCAAGGTCGCCTCCTCCCATGACTTCGTTCGCCCCGTAGATGCCGATGGCGATGAGGACGATGGGCAGGAAGGTGGACATCATGCCGACGGACAAACCAGCGATGGCGTTGGTCGCCGGGCCAGACTTGGACATGGCGCCGATGTGAGGGATGGCGCGGGTCTTGATGCCGAACACCGGCTCGATGCCCGTGTAGTACTCGGTCACCAAGCCAATGAGGATGCCAACGATGCTGCCGAGGATGACCGCGAACATCGGCTCGTAGCCGGTCTCAAGACCGAGCACGTTGATGGCAAGGAATCCGCCAGCCCAGAAGAGAATGGCTCCGATGAAGGTCGTGTTCCGCAGTGCGGCCGCAGGGTCCTTTCCATTT
This sequence comes from Thermoplasmatota archaeon, assembly GCA_030830875.1. Taxonomy (GTDB): domain Archaea; phylum Thermoplasmatota; class Poseidoniia; order Poseidoniales; family Poseidoniaceae; genus MGIIa-L3. Next base: position 6,904 of record JAURMD010000117.1, on the reverse strand, counting down.
TTCAGGAAGGTCATCGAAAAGACCCCGATGATGGAGGCCACGTAGCCAACGAGTCCCAGCAGGATGGGGAGCAGGACGTAGTGGCTGATGTTGCCTGCAATCTCGGAGGAGCCCTGAGCGATGACCATCGCGGCGATGATGGACCCAACGAACGATTCGAAGATGTCCGCGCCCATGCCGGCCACGTCACCCACGTTGTCGCCCACGTTGTCGGCGATCACACCGGGGTTGCGGGGGTCGTCTTCAGGCAGACCGGCTTCGACCTTCCCCACGAGGTCTGCGCCAACGTCGGCTGCCTTCGTGTAGATGCCACCGCCAACACGCGCAAAGAGCGCAATGCTGCTGGCGCCCATGCCGAAGCCCGCCGCATACTGGAGGGCCTCGCCTTCGTAGCCGTTCCCGTTCCCGAGCCAATACGCGACCAGGGAGATGCCAAGGAGGCCAAGACCACCCACAGAGAGGCCCATCACAGCGCCACCGTTGTAGGACACTGCGAGCGCCGCGGGCTGACCGCCGTTCTTCGCCGCCATCGCCGTGCGGCCGTTGGCCGACGTCGCGGAGCGCATGCCGGAGAATCCTGCGACAACGCTTGCAACGGCACCGAAGATGAAGGCGACAACGGTTTCAACGCCGCCTTCGCTTCCATTGATGGCAAAGAGGACGCCGGAAACCACGACCACGAAGATGCTGATGTACCGGTACTCCGACATGAGGAAGGCCATGGCCCCTTTCTGGATCTCACCGGTAATGTCGGCGACCCTTTCGTTGTCGATGACGATGCTGTCGTTCTTCTTGTAGAGCATGAAGGCGACGATGAGCCCAAGAAGGGCCACGCCGGCGGCAATCAGGGGGATCGTATCGAGCATGGCAAGCACCACTGTGCCCGTGCGACCAAGGACCCCATCATAAGTGGTTTGTCGCGAGAATGACGACACGTCGACCATTTCAGACCGAAGGGCCATCGGCCGACCACGCTTCGAGCCACGTGTCAACGAGCCCAGGCAGCAGCTTCCCGGCAGGCCCCAAATGCACCTCGTCAAAATCTCCAGCGTTCAGCGGCTCGTCGAGGTTGACCAGCACCGTCCGAGCGCCGGCTTGACGGGCCTGTCGAGCGAGATCCGCGGCGGGAAAGACGTGCCCGGACGTCCCGACGACCAGGCAGAGGTCACCGTCAGAGAGACGGCCGATCCAGTCGTGAATCTTCGGCATGCCGAGTGGCGTTTCCCCGAACCATACGACGTCAGGCCGCATCCGGGAAGGGGCGGCGCAGCATGTGCAAGTGACCATATGACCCTCATGCAGGTCATCTTCAGCCATGCGTTCCTCGCACCGTCCGCTTGCTTCACATCGCAGTGAGCGCAACTGGCCATGCATCGACAGCACCGAAGCACTTCCAGCGCGCTGGTGCAGGTCATCCACGTTCTGGCTGACCAACAAGGACGGGGGGCCCTCGGCTTGCAACCTCGCCACGGCCACGTGCGCAGCGTTCGGTTTCACGTTCAATAAGGCTCGACGGCGAAGGGTGTAGAAGCGCCAGACGGTCAAGGGGTCACGACGCCACGCAGAGGGTGTCGCCACGTCTTCGAATCGGTGCCCTTCCCACAGACCGTTCGCGTCCCGGAACGTCGGCACTCCCGACTCCGCTGACACGCCAGCACCGGTGAGGATGAAGACGCGGGAGGGACGTTTCATGCCCGCTCAACGGCGCCGACCGCTCTTGAACCGATGCAAGCGATGCTGACCCTGCGAGCGAGCCTTCAAACGGGAGTGGTGGGAGCGCAACTCATGACCATCACCGCAGAGGAGGTCCTCGCAGAGATTGGTCCAATCGAGCAGGTGCTTGAGGCGCACGACGGCGTCGTCAACGTCCTCGACACCAGCGGAGGCGTCGTGATGCTCTCCCTCGAAGGCGGATGCACAGGCTGCGCCTCGACGCCGATGACGGCGATGCAGATTTACTATTCATTGAAGCAACTCGACGCTGTGCACGACGTGGTGTTTGTCAACGGGGAATTGCCGGAGTACATGCGGACCTTCATCGACCAGCGTATGGCCAATGAGGCCGCCGAAGCCAAGCAGAACGAGGAGCAAGGCGACATCGTCTGAGGCTCATTCCTCCTCCTTTGCACGACCGATGCTGTGAGGGTTTGCCCCGAAACTAACGTTGGTCCCCTTAATGTTCATTCGAGCAGCAAGGGCGAGCAAAATGCAAAACAGCGATAGGGGTTTGGGGAGGTAGTTTGACCCCCATAGCGCCCCACCGGACAAGGCGAGCCACCACAAGACCACAGCGCACAGAAGCAAGGTGCCAGAGATCAGAGCCTGCGCTCGCCTCTCAAGCTGAGGGGAGCGTGACATGGTCGCAATGAACGTAAACAGAAGGGCGGAAAGGCCGCACAAGGCCTCGGCCATCCCCTCGATGATCGACACGTCCACCATGAGGCAGGCTAGGGAGGGACGCACATGAACGTGCCCGCGGCCTGACGCAAGGTTCTCATGACCCTACAGCTGGCTCCCCTCATGGCTGGTGGAGGCTTCGCGCTGCCTCGCCCTCGACCTCGGGGGCCTCCTTACTTCGGACGCAACCAAGTGGCAGCGGCGCTCCATCAAGTGGGAGTGCTCTTGGAGTTGGCCGACGCCAACACCTTCCGCATCCGGTCGTACCAAAACGCGTCCAGAACGTTGGGTACGCTGACCGATGACCTCTGGGAATTGGTTGAGACGGGACGACTCACCGACGTGAAGGGCATTGGGAAAGGTCTCGCTGCGGGCATCGAGCAGGCGATGCGTGACGGGGAATGGCCAGAGGACTGGGTCGAACTCCACGACAGCACGCCGCCAGGCCTACTCGACATGCTCGACATCCCAGGCCTTGGTCCAAAGCGCATCCGAATCTTGCACGAGAAACTCGGTGTGACGTCCGTGGCCGACCTCCGCAACGTGTGCGAGGAAGGTCTCGTCGCAAGCCTCAAAGGATTTGGAGCCAAGTCTCAATCGCGGATCCTCGACGGTATTGACTTGCTGGCCCGCTTCCGCTCTCGTCGCCGCCTCGACATCGGCCTGATGTACGGCGAAGCCTTCCAAAAGCGCGTTGCCGCCATCCCCGGTGTGCTTCGCGCAACACTCGCGGGCTCAGCACGTCGACGGCGCGAAACCATCGGTGACCTCGATCTCGTGGTGGCCGTTCACGACGATGACCACGACGCTGTGACCCAAGCCATCCTCGAACTTCCGGGAATCGCGGACGTCAAAGGCGCGGGAGCCTCCAAGGTCAGCCTCATTCTCGATACGGAGATCTTCGATGAAGCCTTTGCGTTGCCTCATCTTGACGCAACGGTGCTGGACGCCATTGGTGGAGCGGAATACGAAGCGATGGAAGCTGGCGGAACCATCGATGCTCAGGTTCGGCTTGTCCCTCCGGAGGTCGAGCCGTTCACACTGGCGTATTTCACGGGCTCAAAGGAACACAACATTGCGATGCGGCAGCGCGCCATCGACCGTGGCCTGCGCCTGAACGAATTTGGCCTCATTCCCGAGGCGCTTGCTGGGGATCTGAAAGGCATGGAAGCCGCGGTGCATTCGTTGGGAGCAACGAGCGAGGAGGACATCTACAGGCACCTCGACCTTGCGTGGGTGCCACCAGAATTGAGGGAGGACATGGGTGAGGTTACGGCCGCCGAAACGGCCGCCTTGCCAACATTGCTCGAGCCGTCGATGGTCCGAGGCAGCCTGCACAACCACACCACGTTGTCCGACGGCGAGGCCAGCCTCGAGGTGATGGCCGATGCTGCTCAGCGGATGGGGTGGTCATGGTTGGGCCTCGCTGATCACTCACCAACCCTTGTGGTGGCGAACGGCGCTTCCGCTGACGACCTGCTCGCCCAGGGAGCGACCGTTCGAAGGTGCAACGCCGAGTGGGCCGAACAGGGCGTCGATTTTCGGCTCTTTCACGGCGTTGAATCCGACATCCTCGCCAACGGTCGGCTGGATCACCCAGACAACGTGCTGGCCGAATTGGACTACGTCGTGGCCAGTGTGCATGCCCTTGGCCGGTGGCGAGGGCGTGACGAACAAACGAACACCGAAGAACTGCTGAAGGCCATCGACCACCCTGCAACAACGGTGCTCGGCCACCCAACGGGTCGAATTCTGCAAGGCCGAGACGGGTATGAAGTGGACCTGATGGCGGTGCTTGACCACATGGCAGAGCACAATGCCGATGGACGTCTCAAGGCCATGGAACTCAACGCGAGCCCGTACCGACTTGACCTTGATTGGAGGCATTGCAAGCGCGCGAAGGAACTCGGCGTTCCAGTGATCATCAACCCGGACGCGCACTCCGTGCGTGGGCTGACCGACATCGCATACGGGGTCATGGCGGCTCGTCGAGGATGGTTGGAATCCGACGACGTGCTGAACACGCTCTCCAGTGAGGAAATGTCGGCGCGTCTACGAGGGGACAACGAAGGTTGAAGGCGCGCGCACTGCACCTTTCGCTCATGCGCACCATCAGCGCCCTCGCCTTCGCAGGCGTTCTCGCCATCCCCGGCATGCTTGTGGGCCTGATGTTGTGGTACCTGCTTGGCCAGCCCGAAGGGACATGGAACCTTGGCGTCGTGTTTGCTTGCAATGTGGTGCCTTTGGGCTCGGTTCTGGTTGGCGCTGTCCTTGGTTGGCGAGCAGGTCAAGACCCGGGGCAAGCCTCGTAGACGAGGTGGGCAAGCCCCGCTCCTTCCACGTGAACAACCTCGATCAATCGCCAATCGATGCGTGCCGTGGTCGAACTGAACGGAATGGCGCCTTGCCCGAGCAGTACCGGATGCACCGTGAGCGTCATGCGGGAAACGTACCCCGCATCGAGGGCTTCACCGATCAGTCGGGCACCTCCGACGATCCACACCTCCTTATCCCAAGGCACCTCATCGAAGGCTCGACCTTCGGGATGCGTCGTGGACACCAAGATGCATTCGTGGTCAGGGTAAGGCCACGCCTCGAGTGAGGCGCAAAACTCCCATGTTGTGCGACCCATGACGATGACCTCCACGGTCTCCAAGAGACGCTCGTAGCCGAGGTCCTCGCTGATGAGGGAAGGGTCAGCGAGCCAATCCAGTTCATGTTTGGGTCCAGCTACGGCCCCCTCGAGGCTGATGGCTGAGTAGAGATGGACGGGCATCAGCGTCGCCCGCCGCGTGACCGCCGCCGACCGCCGCCGTCTGCTTCTTCGCGCTTTGCACGGTCTTCGCGGGATTCACCGGCTCGTCCGCCACCTCCGCCGCTTCCACCTTCACGACGCCCGCCGCCGCTCTTGGCGACGTCAACCCGAAGCGTGCGCCCATCGACCTCGAAGCCATTCAGGGCACCAACCACCGCCTCAGCATCTGCAGAGGGGTCAATGAAGACGAAACCGAATCCTTTGGAGCGCTCACCGTCCATCGCGAGTTCGACCGTGTGCACTTCCGCATGCTCCGACACAATGGCCTTGAGCGCGTCGGCATCGGTGCTGAAGGCCAAGTTGCCGACGTACAATTTGGTTCCCTTCGGCGGCTTGGGCTTCTGTTCACCTCGCTCTTGCTTTGTGTCTGCGTCACGGACCCCAATCCGTCGGCCGTTGATCTTCGATTGATCGAGCGCTGCGATCGCGGCATCGGCCGATTCCTTGGATTCGTAGGTCACGAAGCCAAATCCACGAGAGGCCCCCGCATCGTCGGTCATCACAACACAATCGGACATCTCACCGTGGGCACCGAAGAGTTCCCGGAGCTGGTCGGTATCGACACCCCGATCCAAGCCGCCAATGAACAGCCTGCAGCCGGGCGCATGGGAAGGTCGCTTTCCGCCACCTCCTCCTCCACCGCTCCGTCCGTCAGATTCGAACCGAGGATACTCACGGGGTCGGCCGTCTTCTCGAACGTCCTCCGCAAGGAAACTGGCCCGAGCAGCGGGGCCCTTCGCGAAGAGGGCTTCCGAAGCGCCGGACCATCGCTTTCCGCCTCCGTTCAATTCAGAGGCCCCTTCGCCTCCGCCGTAGCCGTCCGCGAGGGCTCGGAACGTTCGCTCGTCGCAGGTCGCACAGTGAAGGTTCCAATCACCGTCTTGTTCCGCGTCAAGGTCACCTCCGCAATGTTGGCACAGGGCGTGAAGAACACCGTCCTCTGGGTCTTGCCGCATGTCGGCGCGAAGGATTGGGTCCACGGCGGTCACCGTCAGCCTGCACACGTCCCGTCGGCGAAGGCCGTCGCTGACCTGATGGAGGAAGCGGTCCACAACGTCGGTCACGCGGAGTTGCGCCCGAAGTTGGGTGGCCACAGGAACCTCGCCCTTGCCTTCGACCGCGAGGACAACGAGCTCTGCGTTCTTCTCCTGTACCTTATCGACGGTGGCGATGATCCGGTCGCCGACTTCGATGTTGATGACCTCCGACGATGCCAGAACACTGACCACACCGTCAACTTCGCTTCGCAGACCAACAACAGTCGCGATCAGATCGTCGCCCTGAACGGCAACGCCTGGTCCAGCAGTGTGGTTTGGGTGGTGCCCGACCTTCGCGCCGGGGGTGACGAGGCTCGTCGTCATGGGATCACGTCGTGCGTCACCGAGGGTTCCGCGATGCTGCCTCTCGCAGCCTCCTTTTCAATGCGCCTGTTGGCTTCAACGGCGCACGAGGCGGCGACAGACGGCTTCCGTTGAACGCCGGCCACGTTGGTGATGTTCGTAGATCGGTGGAAGCCTAAACGGTGCCCGAAGCACTTCTTCGGACAACCACCCTTCATCACGAGCCATGGCCTCAACATGGGGTGCATCGGCATGGTGCATGATGTGCAACACAGATGCTGAACTGCCCAAGAGCGCTTCAAGAACCGGTCGATCAGCCGCCGTGGTGCGTACCCCCCACGGTGGGTTCGAG
>JAURMD010000116.1 GCA_030830875.1 Thermoplasmatota archaeon | reverse complement strand
GTCTTAAACGCGGCGGCCGGGGGCTTATGACCGCCGAGCGCGCCCGCGGGCTGTGCGAACCGCCCTTGCGCTCGTGCTGCTCGTGGGCCTCAGCGTGGTTCCGCCAAGCCTTCCGACGGGGCCCACAGGCATGGTCCTGCTCGAGATCGACGAAGGAACGTGGAACCAGGAGGCTTGGGACAACGCTGCGTCCCACGGCTGGGGCATGCTTCGTCTGTCGTCGTGGACCGTGGCGGTGGCGTGGGCGGATGGGAACGAGGGGGCGCTCCATGGTGTCCGCGTCACCCCCCTACCGTCCATCGAGGCCCCCTCGCTTCGCGAAGGTGCCGCTGTGCGCCTTCTCTTTGAACCACGCTTGCCCGAGGCGGCCGTTGCAGACATCGAATCCTACGCAGACCAGGTTGGGCTTGGAGGCCTCGCCCTCGGTTCGCACCTTCCGCTGGTTCAATCCCGAACCGTGGCATGGCGGGACGGTGCCGAACACCTGCCGGGCCTGTACGCGATCGAAGCCGTGACGGGTGCCTCCGCACGAAACGACCGCGGAGCAGGTTTGCTTCAGGAAGGCGTGACCAACGGGGAAGCATTGTGGTCGTGGGGCTTCAATGGCCGTGGAGTCGTGTTCGGTACCGCGGACAGTGGGCTTGACCTGGATCATGCATGTTTTCGCCAAGGCCTCGACGAGGTAGGGCTTCCTGGGGAGGCTCACCGGAAGGTCGTCGTGCTCAACACGACCGTTCATGACGCTGATGCACCCGGCCAATCCGACTACAGGCACGGAACGCACACAGCAGGTACGTTGGCGTGCTCGCCCGTGACGTGGAACGGCACCGAGGCCCCGGTGGCAGGAACCGCGTTGGCCCATGGCGCCCGGTTGGTCGTGGCGGACATCGTCGGACCTGACGGTTGGGCGCCGCCTTCCTTTGACGCCCTGCTCGCTGAAGCGGCGCTCGCTGGTGCTGTGGTGCACGCCCACTCATGGGGCGACGACACCACGGCGTACACGGCTCGTTCTGCCGAAGTCGACCTATGGTCCCTCGAACATCCGTGGACCTTGGCCTTCATCGCACCCGGCAACGGTGGAAGCGTGCTCGAACCGGCCAACGCGAGGAACGTGGTGGCCGTCGGAGCCACCACCCTTGGCACCCCCCTCGAGCGTTGGGTGGGTTCGCCGTCGGGGCCGACGGAAGCGGGCACCGACGGCATTGGCCTGCTTGCGCCGGGCGTCGGAATCATGTCGGCAAAGGCCGACGGATTGGCGTCGAGCATGAACGGTGACCTGCGCCCCTCGAGCGGGACGAGCATGGCCACGCCCATGCTTGCCTCGGCTGCTGGCATCGTGCAGCACATGGTCGAGGCGGGTGCCATTCGCGGCACCGACGTGCCGGTGAGCCTTCGTTCCGATCGGCTTGTGGTGCCGGCGTGGTCCGAGGCCTCGCTCGAAGGCGGGGCGCTGCTTGGCGATGGATGGACGCCCTCGGGCGCGCTCCTTCGAGCCCTGCTCGCCGCCAGTGCGTCTCCACTGAACAGCACGGCTGCAGGGGGAGGGAGTGGGCACAGCGGACTGAGCAACCCCCACGATGGATGGGGTCAGCCTCAACTCGACCGGTTGCTTCAGCCACGCCCCCTTCTTGAGGGAGGGTGGGACCTCTCGCCCACGGTGTGGGTGGTCGACAGTTTTCGTCTTCTGAACGGGACGCCGGAGGGTCTCCTCGAGGAACGCCTCAACATGGTCGGGGCGACGAACCTCTTGGCCAACGCGCCATGGGACGGAGCGGATGCTGCAGGACCCTTCCTATCGGAAGGTGAATCCTACAACGTGAACCTCACGCTCGCCGATGGACAGGACCTCAACGTGCGGCTTTCCTACCCGGCCTCCCCCGGGGGGGCGCCCGTGGAAGACCTGGTGTTGCGGGTGACCTTGGACGACGGGCGCGTGGCGCTTGCTGGCTTGGACGACGGGGCCGTGAGCCACATCTTGGAACCGGAAGAAGCCGAGGGCAGCATGGAGGCCCTGCCGGTCTCGAACGAAACCCTTCGAGGCGTACGGATTTCGTCCGCAGACCTGGAGGGCGTCAACGCTGTGCGCATTGACGTGATCGCTCGGCACGTCACCCCTGGCAACCACCCAAAGCATCTCGGTTCAGACGGTGGCCGCGTCGGGTTTGCCTTGGCCGTCACGGGTGTGGAACGTGGCGCCCCGACCGACGTGGATGAGGATGGACTCATCGATGCGCTCGATGCCTGCCCTGAACGCGCCGCTGGTGAGCAGGACGTGGACCAAGATGGATGCCCGGACGACCGGGATGGCGACGGGGTCATCGACGCCGACGACACCTGTCCCGATGACAACGCCAGCGCATCGGATGAAGACCTGGATGGGTGTTTGGACGACCACGACGGCGATGGCGTGCACGACCCCAGCGATGTGTGCCCGGATTCGCCGCTGGACCCTGCGTGGCCGGTCAACGGCACCGGTTGCAGGCCAATCGATGCAGCGCTGCTCCTTGACGTGGTTGCGTTTCCATTGGTCCTTGCACCAACCCACCGCCTCGATGTGGACCTGCAGCTCAACGATGAGGACGGCGATGAAGCGCGCGTGGAAGCCTTCCTCAGCGTCGATGGGCTTCCAATGCCAGAAACCGCGGTGACATTGGACGGTCTTGGCCCCGTCAGGCTCTCATGGACCGCCGAACAATGGACGGCTCCGTGGTTGCGCAACGGTTCCCTGATTCACGTCCACATCAGCGCCACGACCTTGAACGGGTCGCCTGAAGCACGCACCTCCGTCGTGGCTCCCGTCGTCCCTGTGCAGAGCACCTTCGTCGAGGAGGTGGTAACCCTCCCCGAACCTGAACGTGCTGCGTCTTGGCCTTTGTTGCTGACTTTCTCACTCGGCGCGGCAATCGGTCTTGCCGCGTTGCTGGGCCGAGGGGGCGGGGAAGGTGGGGCAGACGTGCCTCCGGACCCGTTCAGGACCAGTTCGATGAGGGTCGAAAACGGGGAGGAATGAGGGTGCTTTTCAGGGGATGCCTTGAAGTCTAGACGCGCCTTCGACAAGCCAGCACGGTGGTACCATGGCGGAACGACTCTACATTGGCATTGACCTCGGCACCTATCAATCGACCATCGCCTCAAGCGCCGGCGTCATCCACACCATCGAAACGGTGGTCGGCCGTCCGAAGGACCCCGTGGCTCGCAACATGCTCGGCCGTGACGTGCTCTTCGGCGCTGATGCGCTGAAGCACAAGATGTCGTGCGACCTCTTCCGCCCGATGGCGAAGGGTGTGACGCAGGACGACGAAGCCAGCCTCGGTGCCGCCAAGGCCTTCATGACGCACCTCATCGAAACCGTGGACCCGGAAGAATACGACGAAGTTGTTGGCGTTGTCTGTTCGCCTTCCCACGTGTCGTTCACGGACAAGTCCAACCTTGTCGCCACCCTCCGCGGCCAGGTCAACGCCATCATGGTCGTGAGCGAACCCTTCGCCACCGCCTACGGCATCGGCGAATTCCACGGGACGATCGTCGTGGACATTGGTGCAGGCACCACCGACATCGCTCGCCTCTACGGGACCTTCCCCAGCGACGACGACCAAATCAGCCTGGCCGAGGCGGGCGACTGGCTCGACGAGCAGCTCATGACGCTCATCCGGAAGAAGTACACCGGCGCCCAGGTCACCAAGGACATGGTGCGCCGATGGAAGGAAGCCAACTCCTACGTTGGGTCCGAGATCAAGGAAGTGGTGGTCGACCTCTCCGTTGAAGGGAAGCAGCAGCGCGTGGACATCGGCGACCTGATCGCTCAAGCCTGCGGCGCCATCGTCCCGCTCATCGGCAACGGCATCAAGCGCATCATCGCAGGCGCCGACCCAGAATATCAGGAAATTTTCCGCCAGAACATCATCCTGTCCGGCGGCGGCTCGATGATCGGTGGCATTGCGAAGCGTCTCGCCTCTGAAATCGCGGACATTGGGAACGTGGCCGTTCGCTGCGTTGAGGAGCCGATCGACAAGGTCGCGCTCGGCGCAGTCGCCCTCGCGCAGGACATGCCCGAGGATATGTTCACCTCCATCGAGTGATGGTGGGCCGACGCACCCCGAACAACGCCGGCGCACCGCGCCGTTCGTGAAGGAAAGTTCAAGTGCGGTTCGACGGGCTTCAGTCCTGTATGTCATCGAGCGACGCAGCGATGACCGGGGCATCGTCTGCACCTCGGGAGGAGCGCGCAGCCCTCGAAGGCATGCTGCGCGGCTACCCTGTCGAACAACTCGTCGAGGAAGTCATGACCGCATGGGACGAGTTGGCGGAACGCAACGACGACCTCGTCGAAGCCCGCCAAAGGCTTCGCATGGCCGAACTGGATCTGGCCGACCGGGCAGACTCCATTGCCCCCGAAGTGGCCCGACTGAACGAAACCGAGCACGAACTCCGTGACGCTCGCGCCCGTATCGTCCACTTGGAACGCCTGCTCGAAGACGCCCGCGACGAAGCAACGAGCCTGGCGGCCTCTTCATCGGCTGAGGAGCGCTCGCACTTGAAGGCCGAAGTGGCACGCCTCACCGCCTTGTCCGAAGAACAAGACCAAGTCATCGGTGAAATGGAAGAGCGGGTCGGTCGCATGGTCGTGGCCCTTGAGCGCGCAGCCGAGGCGGGGTTGACCTCCGTGACGGCTGAGGAAGTCCGTCGCCTGAAGAAGGACAACGACGAGGCCCTCACCGCGCTTGCGGCGGAACGAGCCACCGTGCACGCGATGGAAGAGGAACGACAGCGGCTTCGTGACATCGCTGACCGATTGCGCGGGCTCATCGATGCACGTGACCAGCGGCTTGCGGAACTTGAAGATCAAGTTGAGCGGGTGATGAGCGGCCCGAAGTCCATCTCGGCCGAGCACGATTACCTCGTGGAGCAAATCGAGGACCTCAAGCGACGGTTGCTCGAGCGGAACCGTGAGTACGAATCGCTCCGGCGGCGTGAGCGCCGCCTTCACAACGACGTGTTCGACCGCGACGAGCGGTTGGCTCAGATGACCCTCACCATGACCGACCTTGAGGCGGCTCTGCAGGACCGCACCGCAGAAGCACGCGACCTCGAAGAGCGCCTCGCCTCCGCTGAGGACGAGGTGGACCGCGTCCGCCGCGGTGAACGCACCAGGGAGGTGGTGGGCAAGGCCTTCTCCGACACGCTCGGCCTTGTACGAGGCCATGACCAACGTGAGGCCGCACGCAGCGCGTACGCGGACGCCCCCGACGTGAAGCGAACCATCGCGGCGCCGGGCCTCGACGACATGGAGCGGTTGGCCAAGGGAGGGGTGGTTGACCTCGATGTCAACGTCGAGGAGGTGCCCGTCGGCACGCCGACCGACGAAGTCCGACCAAACGCTCCGGGTGGACGGGGCGACCCTGTGGTTTACGATGACGAGGATTGAACGCACGTTCGTCGTCGAAACATCGTCGTTCCTTCTGCACCTGCATGCGAAGCGCCGCCGGCCTCACCCGTTGTCACGCATTGTTGTGAAGCGGATGTGAGCGGAACACGACGGTTTTTTTTGTGAAGCACAACGAGCACACGGACCGATTCGGTTAAACTCCCTGAGGCCGCGGAGGCCATCCTCATGTTCACCCATCGAGGGGCTGCGGCTCTGCTGATGTTGATGCTCCTGCTGACCACGGCCGCACCCTTCGCAGCCTCCGCTCCACCAGAACCACCCGTGTGTGAAATCATGCGGATGCATGCGAAGTCTGGCGTCATCTACTGCGACGACCGGACGGTTGAGGGTTACGCCATCGTGGCCGCCATGGAGGACACGGACACGTTCCTCGTTGATCAGCGTGGCGAAGTTGTGATGTCGTGGCCTTCGCCAGCAGGAGCAGATGGGGCGACCGTTGCTCGATTGTTGAACGGTGGCCGCCTGCTTCGCGCAAGCATCCCGTCACCTGCACCCACCACGGACCTCTCTGCTGGTGGAGAAACTGGACTCATCGAGATCATCGCCCCGGACGGCAGCCTGGAGTGGGACATTGAGCTCGCGGACGATGAGTACAGGTTCCACCACGACGCCATCATGCTTCCAAACGGCAACGTGGTTGCCATCGCTTGGGAACACCTCACCAAAAACGAAGCCATCGCGCTGGGTCGCGACGAAGCGAACGTCTTGGAGCGAGGTTTGTGGCCCGATGTCCTCTTTGAGTACGCGCCTCCCGTCTTCAACGGCGGCGAGCCCCGGCTGGTGTGGTCATGGCATGCAAAGGATCACTTGACCCAAAGCCTCGATGAGTCGAAGCCAAATTACGCTGCATCCGGGAGCCAACCCGGTCGGCTGGACATCAACTATGGCGGCCCGAACATGGTGCCAAGCGACCCGGATTGGATGCACTGCAACGGGTTGGACTACGACCCTGTTCACGACCACCTCCTGGTCTCCTGCAGGGGACTGGAAGAGATCTTCATCGTGGACCACAACACCACGACTCGAGACGCGGAAGGTTCTGCGGGGGACGTGCTGTGGCGGTGGGGCAACCCAGCAGCCTACGGTAGGGGCAACGAAACGGACCAGTACACCGTCACTCAACACGATGCCCGATTCATCCCGCGAGGCTATCCAAATGCAGGCGACATCACCGTCTTTTCCAACGGCGTGACCGGAAACAGCATCGTTCACAGGGTCAGCCCCGTGAGGAACGGGAGTTCGTTCGCCACCTTCGCGAACGGATCGTTTGCACCGTACGCTCCACAACAAAGCCTCCAACTGCCCTCGGGTTGGGGGCCCCGCTTCATGTCGGGTGCGCAAACGCTCAGCACCGGTGACCTCTTCGTGACCGATGCCATGGGGGCGCGCTATGCACAAATGGACTGGAATGGGAGCATTGCATGGGAGTACAACACCCCCATCAACGTCTACGGAACCTCCTCCGACCGGGACCGGCGATTGGCCCCCTCTCAGGTGTTCAGGGGCGAATTCATCGAGCCGACGGATGCTCGGCTGAGCGGCGTGACGTTGACGCCGTCAGGCTATCTTGAGACATGGACGGACGCCTGCGACGACGGAGCGTACGACATTCCCTGGGACAAAGACGGCGACGGGTGCATCGACGATGACGACGACGACGGCGTCCTCAACAACGTGGACGAATGCCCCGAGAGCCCCTTCGGCACCGAAGTGGATGACATCGGTTGCCCACCGGTGGTCAACCCCAACGGAACCGACGATGGAAACACCAGCGACGGGAACGGCACCGACACCAACGGAACGGACGACCCTCCGGTCAACGAAACAGACGGAAATGGAAACGTCACCGTTGAGGACGGGTCGGGCAACGGCACATCGCCCGACGACGCAAACACCACCATGGGCGACAACGCCTCCGATGACGATTCCATCAACGACGACGTGAGCAGCGGAGTCGAAGGAAACGACAGCAGGAACGACACCGATGACCTGCCCAACGACCTCATCGTCGACGAGGACGAGGAAGAAGGGGCTGCGAACGAAGGGGGGGCGCTGGACGACGATGACCTCGACGGGGTCCTCAACGTCCTCGATCTCTGTCCAGGAACCGAGGCCGAAACGGTGGTGGATGCCGCGGGTTGTGCCGTCGATGTCGAGGACCCGGTGACGAACAATCCACCAAGGGACACCAACGAAAACGAGGGTGCCTCGTCTGATTCAGAGAGCAATGGAGCGTCATCGTTGGACGCCGGCATTGGCGTGATGCTTGCAGGCCTTGCGGTCGCCATCATGGCCGGCATTGGCGTCGGGCTTGTGCTTGGTCGGCGGGCTTGATTACAGACGAAGCGCGGTGCGTTCCAACCCCAGGTCGTCCATGACGTTGTGGAGGATTTCCGTGGCTTCGACGTGCGAAAGACCGTGGTGCACGCGAAAGGTCTCGATGGTCCGCAGTTCCTTCTCGGTGAGGTGCTCGTCCTCGAGGAGCACACGAAGGAGGTCCGAAAACAGATGTTCCCTCACGCTCGAGCCTTCCGCTCCAGTGGACTTGACAGACAACCGCTCAATGATCATCTGCAACGGCAAAAGGACGACCAGAATGGAAAGTTTGGCCAGCACCACCCCCGGACCTTGAAGGTGGGATTCGATGGTCGCGTCGATGACAAACTCCGAGACCAAGTAAAGCAGAATTCCAATACTGCCGGTGATGACCACGGCGCGGCGGCGTTGCTCTGCATTGTCGGCCGCCTTTACGGCCGCGTTCAGGTTCAGCAGGGCCTCCTCCACCTTGTCCTTAGCCCGTTGTTCTGCCGCGAGCGCTTTTTGGGTGGCTTCCTTGGCAAGGTAAAGGTCCCGTGAGGCTTGTTCAATCAAGTTCTCTGCCTGCAATCGAGCGTTTCGTTCTCGGTCAAAGCGGCGACGAATGGAGTCTTTTGATCCCGACCGTTCCACCTTCATCCCTTTCAGATGACGATACAGCGTGCGCCGTTGCTCTACATCCTGTGCAGAAAGCAAGGCCAACGCCTCCGCCCCAAGCGGTTCGGCCAAGGCATCTAATCCGTGGTAGGTTCGCTGCATGTGCTGAATGGCAGTGTTTTTTGGTTGCTGCACGTCCAAGGGAAGGTTTGCTGCCGCTTTCAGTGCAGAGAGGGAGAGAGCGGGCTTCGAGGTGCCCTTGAACGACGAGGCCCACGCCTCGGCGCTGATGTCATGGGTGTCCATCGCCGCCTCGCCGTGTTGAACCTCGACGTCCGAGCCAAGGTCGTTGTAGGTGCGCTTTGTGGCATCCGGGCGTCCATCGGATGCCGGTCGTGCTGCCGTCGCCAGATGGTCCTGAATGGAATGTGCAGGGGCAACCGGATCCCGCCCAGCGCTCGATGCAACGCCAACGTTCGTTGGAGAGGGAGGAACCTGCGTGGCTTTCCCGAGCAGATCGCTGAGGGACGGAACGGGTGCCACAGCGTGGGCTTCACCACCGTCCTTCCCTTCGTTGGACGAAGGGGCTGAACCACGCGTGGCTTTCCCAAACAGGTCGCTGAGGGACGGAACGGGCGCCACGGCCTGTGGAACGCCGTCTTCCTTCCCCATCCCCACCATCTCAAGCCTTGACCATCGTGAAACGGACCTTCTGCTCCTCGTTGGTCGTCAGGTCTTCCATGCTCAACTGAACCTCTTCGCCCCAGTGTTCAAACGTGCCTTGGATCAACCCAATGGCCAAGTCCGCAAAGTGGCGTGTGGAGTAGTAGGTCAGGTGCATGATGTTCCCGTCTTCGGCGATTTCGCTGTCAAAGCGTGGGAGGGTGGCCTCGGGATAGAGCTTCAGCACTTCAACGTGAATCACGTTCTCGATGGATTCGAGGAAGGAGAAGGCGTTGTCGTGGTTGAAAAACACCGGGAAGAGTTCGTGGAAACGGCCGAAGAGGTACTTGCCAAAGGCCTGAACCAACGTGCTAGGATCAAGACCAGTTCGCTTGGAGAGTTCGACAACGAGGGCCACCAATTCCGTGTGGTCGTAGGTGCCCACAGCGGTGTAGATGCCTCCGCTTGGGAGGTCGCACGCCTCGACGAGGCTGTCGTACATGTCGGCACCAAACGTGGCCTCCAGCATGTCTGCGAATTCCTTGAACACGATGCCCTTCATGTCACTCGCTCTTCTGCTTCTTGATTTAATCCACTCTGTTCAAATAGACACATGTTCACATGTGCACATGCGCCGGCTTATTGTTGAATTCGAAGACCGTCTTGGCCTAGGGCCGCTGGCGGAGGCGTTGAGCAGCAGCCGCTTGGTCCACCAGCACCCTACCGAACGTGGCCTTCGGCTGCTGGTGCAGGCCCAATTTCAAGACGAGGCTGCCCTCGAAGACGCGCTCCTGTTGCTCCGCCGGTCGCATGCTGCATCCTTGCGTTCCCGTCTCGCGCCGAATGAATCCCTTCTGACCCTCAATGTCGTGCACCCAATGTTTCGCATGGACATGATTCAGCAAAACGTGTTGCTGCTTGACCTGTCCATTGGCCTTCGCGACGGGGTTCGTGCCACCTTCGGCGTACCTCCCTTCCGAATCGAGCCTTTCATTGAGGACATCGCCCGCATCGGCGTTCGCTCACTGATGCACACCCCTATGCCGCCGATGGACGCGCCTCATGTTGATCAAACCGAGG